>CALMQI010000016.1 GCA_937871935.1 uncultured Burkholderiales bacterium
GTCGCGCAGGATCTGGTATTCCTTGTCGGTCAGGGTCTGCGAGGGCGCCACCGTGATCGAGTCGCCGGTGTGCACGCCCATCGGGTCGAGGTTCTCGATCGAGCAGACGATGATGCAGTTGTCCGCCTTGTCGCGGACAACCTCCATCTCGAACTCCTTCCAGCCGATCAGCGACTCCTCGATCAGCAACTCGTTGGTCGGCGAGAGATCGATGCCGCGCTTGCAGATCTCCTCGAACTCCTCCGGGTTGTAAGCAATGCCGCCGCCGGTGCCGCCGAGCGTGAAGCTAGGGCGGATCACCATCGGAAAGCCGGAGCCGCCGATGTCAGCGGTGATGCGTTTCTGCACCGCCCAGGCTTCGTCCATCGTGTGCGCGATGCCGCTCTTGGCGGAGTCCAGGCCGATCGACGTCATCGCGTCCTTGAACTTCAGCCGATCCTCGGCTTTCTCGATGGCGCGTTCGTTGGCGCCGATCATCTCGACGCCGTACTTGTCGAGCACACCGTGCTTGTGCAGGTCGAGCGCACAGTTCAGCGCCGTCTGGCCGCCCATGGTCGGCAGCACCGCATCAGGCCGTTCCTTGGCGATGATCTTCTCGACCATCTGCCAGGTGATCGGCTCGATGTAGGTGACGTCGGCCATCTCGGGGTCCGTCATGATGGTCGCCGGATTGCTGTTGACCAGGACGACCTTGTAGCCCTCCTGGCGCAGCGCCTTGCACGCCTGCGCACCCGAATAGTCGAACTCGCAGGCTTGGCCAATCACGATCGGGCCGGCGCCGATGATCAGGATGCTCTTGATATCGCTGCGCTTAGGCACGGGCTTTCTCCATCAGCGACACAAAACGATCGAACAGGTAGGCGATGTCGTGCGGCCCGGGCGACGCTTCGGGATGGCCCTGGAAACAGAATGCCGGCCGGTCGGTGCGCGCGAGCCCCTGCAGCGTGCCGTCGAACAGGCTCACATGGGTGGGCCGCAGGTTGCCGGGCAACGTCTTCTCGTCGACCGCGAAGCCGTGGTTCTGGCTGGTGATCGAGACGCGCCCGTTGTCGAGATCCTTCACCGGATGATTGGCGCCGTGGTGGCCGAACTTCATCTTGAAGGTCCTGGCGCCGGATGCCAGCGCCAGGATCTGGTGGCCGAGGCAGATGCCGAAGGTGGGAACACCACGATCGATCAGCGTGCGGGCGGCCGTGATCGCGTAGTCGCACGGCTCGGGGTCTCCCGGCCCGTTGCTCAGGAACACGCCGTCAGGCTGCAGAGCGAGCACGTCGACCGCGGAGGTCTGCGCCGGCACCACCGTGACGCGGCAACCCCGGCTCGCCAGCATGCGCAGGATGTTGTGCTTGACGCCGAAGTCGTAGGCCACGACGTGAAAGCGCGGTTCCTGCAGGTCGCCGAAGCCGCGGCCGAGCGCCCATTCGGTCTGCGTCCAGCCGTAGGGCTGGCTGGTGCTGACCACTTGAACCAGGTCCTGCCCGGCCATACTCGGCGCGGCCTGCGCGCGGGCGACAGCCTCGCCGATCTCGGCCGGCCCGATGGGCATGCCGACGTCGAACGCGCTGACGCAGCCGTTCTGCGCGCCGCGTGTGCGCAGGATGCGCGTCAGCCGCCGCGTGTCGATACCCGCGATGGCCACGGTGCCCTGCTGCTGCAGGTACTGCGACAGCGTGCGCGTCGCGCGAAAGTTCGACATGCGGGGCGGCAGGTCCTTGATCACCAGGCCTGCCGCGTGCACGCGCAGCGCCTCGACGTCTTCGTCGTTGATGCCGTAGTTGCCGATATGCGGATACGTCAGGGTGACGATCTGCCGGCAGTAACTCGGATCGGTGAGGATCTCCTGGTAACCGGTCAGCGCGGTGTTGAACACCACCTCGCCGACGGCGGCACCCAGGGCGCCGATCGAAATGCCGGTGAAGACGGTGCCGTCCGCGAGCGCGAGCAGGGCTGGTGGCTGGACGGGCAGCAAGAAAGAACTCCGGTTTGCGCGCGCCCAGCTTCGCTCAGGTCGAAGTCCGAGGGGAAACCGATGAACGGAGTTTCGCTAGGCTGCGGGGCAGGCGTGTGAATCGCGTGAATTATAGCCAGCCGCCCGCGACCTTCCGCCGCGCACGGCGGATCGGCCCCTCAACGGCCGAGCGCTGCGATGCCGGCGCGGGCGATCTGCGCGTCCTCGCTCGACTTGACGCCGCTGACGCCGACGGCGCCGACACAGTCGCCGTCGACGACGATCGGCACGCCGCCCTCGAGCATGCCTTCCAGAGCCGGCGCACTGAGAAACGAGACCCGCCCCTGGTTGATCATGTCCTCATAGACCTTGCTCTCGCGCCGACCCACCGCCGCGGTGCGCGCCTTGGCCGGCCCGATCTGCGCCGAGATCGGCGGCGCGCCGTCGAGCCGCTGCAGCCACAGGAGGTGGCCTCCGTCGTCGACGACCGCGATCGTCACGGCCCACTGGTGCGCCAGTGCCTCGGCTTCGGCGGCGGCGGCGATCTGGCGAGCGTCGGCAAGAGTCAGGCTGGGGCGGTTACGCATGTGAATTCCTCCTGGCGTGTCGAGACGCGTGAAAGATACCCGCGTTCGCGGGCCCGGCAGCCGTAAGCGGACCAAATATGCCCGCTTGACCCCGAGGCGGGGCGGGATGCGGTTCGGCCACATGACCCTTTCTCCTGGGGGAACTTAGAATGAGCCTGCCGGGTCTTAACCCGTGTCTTCAACCTGGAGGATCCATGAACCAAAGCCTGCAAACCTCTCCCGGCTTCGCCGGCTCCGGCGCGCTGGCGGCCGATCGCAACAGCGTCCTGAGAAACACCTACTGGCTGCTTGCGTTGTCGCTGCTGCCCACGGTGCTAGGCGCCTGGGTGGGCGTGGCGACCGGCATCACCGCTGCGATGTCGCCCGGCATCAGCCTGATCGTCTTCCTGGTCGGTGCGTTCGGCTTGATCTACGCCGTCGAGAAGACCAAGCACTCGTCGACCGGCGTGGCCGTGTTGCTCGGCTTCACGTTCTTCATGGGCCTGATGTTGTCGCGCCTGCTGGCGACCATCCTCGGCTTCAAGAACGGCAGCACGCTGATCATGACGGCCTTCGGCGGCACCGCGATCATCTTCTTCGCGATGGCATCGTTGTCGACGATGATCAAGCGCGACCTATCGGGCATGGGCAAGTTCCTGTTCGTCGGTGCACTGATCGTCTTCGTCGGCTTCCTGGTCAACTTCTTCCTGCAGTCGTCGGCCCTGATGCTCACATTGCTGGTCGTCTGCCTGGGCATCTTCTCGGCGTTCATGCTGTACGACATCAAGCGCGTCATCGACGGCGGCGAGACGAACTACATCTCGGCGACGCTGGCGATCTACCTGGACATCTACAACGTGTTCCAGAGCCTGCTGGCGCTGCTGGGCATCTTCGGCGGCGAGCGCGAGTGAGCTCGCGCAGCCACTGATGTCGACAAGGGCCCTTCGGGGCCCTTTCTCATGGTCGGTCGAAGACCGCCAGACTCTCGACATGCGCGGTGTGGGGAAACATGTCGACCACGCCGGCGGCGATACAGCGGTAGCCGGCCTGGTGCACCAGCAGTCCGGCATCGCGGGCCAGCGTGGCCGGATTGCAGCTGACGTAGACGATGCGCTGGGGTGATGTCCATTCGCCGCTGGTGGCGGTGCCGTGCAGTTCGGCCAGCGCCTTCGCCAGCGCGAAAGCTCCCTCGCGAGGCGGGTCGATCAGCCAGCGCTGCGCCGACCCGAGGGCCTGCAGCGACGCTGCGGTGATCTCGAACAGATTGTCGGCAGCAAAGCTGCAGCGCGCGCTCAACCCAGCCGCCTGTGCGTTGTTGCGGGCGCGTGCGACCAGCGCATCACTGCCCTCGATGCCGTGCACGTCGGCGGCCCGCGTCGCGATCGCAAGCGTGAAGTTGCCGAGACCGCAGAACCAGTCGATGATCCGATCGCTCTCGCGCGGGTCGAGCCAGCGCACGGCCTGCGACACGAGCACCCGGTTGATCGCGGTATTGACCTGGGTGAAGTCGGTGGGCTTGAATGGCATTGCGAGGCCGAACTCGGGCAGCTCGTATGCCAGCGTCGGGCCGAGCGCCGGTTCGAGCGGCTGTACGGTGTCGGGGCCACCGGCCTGCAGCCACCATTGCACGGCATGCCGGTGGCCGAACTCGACGAGGCGGTTGCGGTCACCCGCGCTCAACGGTTCCAAGTGCCGCAGCACCAGCGCGCACACCTCGTCACCCATGGCAAGCTCGATCTGCGGCAGCCGGTCACGCGCGTCCATCGCATGGATCAGTGCGCGCAAGGCTGGCAGCATGGCGCTTACACGCGCTGGCAGTACCGGGCACTGCGTCATGTCGGCGACGTAGCGCGATTTGCGCTCGTGAAAACCCACCAGCACGGCGCCCTTCTTGGCCACGTGCCGTACCGACAGCCGCGCGCGATGCCGATAGCCCCACGCAGGGCCCTGCAACGGACGCAGGATGCGCTCGGGCACCACATTGGCCAGGTGCAGCAAGTTGTCCTCGAGCACACGCTGCTTGACGGCGATCTGCGCCTGCGGATGCAGGTGCTGCATCTTGCAGCCGCCGCAGGCGCCGGGATGCAGACCGAAGTGCGGGCAGCCCGGCGCGACGCGTTGTGAACTCTCGCGCCGCAGCGCGCTGGGCGTGCCCTGCTCCCAATTGTTCTTGCGCCGGCCGACGTTGACGCAGACCTGTTCACCCGGCAAGGCGCCCTCGATGAACACTACCTTGCCGTCGGCGCGCCGCGCCACGCCCTGTGCCTCGAGGTCGAGCGACTCGACGTTCAGCCACTCCGGTTCGAATGCCATCGCGTGATTATCCGGGCCGGCCGGCAGAAGAAAGAAGGGCCGCCCGCAGGCGGCCCTTGGCGATCGGTGTCACGAAGCCCCTACGGCTTCACGTAGTCGGAGATCACCTTCCACTTGCCGTCGACGATCTGCGACAGGCGTGTCGAGTCGCTGCCCAGGCGCTTCTTCGGTCCGTAGGTGGCCTCGGCACTGCCGAACATGTCCTGCGGGATCACCATCGTGTCCATGGCCTTGATGAAGCTGTCGGTGGTGAGGTTCTGGCCGGCCTTGCTGGCCGCACGCTGGAACGCGTCGATGATCGTGTAGCCGTAGGCCGAGAACACGGTCGGGTCCTCGTTGAACTTGGTCTTGTACTTGTTGGCCCAGAAGCGCAACGGCTGCGACGCCTCGTCGAGGTAGGGATGCTGCGCACCCATCGTGGCATACAGCCCGTTCATCGCCGGACCACCGAGCTTGTGGATCAGGTCGGTGTAGGACGCGCTGGTGCCGACGAAGGTGGGGCTGAACCCGGTCTTGCGTGACTCGCCGATGGTGCCGATGGTCTCGCGGATGATCGTGCCCATCACCACCAGGTCGCAGCCGGCGCCCTTCATCCTGGCCACCTGGCTGGAGAAGTCGGTGGCGCCGCGCTTGTAGGTCGTCTTCTCGGCCATCTCGACGTTGATCGACTTGAGTCCCGCCTCGGCACCGCGCTGCACCTCGAGGCCGAATTCATCGTCCTGGTAGATCGAGCACACCTTCTTCGCGCCCTTGTCCTTGACCAGCTTGGGCAACATCACGCGCATCTGCTCGTAGTACGGCACCGCGAACGAGTACTTGAGCTTGTGGAACGGCTCGTACATCTCGCGCGCCGCGGTCACCGGCATGAAGTTGACGATGTTCTTCTCGAACTGCACCGGCATCGCCGCGTTGTTCTGCGCCGTGCCGATGTGGGCGACCATCATGAAGATCTTGTCCTGGTTGACGAGCTTCTGGGCCGACAGCACCGCTCGCTTGGGATCGTAGGCCGAGTCCTCGACGATCAACTTGATCTTGCGGCCGTTGATGCCGCCCTGCTCGTTGATCTCGTCGACCCGCAGCATCATGCCCAGGCGCACCTGCTTGCCGAAGCCCGAAATCGGGCCGGACAGGTCCTGGATCGAGCCGAGAACGATCTCGTCCTTGCTCACGCCCTGGTTCTGCGCCCAGGCTGAGGTGGCAGCCAGCGCGCAGGCGAAAGCGACGGTCTTGAGAGTGGTCTTCATGGGTCGGTATCTCCTGGTTGGGTGGTTCGTCACTGGTACATGGCCTCGATCTGCGGCGCGTACTTGGTCTGCACGAGCTTGCGCTTGAGCTTCATCGTCGGCGTCAGTTCCTCGTCCTCGGCGGTGAGCTGCGTCTCCAGCAGATGGAACTTCTTGATCTGCTCCACCCGCGCGAACTTCTTGTTCACCTTGTCGATCTCGCCCTGAACGAGTGCACGCACCTCGGGCGAGCGCGTCAGGCTGGTGTAGTTGGAGAACGGGATGTCGCGCTCCTGCGCGAAGCGCTCGACGTTCTCCTGGTCGATCATCACCAGCGCCGTCAGGTAGGCCCGCTTGTCGCCGATCACCACCGCGTCGGTCACGTAGGGCGAGAACTTCAGCTCGTTCTCCCACTCGCTCGGTGTCACGTTCTTGCCGCCGGCGGTGATGATGATGTCCTTCATGCGGTCGGTGATGCGGAAGTACCCTTCCTCGTCGACCGTGCCCACGTCGCCGGTGTGCAACCAGCCGTCCTTGTCGATCGTCTCGGCCGTCTTTTCCGGCAGGTTCAGGTAGCCGGCGAACACATTGGGCCCGCGCACCAGAATCTCGCCGGTGGCTGAGTCGATGCGCACTTCGTTGAACGGCGCCGCCTTGCCGATCGAACCCGGCTTGATGCGGCTGCCCTGCATCGAGGTCGACAGGCCTGCCGTCTCTGTCATGCCCCAGACCTCGAACATCGGCACGCCGAGCGACAGGTACCAGCGGATCAGGTCGGGTGATATCGGCGCCGCGCCGGTGAGCAGGAACCGGGCGCGGTGGATGCCGATCATCTTGCGCACGTTGTCCAGCGACAGCCAGCGCGCCACCATGAAGCGCGCCTTCAGCGTTGCCGGCACCGGCTGCTGCGCCAGCACGCGATCGGCCACTTGCCGGCCGACGCCGAGCGCCCAGCCGTAGACCAGCTGCTGCAGCCGCGACGCCTCGCGCACGGCGATCGTGACGGCGGAGTAGAACTTTTCCCACACCCGCGGCACGGCGGTGAAAACGGTCGGCGCGATCTCGCGCACGTTCTCCGGCACGGTGTCGGGGTTCTCGACGAAATTGAGCTTGGCGCCGGTGTACATCGCGAAGTACTCGCCGCCGGTGCGCTCGGCCACGTGACACAGCGGCAGGAAACACATGCGCTCGTCGTCCTCGGTCTGACCGACCAACTCGTTGATGGCGCGCAGCCAGGTCACCAGGCTGCGGTGCAGATGCATCGCGCCCTTGGGTCTGCCTGTGGTGCCCGAGGTGTAGACCAGGATCGCCAGATCGTCGGGCTGCACGGCGGCCACACACCGCTCCAGGGCGTCGGGGTGCGAGGCCAGGTGTTCCCTGCCCAGGGAGCGCAGCGCGTCGAGGCCCATCACCATCGGGTCAGCCAGGTCCGACAGACCTTCCATGTCGAACACGACGATGCGACGCAGCAGCGGCAGCTGCGAGCGCACCTCGAGTGCCTTGTCGAGCTGCTCCTCGTCCTCGACGAAGAGCACGCTGGTGCGCGAGTCCTCGCAGAGATACTGTGTCTGGCTGGCCGCGTCGGTCGGGTAGATGCCGCTGGACACGCCGCCGCAGCTCAGGATCGCCAAGTCGGCGAGCACCCATTCGACGACGGTGTTCGACTGGATCGACGCGGTGTCGCCGCGGCCGAAGCCGAGCGACATCAAGCCGTGGGCGATCTCACGCACTGCCTGCGCGGTCTGGTTCCAGCTCCAGCTGCGCCAGACACCGAACTCCTTCTGCCGCAACCAGGTCCCGTCGCCGCGCGTCGCCACACCCTGCCAGAACATGGCCGGCAGCGTGTCGCCCGGGATCACGAGTGCCGGGCCGGGCTGCAGGTCGGTGACGTTCCACAGATTGGGCATCGGGCTTCGATGAAGGGACAGTGTCGCGAGCGCGTGGATGCTAGCGCCGCGCTCCGTGCACAACACCCCTGGGAAACGCTGACATCCCCGCGAAGGCGCGGTCCCGCCATGCGTTCAAGCCGACGGCGCAGCCCAGGCGGCGAGGTATTGCGGCCAGTGCGGTTCGTCGATCGACGACAACGTGGCGCGCACGAGCTGCATCTCGGCCGCATGCTCGGCCACCGTAAGGCCGCCGCGCATCTGCTGGTAACGGCAGTACAGCAGGTAGGTGTTCATCACGTCGGTCTCGCAATAGCGGCGGATCTCCTCGATCCGGCCCTCGCGCCACGCGCCGTGCACGGCCGCGCCGTCCATACCCAGCTTGCCGGGCAGGCCGCACAGCTTGGCCATGGTGTCCAGCGGCGCATTGGCCCGCGGCTGGTACAGCGCCAGCAGGTCCATCAGATCCAGGTGTCGGTGGTGGTAGCGCGAGATGTAATTGTTCCACTTGAACTCGCGATCGTCCTCGCCGAAGTCCCAGTACCTGCTGGCCACCACGCCGTGCATCAGACCTCGGTAGTGCAGCACCGGCAGGTCGAAGCCGCCGCCGTTCCAGCTGACGAGTTGCGGCACGCGTTTCTCGATCGTCGAGAAGAACTGCTGCACGATGCGCGCCTCCTCGCTGGCCCCCCCGGGCAAACGATCGACGAACGAGTGCACCCGCAGGCCATCGGCACCGCGAAAGACGCACGAGATCGTCACCACGCGCTGCAGGTAGTGCGGCAGGAAGTCGCTCTTGCCGTCGGCGGCACGCTGGGCGAGCTCGTGCGCCAGCACCTCGTCATCGCCCGTGTCGGGCGGCAGTTCGCGCAGGCGGCGCAGACCGGCGACATCGGGAATCGTCTCGATGTCGAAGACCAGGACAGGCCACGACGCCATGCCGGCATCAGCCCTGGACGACGAGGCTACGCGCCTCAGAACACCGAATCACGATCGAGCCCCTGACGCGCCATGCGCTGCTTCAGTTTGGCCAGCGCCTCCTGCTGGATCTGGCGCACGCGCTCGCGCGTGAGCTTGAGCCGGGTGGCCAGGTCCTCCAGCGTCTGCGGCTCCCGGTCGTCGAGCCCGTAGCGCCCATTGAGTACCTCCTGCTCGCGAGCGTTGAGTTGCGTCAGTCCATGCGCCAGCAGGCCGGTGACCTCGTGGCTCAGCGTCAGCGTCAGCGGATCGGACGATTGCTCGTCGGCCACCGTGTCGACCAGCGACTCCCCACCATCGATCTCCAGCGGTGCATCGAGCGACGCGGGCTGCTCTGCCAGCGCGAGCAGGGCGCTGACGCGATGCACATCCTTGCCGACCGCTGCAGCAACGTCTTCGGCGCCGACCGGCCGTCCACCTTCGCGCGCCGCCGTCGACTCCAGCTGGCGGCGCGTCTTCAGCACCAGGTTGAGTTCGCGCACCACGTGCACCGGCAGCCGCACCAGCCGCGTCTGCTGCACCAGCGCACGCTCGATGCTCTGGCGGATCCACCACGACGCGTATGTGGAGAAGCGGAAGCCCCGTGCCGGCTCGAACTTCTCGATGGCGTGCATCAGACCGAGGTTGCCCTCCTCGATCAGGTCGGGCATCGGCAAGCCGCGGCCGAGGTAGTGCTTGGCGATCGACACCACCAGGCGCAGATTGCGCTCGATCATCTGCTGGCGCGCCTGGAAGTCCCCGGCGCGGGCGCTGCTGGCGGCGGCGAACTCCTCTTCGGGCGAGAACAGCGGCGCACGGCGGATGCCGCGCAAGTAGGCCTGCAGCGCATTGCCACCTTCATGGTCGGCCGCATCGGCGATGCGCGGCGTGAGGCCGGCTTCGCCCTCGAGCGGCGGCGTGAAGGCCTGCTCGATCGATGGCGGCGGCATCGATGGTCGCAGACCGCCGTTCCACTGGCCAAGCGGGCGTCGCGTCCCCATGATGTGTCGCCCGCTGCTGCGCGCTCTAGCGCGGCGGCAGCAATCGTGCCGGATCGATCGGCTTGCCTTGGCGGCGGATCTCGAAATGCAGTTGCACGCGGTCAGCTTCGCTGGACCCCATCTCGGCGATCTTCTGCCCGCGCCGGATGACCTGGTCTTCCTTGACCAGCAGGCTCTGGTTGTGCGCGTAAGCGGTGAGGTAGACGTTGTTGTGCTTCAGGATCACCAGATTGCCATAACCACGCAGCCCGGAACCGGCGTACACCACACGGCCATCGGCGGCCGCGACAACCGGATCACCGGGCTTGCCCGTGATGGCCAAACCCTTGCTCTTGACATCGTCGAAGCCCATCACCACGGGCCCGCTTGCCGGCCACGCCCAGGTGATGTCGTCGTCAGCTTCGCGCGCTCGCGCGGCGGGTGCCGGTGGCGGCGCCGCTGCGGCCGCGCCCGGTGAGATCACCCCGGGCGTGATGGGCGACACCGTCGGCGCCGGGGGCATCGGCGGCAAGCCGGTGGTGGCACCCGGCGCCGGTGCGCCCGTCGGATCGGGCTTGGCATCGAGTGGTCGGGCGTCGACCTTGGCGGTGGCCACACCGCGTGCGGCCGGCGCCACCGGATCGGCTCCGGGCGGCACCACGCGCAACACCTGGCCGACCTCGATGAGACTGGTGTTCTCGATACCGTTCCACTTGGCGATGTCGCGCCAGTTCTGGCCGGTCTCGACCGCGACGCGCAGCAGTGTGTCACCGGGCTTGATGGTGTAGTAGCCGGGCTTGCCGGCGTTCTCGGCGCCGAGCTTCTGGCTCGGGTCACCCGGCGTCTGTGCAGCCGGCACAGTGCCCGGTGCGGGCGCCGTGGCGGCCGGGGCGGGCGCGCGACCAAAGGGCGCTCGCTCCTCCACCGGGGCCGGCAGACGTGGCACGGGCGCGCAGGCGGCCAGCAGACCGAGCAACGGCATCGACCACACTGCGGACTTGGCGTGCCGCGCTAGAAGCCTTCGCATAGATGAGTATCGCGCGCTGTCAGACGAGGCCGGATTTTAAGGGGACGAAGCGGACTTCCTCATGGTGAACCCGTTTGTACCCGCTCGGCCCTCGGTCTACAACCACCAGCATCTGACGACGATCGACCTGTACCGGCGCCACCAGGCGCCCGCCGACATCGAGCTGCTCGAGCCAGGCCGGTGGCAGCGTGTCGCCGACCGCGGCCGCAATGATGCTCTGGTACGGCGCCAGCGGCGCATGCCCGAGCGCGCCGTCACCGTGGATCAAGCGCACGCGGTCGAAGCGCAACGACGCCAGATGTTCACGCGCCTTGTCGAAGAGCGGCCCGATGCGCTCGATCGAGACCACGCTGCGCGCAAGCTGTGCGAGCAGCGCGCACTGGTAGCCGCAGCCGGTGCCGATCTCGAGTACGCGGCCCAGCTGTCCGAGGTTGCGCGCAGCCTCGCCCTGCAGCAGCAACTCGATCATGCGCGCCACCACCGACGGCTTGGAGATCGTCTGTCCATGGCCGATGGGCAGGCTGGTGTCCTCGTAGGCCTGTGCCGCGAGTGCGGTGTCGATGAAGGCGTGCCGTGGCACCACGTGAAAGGCCTGCAACAACCCGGCATGCGTGACGCCGTCTGCGCGCAGCCGCGCCGCCATGCGCTCGCGCACTGCCGTCGAATCGAGCCCGGTGCCCGTTGGCGGCACCGGGGCGCGAGCGTCCCGGACCGCTTCGTCGAGTGGACGCTGCGGCCGCAGTACCGTGGTCCGCGGTGTCGTGGCCTGGCTGGCCACACGCTCGAGCGCTATCGGAAAGCCGCGCCGGCGTGTCGTCACCGGGCCGCCCCACCACCAAGATCCTGGCGCCAGCTTGCCAGGCCGGCGTGGTCAGTCAGATCGACCTGCAGCGGCGTCACCGACACCTGGCCGTGGCTGACGGCATGGAAGTCGGTGTCCGGACCGGCGTCGCGCGCGTCACCGGCCGGCCCGATCCAGTAGATCGCCTCGCCGCGCGGATTGTCCTGGCGAATCACCGGCTGGCTGGCGTGACGCCGGCCCAGGCGCGTGACCTGGCGCGGCAAGCGGTCGGCATCGGGGCGGTTCGGAATGTTCACGTTGAGCAGCCACGGCGCACCGCCGGCCGCCACCCGCGGCAGCAACTGCTCGACCAGCGCACGGGCGACGCGTGCCGCGGCATCGAGATGCTGCCAGCCCTTGTCGACCTGCGAGAACGCGATTGCGGGAATGCCGAACAGGAAACCCTCCATCGCCGCCGCCACGGTGCCCGAGTACAGCGTGTCGTCGCCCATGTTGGCACCGTTGTTGATGCCCGAGACCACCAGGTCGGGCCGGTATTGCAGCAGACCGGTCAGCGCGACGTGCACGCAGTCCGACGGCGTGCCGTTGACGACGCGAAAACCCCGTTGCATGTCGCCGCTGGCCTCGAACACGTTGAGCGGACGGTTCAGCGTCAGCGAGTTCGAGGTGCCGCTGGCGTTGCTCTCCGGCGCGATGACGTCGATCTCGCCCAGCCCGCGGCAGGCCTGTGCCAGCGCAGCAATGCCGGGGGCGAGGTAGCCGTCGTCGTTGGCGATCAGGATGCGCATGCTGGCGCCGATTGTAGGCAGCAGCCCTGCACCGACCGCGCCATCGTCGGCTGCGTATCATCCCCGCCCGGACTGGAGATGCCGCATGCATGCCTGGCTTTGCGAACAACCGATCGGAGTCGAATATCTGCGCTGGGCCGAACTGCCTACGCCCGAGCCGGCGGCCGGGCAGGTACGCGTCGCCATCCGCGCGGCCAGCCTGAACTTCCCCGATCTGCTGATCGTGCAGAACAAGTATCAGTTCAAGCCGCCGCTGCCGTTCGTGCCGGGATCCGAATTCGCCGGTGTGGTCGACGCAGTCGGCCCGGGCGTCGTGCATCTCGAGACCGGTGATGCCGTGGCCGTGCTGGCCGGCACCGGCGGATTCGGCACGCATGCCTGCGTCGACGCGGCACGGGTGTTGCCGCTGCCGAAGGACATGGCGATCGAGGACGCTGCGGCCTTCGGCTTCACCTATGGCACCTCACACCATGCGCTGATCGATCGCGCCGCCCTGCAAGCCGGCGAGACCGTGCTGGTGCTCGGCGCCGCCGGCGGTGTGGGCACCGCGGCATTGCAGATCGCCAAGGCCGCAGGTGCGAAGGTGATCGCCGCTGCATCGTCGGCGCAGAAATGCGAGCTGTGCCGTCGGCTCGGTGCCGACGCCACCATCGACTACAGCCGCGAGAACATCCGCGACGCCCTCAAGCATCTGACAGACGGCAAGGGCCCCGATGTGGTGTACGACCCGGTCGGCGGCGACCTGGCGGAGCCTTGCCTGCGATCGATCGCCTGGCGTGGACGCTACCTGGTGATCGGCTTCGCGCAAGGGGGCATCCCGGCGCTGCCCTGGAACCTGCCGTTGCTGAAAGGTGCGGCGATCGTCGGCGTGTTCTGGGGCGACTTTCTGCGCCGGGAGCCGAAGGCCAACGCGGCGGCACTGCAGGAGCTGGTGCGCTGGTACCAGGAGGGCAAGGTGAAGCCGGTCATCGACCAGTTGCTGCCGATGGCGAAGCTGCACGACGCCTACGCGCGCATGGGTTCACGACAGGCACTGGGCAAGCTGGTCATGGTCAACGCCTGAGCGTCGCAGCCGCCCATCACCCGCGACGCAAACGCTGCACGCGGGCCTTCTGCGCTACGATGCACGCGCTCGGAGGAAGAACATGGCCGTCAAGGTCCTGATCCTTGAAGACAACCCGGTGGCACGCAGCTTCCTGTGCCGCGTGGTGCGCGAGAGTTTCAGCGACACGCTGGCCATCACCGAAGCCGGCGACCTGGAGTCTGCGCGCAAGCAGATCAATCTCACCGGCGGCGCGCAGGGTTTGCATGGGGTCGACCCCTTCAAGCTGATCCTGGTCGATCTCGAGTTGCCCGACGGCAATGGCATGGAGCTGCTGGCCGAGCTGTCGCAGTACCCGGCGACCAAGATCGTCACCACGCTGTACTCCGACGACGATCACCTGTTCCCGGCGCTGCAGTGCGGCGCCGACGGTTATCTGCTGAAGGAAGATCGCTTCGAGGTGCTGGTCGAGGAGCTGCAGAAGATCGTGCGCGGCCAGCCACCGTTGTCGCCGGCCATCGCGCGCCGACTGCTGACGCACTTTCGAGACGGCGGACGGCCTGAGCTGCGGTCGGCCGACTCGGGCTTCAGCCGGCCGGTCGAGCTCGCGTCGAGCCGCCCGGTGCCGATCGAGAAGCCGGCCGACCACGAACGGCTGACCCCGCGCGAGAGCGAGGTGCTGACCTATCTGAGCAAGGGCTTCACGATCAAGGAGATCGCCAGCCTGATGGGAATCAAGTGGTTCACCGTGAACGACCACATCAAGTCCATCTACAAGAAGCTCAACGTCTCCAGCCGCGCCGAGGCCGCGGTACTCGCCACCAAGCAAGGGCTGGTGTGACGTGCCGATCGCCCGGCCGGCCGGCGTCACGGCACCGTCGGGCTACGGTGAGCCGAGCGCGCTGCCGACCGATTCGAGCCTCGGCTTCGACAACGCAGCGTCCGACGCGTCGCTGACGGCCGGCGACCGAGTTGCGCGCGGCCTGGCGTCGGGCCGCTGGCTCGGCTGGCGGCGCCGAGCGCTGATGGTGCTTGCGTTGCTCGGTTGCGTGGGGCTGTTCGCCCTGTTGCGCTACATCGCCGGCACGCACTACGTCGACGTGACCTGGCGGGTCAGTTCGACCGGTCAGATCGAACTGCTCGCTTCGGGCGATGCCCAGTTGCGGCTGCGCGCCGGCCAGTATCTGCGCGGCCTGGAGACAGCCGACGGCCATATGCTGCCGGCCCAGACGCTGGCCAGCCGGCCGTCGCCGCGCTGGATCGTCGACGACGAGGAGCGCGAGCAGCAGATCCTGCTCGAGGCCCAGTTGGCCGCGGCGCTGGAGCAACCCAGCGTGCGGCTGCACTTTGACGGCGTGGCCCCGATCGACGTGAAGCCGGTGCCACGCGGCTATGCCGGACTCGGCGCCCCGTTCTGGCTGCTCACCGCACTGGCACTGGTGCTCTACCTGATCGGTTCCGTCGTCGTGCTGGTGCGCCCCGACGAGCGCAATCTGCTGTACGGCCTGATTGCGCTGTGCCAGACGACCAACCTGCTGCTCATCGGGCTGGAGTCGCTGCATGGCTTCGGGCTGCCGCGAGCGGTCGGCGATGTCAACAGCCTGGTCCGACTGGGCTGCGACGTGATCACCGGCGCTGCGATCCTTCATGCGATCACCGTGCATCCGCGCCAGGTTCCGCACCGCAAGACGATCGCCGGCTTCGGCTGGGCACTGGCGCTCGCCTTCGTCGGTGCCGAAGCGCTCGGCGGTGCACGGCACCTGTGGTGGTGGACGCAGGTGCTGCTGCTCACCTACGGCATCGTCTGCACGGCGGTGCTGACCTGGTCGTACCGGCTGCTGCCCCACCCGTTCTCGCTCGTGCTGCGGCGCATCGGGCTGCTGCTGGCCGGCACGCTGGCCCTGCTCACGATGGCGATCGCGCTGGCCGGCCGCGAGCCCGGCGTGCAGCAGACGATCGCCAGCATCGGCCCGGTGATCTGGTACGTGTTCTTCGCGTCGGCGGTGATGCTGATACCGTTCCTGTCGCGCTCGCAGCAGGTGATGCGCGAGTTCACGCTGCTGGCCGGCGTGAGCACCGTCGCGACGTCGCTCGACCTGCTGTTCGTCGCGGTGTTCGCGCTCGGCCAGTTCACGTCGCTGACGCTTGCGCTGTTCGTCGCGCTCGGCGTCTACGCGGGCACCCGGCAGTGGATCCTCAATCAGCTGATGGGATCGAACATGCTGACCACCGAGCGCATGTTCGAGAGCCTCTACCGCGTGGCGCGCGAAATCGAGAGCGCGGGTACCAACGGCACCGAACACCTGTCCAAGCTGCTGGGCGAATTGTTCGAGCCGCTCGAGACCACACACACGTCGCGCATGGTGCACGCCAGCCGCGTGGTGGGCGATGGCTCGACACTGATGGTGCCGGTGCCGCAGTTGCCGGGCATCGATACAGGCGCCGCGCCGCGCGGCTCGCTGGTGCTGCGCTTCGCGCGCCGCGGCCGGCGCCTGTTCACGCGCGAGGACGCGCGGCTGACCGACCGCGTGCTGGAGCAGCTGGCTCGCGCGATCGCCTTCGACCGCGCCGTCGAGCAGGGGCGCAACGAGGAGCGCGCGCGCATCGCGCAGGATCTGCACGACGACATCGGTGCGCGGCTGCTGACGCTGATGTACAAGGCGCAGAGTCCCGAGATGGAGGACTATGTCCGCCACACGCTGCAGGACCTGAAGACGCTGACGCGCGGGCTGGCGGCGTCGTCACACCGGCTGTCGCACGCCAGCGCCGAGTGGAAGGCCGACATCTCACAGCGCCTGCACGCCGCGCACTGCGAGCTGCACTGGAGCTTCGACATCGAACGCGAGGTCAACCTGTCGGTCGTGCAGTGGTCGGCGCTGACGCGCATGCTGCGCGAGCTGATCAACAACGTGATCGTGCACGCCAACGCCTCGCGCGTCGACGTCATCGGCCACTACGAGCGCGGCCGCTTCACGCTCACCGTCGCCGACGACGGCGTCGGCCGCGACCCGCAGGGCTGGTCGCACGGTCTCGGGCTCGGCGGCATCCGCAAGCGCGTGAAGCTGCTCGGCGGCGAAGTGCGCTGGCGCGACAACGTACCGCGTGGCGTGGTCTGCGAGATCCGGGTACCCGAGCTGGGCGAGCGTCAGGAGCGCTGAGAGGCTTCACCACCCAAGCGCCGGGCCGGCGCGGGTGGGGTGGCTGATGGGACTCGAACCCACGACAACCAGAATCACAATCTGGGACTCTACCAACTGAGCTACAGCCACCACCGGAGGCGACGATTATAGCGGCCGTCCCCTCATCGGTCCGGCCTCAGCGGGCCGGCTCAGAGGCACTCGGCGCGCGCGTCTCGGCCTTGTGGCGGGTCTTCAACGCGTCGAGATAGGCGCGTGTCTCGGCGCCACTCCAAGCTTGCGCATACTGCGCACGCAGCCGCGCGTTGTCGTCGGCCTTGGTTTCGCGTGGCAGCACGGCATCGAGGCGGACCACCACGTAACCCTGCTCGCCGAGGTCGACGCCGGCGTAGCCCGGCAGCTTGGCTGTGTCGAGTTGCAGCACCGCCTCGAGTACCCGCGGCGGCACACCCTGCAGTTCCATGCGCGACAGCGTGTGCTTCTCCGGCAACTCGCCCTGCCCCGTCTGGCGCAGCTGGGTCAGGCGCGCCTCGCCTTCCTTGCGCGCGGCCGCTGCGGATTCGGCCGCGATCACGCGCTCGCGCACGCGGTCGCGAACATCGGCCAACGGCAGCGTGCGGGCTGGCTGGTGCTGCACGATGCGCGCCGAGGCGAGCTGGTTCGCTGCGACCTCCACAGCGTCGGTGTTGCGCTTGTTCTTCACCGCGTCGCTGGCGAACACCGCGTCGAGCAGCTTGGCCGAGGCCAGTGCACCGCTGGCCCCCGGTGCCGGCTGACGGCGCACCGTGGCAGTACGCTTCTCGAGCTTGAGCTTGTCAGCCACCGGCTGCAGGCTGTCGGCCTGCTCGTACACGGTATTGGTGAACTGCTCGGCCGCCTCGGCCCAGCGCCTGGCGGCGAGCTGCTTGCGGATCTCGTCCTCGATCTCGCCGCGCACCGCCTCGAGCGGCTTCTTCTCGCCGCCGCGCACGGCGTCGAGTCGCACCACGTGATAGCCGAATTCGCTCTCCACCACCTCGCCGGTCTCGCCGACCTTCATCGCAAATACGGCATCCTCCAGTGCCTTGGCGACCATGCCGCCCCTGGCCGCGAACTCGAGGTCGCCCCCCTGGGCGGCCGAGCCGGCGTCGGCGGAGTTCTTCCTGGCCAGCTCGGCAAAGCCGGACGGCGACTTGCGCGCCTCGGCCAACAGGGCCTCGGCGCGCGACTTGGCCTTCTGCTTGGCGTCGGCGCTGGCGTCCTTGTCGGCGGCGATCAGAATGTGCCGCGCGCGCCGCTCCTCGGCCACCGTGTAGCGGCTGATGTTCTCCGTGTAGTACTTGCGCAGGTCTTCGTCGGGCACGGCGATGCCCTTCTTGATCGATTCGAGGTCGAGCACGACGTACTCGATGGCGGCCTGCTCGGGCGCGCTGAATTCCGCCTCATGCGCCTTGTAGTACGCCTCGACCTGCGCGTCAGTGGGCTGCAGCTTGGCGGCGTAGGCCTTGGCGTCGAAGCGTGCCAGCGCGACCTGGCGTCGCTGCAGCAGCGCATTGAGCGCTCGGTCGGCCGGAGCAACGGGCGAGAGCGTCGTGTTCGACACCCCGCGCAGCACTTGCTGCACGCCGAGCTCCTGGCGCAACTGCGCCACGAAATTCTGGCTGGTCATGCCCTGCGCCGCCAGCACGGCCTGATTGACGCTGCCATCGGCATTGCGCAACGGCGCGAACTGCGGGTCCTCGACGAACAGGCGCTGCAGCCGTTCGTCGCCGACGACCAGGTTCTGCCGGAAGGCGGCAGACAGCAGCACACGTTCGCGCACCAGCGCCTCCAGCGTCTCGCGCCTGGCGGTCGGCGTGTCGAACAGCTTCGTATCGATGCCGGGCATCTGCTGACGCATGCGTTCGACCTGACGTTGATGCGCCTGGTCCCACTCGGCCTGCGTGATGGTGTGCCCGTCGACCTTGGCCACCGTGCTGGCTCCGCCTTCGTCGAAGCGGCTGTAGCCCTGGATGCCGAAGAAGACGAACGACGGGAAGATCAACAGCACCAGCATGAGCTGCAAGAGCCTGGTGTGCGTGCGGACGAATTCGAACATGGACAGTCCTCGAAGGCCTGGGCGCTCGGTGCGCCCCACGTGAAAAAGGCGAACCGCGGTTCGCCTTGTGGGCTCGGGGCGCCTCCTGCTTGCCCGCGCTGCTCTCTCCGGTCGGGGCTAGAGCGCCAGCGCGCAGATTCTAAGACCTTGGTGGGTGCTGACGGGTTCGAACCGCCGACCTACGCCTTGTAAGGGCGCCGCTCTACCAGCTGAGCTAAGCACCCGCTCGATTGCCAGCGGGCCACCGTTGCCGCCATCGTCAGTTCAACGCGTCCTTCAGCGCCTTGCCGGGACGGAACTTCGGTACCTTGGCTGCCTTGATCTTGATGGCCGCGCCGGTGCGAGGGTTGCGGCCGCTACGCGCAGCGCGCTTGCTGACGGCGAAGGTACCGAAGCCGACAATCGACACGCTACCGCTCTTCTTCAACGTCGACTTCACGCCCCCGATGAGCGCTTCGAGCGCCCGCGTGGCCGCGGCCTTGGAGATGTCGGCCTGTTTGGCGATGTGCTCGATCAGCTCGGACTTGTTCACGAAAGTACCCCCTCTCGGCATTGTCTCGATGGATTGGTTTGCTGGCGCGCTGCACATCGCGGGCGGCGCACGATGCGGGAGGAATTACAACGATCGCCTCTGTTGGTGTCAAGCGCGACCAGCAATTCTAGGCCAATACCCTGGCGCGAATCAGGCCACGCGCATGGTGTCACCCCGATTGACAACGCCTTGACACACCCTATTCGCGCCGCACGAGATAGACGCCTAACGCACACAACGCCATGCCGACGAGCATCACGGTCGTGATCGCTTCGCCAAAGCCGATCCAGGCGAGCAGCGCCGTGCACGGCGGCACCAGATACAACAGGCTCGTCACCTGGGTCGCGGCACCACGCTGGATCAGCAGGTACAGCAGCGAGCTGCCACCGAGCGTGAGGCCGAGCACCGACCAGGTCATCGCGGCCACCAGTTCGGCGCCCCACTGCATGGTGCCGCTCTCGAGGCTGCTCAGCGGCGCGGTGACGAGCAGCGCCGCGGTCAGTTGGATCAGGTTGGCCGGCCGCACGTCGGCCGGCGCGACGTAGCGCTTCTGGTAGAGCGTGCCGACGGTGATCGACAGCAGCGCCAGCACCGCCGGCAGCAGCTGGGCAACCGTCACCTCGCCGCCCTGCATGCGCCGCCACACCACCAGCGTGAGCCCGCCCAGGCCGAGTGCCAGCCCTGCCCACTGGCGCGACGAGACACGGTGCCCGGCGCCGTGCCACGACAGCCAGGCGGCGGTGAGCACCGGCTGCAGGCAGACGATCAGCGCGGCCAGGCCCGCCGACATGCCGGCCTTGACGGCCACCCACACGCCACCCAGGTAGCCGCCGTGCATCAGGACGCCCACCACGCCGAGATGCAGCCATTGGGCGCGGTCGCGCGGCCAGGCCACCTGACGACTGAGCGCCACCCAGGCGCCGATGGCCACGATCGACAGTGCGAACCGCCACGCCAGGAAGGTGAGCGCCGGGGCATGCGGCATGCCCAGCCGAGCGACGACGAAGCCGGTGCTCCAGATCAGAACGAACACCACCGGCATCGCGCGGATCAGCGCGGACTCGTCGGTGCGCGACATGTCAGCGCACCTTGGCGCGGATTTCCGGCAATGCCTTGCGCAGGTAGTACACCATCGACCAGATCGTCAGCACGGCGGCGATGTAGATCAGCACCGTGCCCCAGAGCCGGGTGTCGACGAATCGCAGCAAGCGGCCGTCGTACAAGAGGAAGGGGATCGCGACCATCTGCGTGACCGTCTTCACCTTGCCGAGCATGTGCACCGCCACGCTGCGCGATGCACCGATCTGCGCCATCCACTCGCGCAGCGCCGAGATGGCGATCTCGCGGCCGATGATGACCAGCGCGACCAGCGTGTCGACCCGGTGCAGCCAGACGAGGATCAGCAACGACGCGCAGACGAGAAACTTGTCGGCCACCGGATCCAGGAAGGCGCCGAAGGCCGAAGTCTGGTTGAGTTTGCGCGCCAGCCAGCCGTCGAGCCAGTCGGTCAGCGCGAACACCACGAACAGGCAGGTGGCGATCAGGTTGCGCGTCGGCTCGTCGGCGGGCAGGTGGAATACACCGGCGATCAGCGGAATCGACGCGATCCGCGCCCAGGTGAGCAGCGTCGGCAACGTGGTGAACATGGGGTGATTGTGCCGGGTTCCCTGCCGCACCCCGCGATGGACGCGCTAGTTGTCGAGGGTGCGCGGCTTGAAGCGACGATCGTCGCCGAACAGGAACACCTCGCTGAAGCGCCACGGCTTGGGCAGCCGCGTCACGTCGCCGAAGGGACCGGCGCGCCGTACGGCATCGATCGCGATCTGGGTCGTGTCCTTGGCCTGGGACGGCTCGCGCATGACCTTGATCGATCGCACGCTGCCGTCACCGTTGAGTTCGATCTCCAGCACGGGAATCGCCAACAGGGGCTGGATCACCGCGCCGGTGTGCGAAATGGTCGGATTGGCGGCGACGATGCGGCGCGCCGCATCGATGCGGTACTCGTCCCAGTTGCGTGCGCTGGAACTCGGTGCAGGCAAGGCCGGTCTTGGCGCGGTCGATGTGGAAGGTGCAGTCGGTGACGACACGGGTGGCGCCAACGGCCGCGAGCCGCAGCCTGCCATCAGCGCGGCGCACAGGCACGCCGGCCAGGTCCAGCTCGCGCGGGACGAACGCGATTCAATGCAGGGCACGATAGATCTCCTCGGCCAGTTCACGTGATATGCCGTCAACACCGGCCAGGTCGTCGACGCTGGCGGACGCGACGCCGCGCACGCCGCCGAATCGCTGCAGCAGGCGAGCGCGCTTCTTGGGACCGATGCCGGCGATGTCCTCGAGCCGACTGCCGCCGGTGCGGATCTTCGCACGGCGCGCGCGCATGCCGGTGATGGCGAAGCGGTGCGCCTCGTCGCGGATCTGCGCCACCAGCATCAGCGCCGCCGAGTCGTGACCGAGCTGTACCTTCGGCCTGCCGTCGGCGAACACGAGTTCCTCGAGGCCGACCTTGCGTCCCTCGCCCTTCTCGACGCCGACGATCAACGCCAGGTCGAGACCGAGCTCCTCGAACACCTCGCGCGCCATCGCCACCTGCCCGCGCCCACCGTCCACGAGGACCAGCCCGGGCAGCCGCGACGAGGCGTCACCCGTGCCCGGCTCGGCCCGGTTGACCTGCTCGGCGAGCTTGGCGTAGCGGCGCATCAGCACCTGACGCATCGCGGCATAGTCGTCACCCGGCGTGATGCCTTCGACGTTGAATCGGCGGTACTCGGCGCTGCGCATGCCATGGTGCTGGTAGACAACGCACGATGCCTGCGTGGCCTCGCCGGCGGTATGGCTGACGTCGAAACACTCGATGCGAAAGGTGTCGAGGTCCTGCACCGCCAGGTCGAGTGCGTCGACCAGCGCGCGCGTACGCTCGCGCTGCGAGCCCTCCTCGGCCAGCAGGCGGGCCAGCGCGATGTCGGCGCCCGTCACCGCCATCTCGAGCCACACGCGGCGCTGCTCGCGCGGTTGGTGCTGGGTATGGATCCTGACGCCGCTCTGCTCGATCAGGGCCTCGATCAGCACAGGGTCGAGCGGATGGCTCGTCACCAGTGCCGGCGGTGGCGCACTGGCCAGGTAGTGCTGGGCGACGAAGGCCTCGAGCACCAGCCGTTCCGGCGAGCGCGCAGCCGTCCCATCGTCATCGTCGGCGACTGCGGCGGCGTCCTCCACATGCGCCGGAAAATACGCGCGATCGCCGAGGTGGCGGCCCCCGCGCACCATCGCGAGGTTGACGCAGGCGTGCCCGCCCTGCACCTTGACGGCAACGATGTCGACGTCGCGGTCACGCGCCGACAGGCTGCTCTCGTCGACGGACTGCTGGTGCAGCACGCGCGACAACGCGCCGATCTGGTCGCGCACCGCCGCCGCCCGCTCGAACGCCATTGCGTCGGAGAAGCCCATCATGCGCGACTGCAACGCCTCGATCACCGCATCGGCCTCGCCGAGCAGGAAACGTTCGGCGTCAGCGACGTCGCGCGCGTAGTCCTCCTTGTCGATCAAGCCGACGCAGGGACCCGAACAGCGGCGGATCTGGTACAGCAGGCACGGCCGCGAACGGTGCGCGAACACGGTGTCCTCGCAGGTGCGCAGGCGAAACACCTTCTGCACCAGCTGGATCGTCTCCTTGACCGCCCACGCGCCCGGGTAGGGGCCGAAGTAGCGGTGCTTGCGGTCGACGCTGCCGCGGTAGTAGGCCACGCGCGGGAACTCGTGCGACACCAGCTTCAGGTACGGATAACTCTTGTCGTCGCGGAAAAGGATGTTGAATTTCGGGTCGAGCGCCTTGATCAGGTTGTTCTCGAGCAGCAACGCCTCGGCCTCGCTGCGCACCACGGTCGTCTCGAGCTGCGCGATGCGCCCGACCATCACCCCGATTCGAGTACCCTCGTGGTCCTTCTGGAAGTAACTCGCCACGCGCTTCTTCAGGTTCCGCGCCTTGCCGACGTAGAGCACCTGGTCGCTCGCATCGAGGAACCGGTACACCCCCGGCAGCGCCGGCAACGCGGCCACCCGTGCCAGCAGCCGCTCGTGCGCAGCGTCGCTGGAAACAGAGACGGGCGTCGTGTCGGACATGGGCTGTCGATTATCCGGCGACCGGGCATCGCACAATGCCGGGCGTGCGTTGGGACATCTTCTGCCACGTCGTCGACAACTTCGGCGATATCGGCGTCTGCTGGCGATTGGCGCGTGATCTCGCGTCGCGCGGGCAAGGCGTACGCCTGCTGGTCGATGACCGGCGTGCGCTGGCCTGGATGGCCGGCGCCGCCTCGGGCGTCGAGGTGCAAGACTGGCCGTCGACGGCACCGGCCCTGCCGCTGCCCGACGTGGTGGTCGAAGCCTTCGGCTGCCAGTTGCCCGAACTCTATCTGCGGACCATGGCCAGTGCGGCGACGCCGCCGCGCTGGATCAACCTCGAGTACCTGAGCGCGCAGGCCTATGTGGAACGCTCGCACGGCCTGCCGTCGCCACAGGGGCCCGGACCGGCGCGCGGCCGGGTCAAGCACTTCTTCTATCCCGGCTTCACGACCGCCACCGGCGGGCTGCTGCGCGAGCCAGGCCTGCTCGAGGCGCGCGCGCGGTTCGACCGCGATTCGTGGTTGTCGCGACATGCCACGTCACGCCGGGCAGACGAACGCGTGGTGGTGCTCTTCGGCTACCCCAACCCGGCTGTTTCCGCACTGCTGGACACCCTGGCCCAAGCCCCCACGCTATTGCTGCTGCCACGCGGCGCGCTGCAGGACCAGGCGCTTGCGGCCTTGCGCGACCGCGCTGCGCCCGACGCGCTGCGACATGTCGCGCTGCCGTACTTGTCTCAGATCGACTTCGACCACCTGCTGTGGAGCAGCGATCTCAACTTCGTGCGCGGCGAGGACTCGCTGGTGCGCGCCCTGTGGGCCGGCGCCCCCTTCGTCTGGCAGATCTACCCGCAGGCCGACGGCGTGCACCGCGACAAGCTGCGCGCCTTCGTCGATCGGTTGCTCGAGGGTGTGTCGGCGGCCGATGGCGCGCCGGTGCGCGCCTGGTTCGAGCACTGGAACGGGCTCGACAGTGCGGTTCCCGCCCTGCCCGATCTGGCGTGCTGGCGCCGCCGCGTGCTCGCCTGGCGGGCCCGGCTCGCCGCACAGGATGACCTGACGACTCAGCTGCTCGGATTCGTGACGACAACACGGTAGAATCGAAAGCTTTGCGCGGCCCGCAGCGGGCTCGCGCGCTTGTCTTATCGAAGGCCTACCCCATGAAGATCGCTCAGGAAATCCGCGCCGGCAACGTGATCATGCACGGCAAGGATCCCATGGTCGTGCTCAAGACCGAATACAGCCGTGGCGGGCGCAATGCCGCCACCGTGCGCATGAAGCTCAAGAGCCTGCTCAACAACTCGGGCGCCGAAGTCGTCTTCAAGGCGGACGACAAGATGGACCAGATCGTGCTCGACAAGAAGGACTGCACCTACACCTACTTCGCCGATCCGATGTACGTGTTCATGGACGCCGAGTACAACCAGTTCGAGGTCGAGGCCGAGAACATGGGCGACGCCATCCAGTATCTCGAGGACGGCATGCCGGTCGAGGTGGTGTTCTACGACGGCAAGGCCATCTCGGTGGAGCTGCCCACCTCGCTGGTGCGCGAGATCACGTGGACCGAGCCTGCCGTCAAGGGCGACACCTCGGGCAAGGTACTCAAGCCGGCCAAGATCGCCACCGGCTTCGAGATCCCGGTGCCGATCTTTGTCGCGCAGGGCGACAAGATCGAGATCGACACCCGCACGCACGAGTACCGCAAGCGCGTCTAGGTCGAGTCTTCGGCCGACCCCCCAAGGGGCACCCGTCGCGTGAACGATGTGCTGCGGCCGGCGCGCATCGTGTTCGACGACGCGAGCGCGCCGCGCTCGCTCGACTACGACGATGTGTATCACCCGCGCGCCGGCGCGGCGGCGCAGGCCCGTCACGTGTTCCTCGGCGGCAACCAGCTGCCCGCACGCTGGGCACGCCGGCGGCACTTCGTGATCGTCGAGACCGGCTTCGGCCTCGGCCACAATTTCCTTGCGTGCTGGGAGGCCTGGCGCGCCGATCCGCAGCGTTGCGAGCACCTGTGGTTCGTCTCGGTCGAGAAGCACCCGCCCCGCCGCGACGACCTGCGCCGTGCGCACGGCGACCGCGACGTCGATCCATCGGCTCGCCTGCTGATCGACGCCTGGCCACCGCTGACGCCCGACCTGCACGCCCTGGAGTTCGACGGTGGCCGCGTCTCGCTGCGGCTGGCGTTCGGCGACGCACGCCACTGGTTGCCGCAGTGGATGGTGCAGGCCGATGCGTTCATGCTCGACGGCTTCGCGCCGGACCGCAACCCGGCCCTGTGGTCGGCCGAACTGCTGGCGCGCCTGCGCCACCTGGCTGCGCCCGGCGCCACTGCAGCGACCTGGAGCGTGGCACGCGCGGTGCGCGACGGGCTCGAGTCCGCGGGCTTCGAGGTGGCGCGGCAACCCGGCTTCGGCGCCAAGCGCGAAATGCTGGTGGCGCGCTTCGCGCCGGGTTATGCGCTGCGAGTGCCCGAGGGTCGGCGCTTCGGCCGTGGCGGCACGGCCGCTGTCGTCGGTGCCGGTCTGGCCGGCGCGGCTGCCGCCGACGCGCTGCGACGCCACGGCGTACCGGTGACGGTGTTCGAACAGCAAGCGCACGTGGCGCAGGGCGCGTCCGGTCAGCGCGGTGGCCTGCTGCATGGCGTGGTGCATGCCGACGATGGGCCTTACGCGCGCTGGCACCGGGCGGCCTTCCTGCACGCAGCACGCGGCTTTGCCGCCGGCATTGCGCAGGAGCGCGTGGTCGGGCGGCTGAACGGGCTGCTGCGCCGCGAGCGGCATCTCGGCGTGGCCGAGTTGCGCCAACGTGCGCACGCGCTCGCCCTGCCCGACGACTACGCCCGACCGCTCGATGCCGGGCAGGCCGTCGAACTCAGCGCCGGCACCGCAGCCTGGCCGGCGTGGCTGTTCCCGACCGGCGGCTGGGTCGACCCGCGCAGCGCCGTGAGTGCATGGCTCGGGCATGACAACGGCATCGAACTGCGTGCCCCGGCCCGCGTGAATGCGCTGCGCCGCGCCGCCGGCGGGCGCTGGCAGCTGCTCGATGGTCAGGGCCGCGTGCTGGCCGAGGTCGACCACGTCGTGCTGGCCAACGCGCATGACACGCAGCGCCTGGCCGGCCCGCTCGAGGTGGCGCTGCGATCGGTGCGGGGCCAGGTCACGATGCTGCCGGCCGACGCAGCCCGGTTGCCCGCGCTGCCGCTGCCGCTGGCCGGCGACGGATACGTGCTGGCCCTGCGCGACGGCGACTGGCTCTGTGGCGCCACACACGATGTCGACGATGCGCACGCGGACCTGCGTGATGACGATCACCGCCGCAACCTCGACACGCTGAGCGGCCTGCTGGGTCGGCAAGTCGCTATCGATCCGGCTCGCGTCACCGGCCGCGTGGCCTGGCGCCTGTCGACACCCGACCGGCTGCCGTTGGTCGGGTCCCTGCCCTCGCACAGCGCCTCGGTGCGACCGGATCAGCCACGCTTTCTGCCGCGGCACGACGGCCTGCACGTGCTGGCCGCGCTCGGTTCGCGCGGGCTGGCGCA
This sequence comes from uncultured Burkholderiales bacterium, assembly GCA_937871935.1. Taxonomy (GTDB): domain Bacteria; phylum Pseudomonadota; class Gammaproteobacteria; order Burkholderiales; family Burkholderiaceae_C; genus JAEUPI01. The sequence continues at coordinate 26,938 of CALMQI010000016.1, forward strand.
GTCGGCACTCGGCGGCGAGATCGTGGCCAGCTGGATCAGCGGTGCGCCGATGCCGGTGGCCAGCGACACGCTCGACGCGGTGGACGTGGCGCGCTGGTCGGCCCGCGTGGCGCGGATCAGAAACGCAGCGTCTTGACGCCCTCAGGCGTGCCCAGGAGGCAGATTTGCGCCTTGTGGCGGGCGAAGATGCCCACCGTGACGACACCCGGCCACTGGTTGATCTCGGTCTCCATCGCCAACGGGTCACGGATGGCGAGCCCGCTCACGTCGACGATGGCGTTGCCGTTGTCGGTGACGACGCGGCCGCGCTGCACCGCCTGCCCGCCCAGGCGGGCGAAACGACGCACCACCTGTGCCACCGCCATCGGGATCACCTCGACCGGCAGCGGAAAGCGCCCCAACACCGCGACCTGCTTGGACTGGTCGGCGATGCAGACGAAGCGATCGGCCAGGTCGGCCACGATCTTCTCGCGCGTCAGCGCGGCGCCGCCCCCCTTGATCATGAAGCCATGGCCGTCGATTTCGTCGGCACCATCGATGTAGACCGGAATGCGCTCGACCTGGTCGGCTTCCAGTACTTCGATTCCGGCAGCGCGCAGCCGCGTCGTGCTGGCTACCGAGCTGGAGACCGCGCCGGCAACGCGCTGGCGCACGGTGGCCAGCGCATCGATGAAGTGATTCACCGTGGAGCCGGTGCCGACGCCGACGACCGCGCCGTCCACCAGGTATTCGAGGGCGGCACGGCCGACCTGGGCTTTCAGTTCATCGGGCGTCATGGCAGTCTCGAGGGCATTGGCAAGATGGCATACGGCGGGCCGGCCAAGCCGGCGCGCCGTGAATTATGGCCGGCCCGTCCCCGGGCTCGCGGGGCTGCACGGCAACGACATGGCGTGCGGCGCCGGTCAGAATGCGTCGTCCAATCGATTGGTGAATCACCAGGAGTGATCTTGCGCCGTCCCGATGTCCTCAGTCGCATCCTGATGCTGGCCGCCCTGTGCCTGGGCACGCTGGCCACCGGCAGCGTGCTGGCTGCGACAAAGACGGTCTACCGATGCACCGCGGCGAACGGACAGGTCACCCTGTCCGACCGACGTTGCCCGGAGGACGACGCACCAGCCAAGGCATCAAAGGGCGACGTGCAGAAGGGCGACGTGCAGAAGGCCGACGCCGCCAAGCCCGCCGCCAGCCAGGCGTCGGCCGCGTTGAGCAAAGTCTGTGGCGACGCCAAGGACAAGCTGGTCGAGCGGCGCAAGCAGAAGAACCTGACGACGGCCGAGCGCACCGCGTTGCGCCAGCTCGAGGACGAGCACCGCCGCACCTGCGGAGCGTAGCCAAGCGTCTGCCAGAATGCGGCGCCCGAAACGCCGCCACCATGTCGCTGCTTCCCTACGGCCCTGCGCGGGCCTTCCTGTTCGGCCTCGATGCCGAGCGTGCCCATGACCTGACGCTCAACGCACTGGCCGCGCTGCAGGCCACGCCGGCGCGCTGCGTCTGGGTGCAGCCACGGATCGCCGATGCGGTCACATTGGCCGGCTTGCACTTCCCCAACCGCATCGGCCTGGCCGCCGGTCTGGACAAGAACGGCCGCTGCATCGACGCGTTCGGCGACATGGGCTTCGGCTTCGTCGAGGTGGGCACCGTCACGCCGAAGGCGCAGCCGGGCAACCCGAAGCCGCGCCTGTTCAGGCTGCCGGAAGCCCAGGCGCTGATCAACCGGCTCGGCTTCAACAACGACGGTCTCGATGCCTTCGTCGCCAACGTACAGCGGGCTCGACGCTTTCGTGCCGGTGGCGGCATCCTGGGCTTGAACATCGGCAAGAACGCGAGCACGCCGATCGAACGCGCTATTGACGACTACTTGCTCGGCCTTGCCGGCGTGTACCCGCATGCCGACTACGTGACGGTCAACATCTCGAGCCCGAATACCAAGAACCTGCGCGAGCTGCAGTCCGACGAGGCGCTCGACGCGCTGTTGGCGGCGTTGCAGCGGCGGCGCATCGAACTGGCCGGGCAGCACCGGCGCAGCGTGCCGATCTTCGTGAAGATCGCGCCGGATCTGGACGAGGACCAGGTGCGCGTGATCGCGGCGGCGTTGCAACGACACCGCGTCGACGGCGTGGTGGCGACCAACACCACGGTGGCGCGCGACGCGGTCCAGGGCTTGCCGCATGCCGACGAGACCGGCGGCTTGTCCGGCGCTCCGGTGCTGGCGCCGAGCAACCGCATCATTGGCTGGCTGCGCGCCGCACTGGGCGCCGACTATCCGATCATCGGCGTCGGTGGTGTGCTGAGCGGCGACGACGCGCGCTCGAAGATCGAGGCCGGGGCAAACCTGGTGCAGATCTATACCGGCTTCATCTACCGCGGCCCGGCGCTGGTGCGCGAATGCGCTCGTGCGCTGCGGTCGAGCTGATACGCGCGGGTCGTCACTCGCCCATCACGACGCCTTCGCGGCGCGGATCGGCGCCACCCAACCAGCCAGCCGGCACGCGCTGGATCGCCTGCAGACCACTCGTCAGGTCGGCTTGGATCACCTCGTGCCCACGCGCGGTCAGCGCCTCGATCGTCGCAGCCGGGAAACGGTGTCGCTCGAGCAGGGTCGGCCCGTTGTAGCTGCCGAAGTTGGGCAATGCGATCGCCTGTTGCGGCTTCAGCCCCCAGTCGAGCGTGCCGATCAGCGTCTTGGCGGTGTAGTGGATGATGCCGGCGCCACCCGGCGAGCCCAGGCTCATCAATAGGCGGCCGTCGCGCCGGTCGAACACCAGCGTCGGGCTCATGCTCGAGCGCGGCCGCTTGCCGGGCTGCACCCGGTTGGCGATCGGCCGTCCGTCGGCGTCGGCCGGCGCGAACGAGAAGTCGGTCAGCTGGTTGTTCAGCATGTAGCCGCCGGCCAGGCCGGTGCCGCCGTCGGCCAGGATGCGCGAGCCCCACGCAGCCTCGATGGTGGTCGTCATCGCGACGGCTCGCCCATCGGCGTCGACGATCGACAGGTGGCTGGTGCCCGATTCGGGCTGGACCGGCATCGGTGCCAGCGTCGACCGCGAGGCCCCAGGTTGGCCCGGCCTGGCCATGCGCATGCTGGTTGCACCGATCAGCCGCGCGCGCTCACGCAGGTAGCCGTCGTCGAGCAGGCTGTCCCAGGCGCCGGCCGGCGGCGCGGTGAAATCGGGATCGCCGACAAAGAGCGCGCGATCGGCGAAGGCGAGCCGTGCGGCCTCGGTGTAGAGGTGAAGCCAGTCCGGCCCGGGCAGACCCTGCTGCAGGGGCGATGGCGCCGCCGCCGGTGCGAATTCGAGCAGCTTGAGGATCTGCATCACCGCCAGGTGCCCCGACGACGGCGGCGGAAAGCCGCAGACGCGATAGATCGCCTTCCAGTCGGTACAGATCACGCTGCGGCGCTTCGATTCATAACGCGCCAGATCCGCCTCGTTCAGGCGGCCGGGGTTCGTCGGGTGAGTCTGCACCCGACGGGCCAGGTCGGTGGCGATGCGCCCGCGGTGGAACGCATCGGCGCCCTGCGTGGCCACCTCGCGCAGTACGGCGGCCAGCGCCGGATTCTTCAGCAGGTGGCCGACTGACCAGGGCGTGCCATCGGCGGCGTAGTAGAACGCCGCGGCTTCGGGCTGCGCGCGCAAGCCGCTGTCGCCCGCCAACGCAGCGTGCAAACGCGGGCTGACACGAAAGCCCTGCTCGGCCAGCCGGATCGCCGGCTCGAACAAGGTCGCCCACGGCAGCCGGCCATGTTCACGATGGGCGTCCTGCAGCACCCGCAGCGCGCCCGGCACACCGACCGAACGGCCACCGAGCACCGCCTCGCGAAACGGCATCGGCCGCCCGTCGGGGCGCAGGAACAGACGTTCGTCGACTGCAGCCGGCGCGGTCTCGCGGCCGTCGAAGGCGTCGATGCGCCGACCGTCCCAGTGCAGGACGAATGCACCACCGCCGATGCCGCTGGCCTGCGGCTCGACCAGCGTGAGCACCATCTGCACCGCCACGGCGGCGTCGATCGCACTGCCGCCGGCTTTCAGCACCTGGTAGCCGGTATCACTGGCGATTGGATTGGCCGCCGCGACGGCGAACCGTGTGGTCGCCCAGCCGGGCTTGTCGACCCAGCCCGACGGGCCCTCGGGTTGCGGCGGTAGCCGGTAATCGAGACCACCCGGAGCCGTGCACCCGGCCAGCGCGACCAGGCACAACGCAATGCGGATCCAGCGGCGGGCCATCGGGCGGCTCCTCAAGGCGGAGCCGCGATCGTAGCGGCCGCTACGTCAATGCACGGCGACTCCGGTCTTCGCGCGCACTTCGTCGATCGTCACGCCGGGGGCGAGTTCCACCACCTTCAGGCCGTGCGGCGTCACGTCGAGCACACACAGGTCGGTGATGATGCGGTCGACCACGCCCACGCCGGTGAGCGGCAACGTGCACTGCGGCAGGATCTTCAGGTCGGTGGAACCGTCCTTCTTGGTCGCCACGTGCTCCATCAGCACCACCACGTTGCCGACGCCGGCCACGCCGCGTGCCGCCTCGACCAGCGAGCGCCGCAGCGAGGCCACCTGGCTGGCCGCGGGGTAACCGAGCTCGACGTCGAACGACACGTCGGCGCCCTCGATCCGCAGGTTCTTCACCTGCCGGGTGCTGACGAGGTCCTTGCCGGTATTGGGATCGACGACGGACTTCAGGGCTTCCAGCAGGAGGGGCTCGGTGACTGTGCTCATGGTGTGGGGCTCGGCAAGGCCCGGCAGTCTAGCCGAGCAGGCCCGACGTGCTCGCAGCAGGCCCATGGACGCTGTCGGACGCGGCGACGCACGCCCGCGGACGTCATTTGTTCCCGGTCGAGCCGGCACCCCGCCAAGGATTGCGCAATCCGCAGCAACCAGCCCCCTCGATCGTGGGGCGGCCGGTCACACCTGGATCCGACGCGCTTGCTTACAGTGCGGGCAACGCATCCCTGATCTCAAAACAAGATGTTCGCTGCCCGGGTAGTCCAGCACTGCAAACGCGTCCTCAGCATCTGGACCCGATTGCGCCATGGCGTGCACGCCGTCGACTGGCCTACCGTGCGTGCGCCGCTGGGCGACGACGACGTGGTGCTGCAGAGCCCCACCCACCAGTGGCTGCGCGACGTGTCGCGCGCCGTGCATCCCACCCAGCTGTGCCGGCACCATCCACGCGTGGCCAACCGTATCGCCTGCGCCTGGCACGACCCCAAGCGCACCGAGCGCCTGCTCAGCGAGCTGATGGTCGACCGCCGCGGCACGCGGCGCGGCTTTCCGCCGCGCATCATCGAGGAGATCGACCGTCTGTACCGGCACAACGCCGGCCGCATGAACCCGATACTGCGTCGCCGCGGCCCGCCCGATCTGCAGCTGGTGCCCCACTCGCGCTTGCCGGACCTGCCGGCGTCGACGATGCGCGGCGCGCAGTCCCGCGGAGCCCAGGGCAGCCACTGAGGCGCCGGCAGTGCGCGCGGGCTAGAAGTCGTCGCGGGCCAGTCCCCAGACCACGCTGTCGCGCGGCAGCGGTGACAGATTGGGCCGCACGGTGGCCCGCCGCAGCAGGCCTTCGCGCTGCAGACCCACTCGGCCCAGCATCGCGCCGGCGCGATGATGCTCGGCATCGGTGAGGGCCCAGAGCCGGTGCACCGCAGGCCGCGTCTTGAGCCAGCCGACCAGCAGCCCTGCCGCCTCCGTGGCGTGGCCGTGACCCCAGGCGGTGCGCGACAGCAGGACACCGAAGTCCACCGCGTGACCACGCGGCCGACAAGCGATGCAACCCAGCACGCCGGCGGCGTCGAGCGACTCGATCATCCAGTGGAACTCGCTGCCGTCGCGCCAGCGCTGCGCGCTCGCATCCAGGAAGGCCCAGGCTTCGCCCTGGGCCATCTGCGCCGGCCAGGCGACGTAGCGCATCACCTCGGGGTCGTGCGCGATTGCGAACAGCGCGGCCGCGTCGTGCACGCGCGAGCGCCGCAGTCGCAGCTGCCGCCCGGCCAGGAGCTCGGGCGGACTCAACGACAGCCTGTCGCCGGGGATCGACATCGTGGATAAGCGCTCGCTGCCCCTGGTCAATCGTCCGGCCGGTCGCGGCGCAGTTGTTCGACGCGCGCCATGACCAGCGCCACCAGATCATCGGCATTGCAGTCCACCGCCAGCAGCGGCAACGCCAACGGATCGATCTCGTCGGTCAGCTCGATTTCGAGGCACGGGAAACGCAGGCCGAACCGCTGCGCCCGCACGTGCCGCGCCTGCGCCACGTTGCGCAGCATGATCACCTGCTCGCGAAAACCGCGATACCACAGCCGGTCGCCGAACACCGACAACACCGGGTGCTGCCGCGTCAGCAGACGGCTGCTCGCGAGAAAGATGCCGGCGCCGCAGGCCAGCAGTACCAGCGCGCCGACCGCCCACAGCAGCAACGGCAGCGCGAAGGACATCAGCCAGGCAGTGAGGCTGCCGACCGCCAGCAGACCTGCCACCTGCCAGGTCAGCGAGCGGGTGTCGCTGTAGAAGTCGTCGCGCGGGCCCTTCATGCGTCGTCGAGCGGTGGCCTTCGGGGAGGAGGCATTGTCACCCCGGCGCGCTCAAGCGGACTCACGGCCGGTGTCGCGGCGATCGGCCACCTGGTGGTGATCGCGCCGGCCGAGCCCACGCACCCACATCAGCCACACCATCGCCCAGCCGGCGCCGAAGGCCCAGCCGCCCAGCACGTCGGTGGCCCAGTGCACGCCGAGCGCCACGCGGCTCAGGCCGACCAGCAGCGTGAAGAGCGCCGCCACGCCGAGGATGTAGCTGCGCTCGCGCAGGGAAGCCCGTGTGCTGGCGATCAGCGAGCCGAGCGTGAGGAACACGATGGCCGCCATGCTGGCATGCCCGCTCGGAAAGCTGAGTCCCGGCGCCAGCAATGCCGCGAACTGTGCATCGGGCCGCAAGCGGCCGATGGTGTTCTTCAGCAGGACCATCAGCAGCGAACCCGACACCACCGAGACGGCGACCACGAGGGCACTGCGATGCGACAGCGCCAGGGCCAGGTAGCCGACGGTGGCCACGGTGACGAGCGCCAGCGACACGGTGCTGCCCAGGCCGCTGAGGTCGCGCATCACCTCGGTCACCCACGGGTGCGCTGCGCGGATCGCCTGCGCCTGGTGCAGCAGCCACAGGTCGAACGCGTGCGTATCGCCTTCCAGCACCTCGCTGGCCAGGTTCGCGAAGGCGAAGGCCAGCACCAGCACCACCGCGCCGGCCAGCAGCGGGCGCAGCAGGGAGCGGCGGCGCGCGCCGGCACCCCTTGGGCCGCCCGTCGACGGCGGCGTCATCGGCGAGCGTCCGGCGCTGTCACGTGGCCGGCACGACCTGCGCGTCGGCCTCGGCGAGCAACTCGCGCAGCACCGAACGATGGCAAGACCCTTCGTGCTCGCAATAACAGCCCACCGCCAGATCGGTGTGGCGCGACAGCGTGGCCAGCAACGCAAGCGCGTGACGCGCCTCGGGTGCAGCCATCTCGGCACGGTACTTCTTCTTGAACAGTGCCCAGTCCTGCGGCGTCTCGGCCTGCTGGCCGAGCTTGACCAGCTCGGCGCTCGGCGACAGCACCGGATACCACACGTCGTACCAGTTCTGCGCGGCGTATTGCGTCTTCGGCACGCCGCGCGGCGGACGCCGCACCGTGCCGATGCGCGGGCCCTCGCCCGGGACGCGCGCACTGCCGAGCCTGACGATGCGGATGGCCATAGTGGTGGGGCAGCAGCGGCTGGCGCGACGAGCGGCGGATCAATGCGCCGCCGCGGTGAACGCGGCGTCGAGCTGGTCGACCCAGCGCTGGCGCTGCGCCGCGTCGACGAAGCTCGCATCGAAGCTGTTGCGCGCCAGCTGGTAGGCGTGGCGCGCGCCCAGCTGCGGCAATGCTGCGAAGGTCTCGACGAAGTTGGTATTGATGTAGCCGCCGAAGTACGCCGGGTCATCGCTGTTCAACGTGGCCACCAGCCCCGCCTCGAGCAACGCCGGCAGGTTGTGGCGGGCCATCGTGTCGAAGACGCGCAGTTTCACGTTCGACAGCGGGCACACCGTGAGCGGCACCCGCTCGCGCGCCAGCCGCTGCACCAGCGCCGGGCTTTCGACGCAGCGCACGCCGTGGTCGATGCGCTGCGCCTTCAACATGTCGAGCGCCGTCTCGATGTAGGCCGGCGGCCCCTCTTCGCCGGCATGGGCCACCACGTGCAGGCCGAGTTCGCGGCACCGGGCGAACACGCGGGCGAACTTCTCCGGCGGATGGCCGCGCTCGCTGCTGTCCAGGCCGACGCCGATGAAGTGATGGCGATAGGGGATGGCCTGCTCGAGCGTGGCGAAGGCTGCGTCCTCGCTCAGGTGGCGCAGGAAGCACAGGATCAGCGACGCGCTCAGGCCGAACTCGGCCTTGGCACGGCGCGTGGCGTGCTCCAGGCCGACGATCATCGTCTCGAACGGCACGCCGCGATCGGTGTGCGTCTGCGGGTCGAAGAAGACTTCGGCATGCACCACGTTGTCGGCAGCGGCGCGCTCGAGGTAGGCGAACGCCATGTCGAAGAAGTCCTGCTCCTTCAGCAGCACGCTGGCGCCGGCATAGTAGATGTCGAGAAAACTCTGCAGGTCGGTGAAGGCGTAGGCCTCGCGCAGGGCCTCGACGCTCGGGTAGGCCAGCTTGACGCCATTGCGCTGCGCGAGCTTGAAGATCATCTCGGGCTCGAGCGAGCCCTCGATGTGGATGTGCAGCTCGGCCTTGGGCATGCGCCTCAGCAGCGCCGGCAACGCGGCACGTGGGATGGCGTCGAAGTCGATCATGGATGTACCTTACCGCAGGATCCTTTCAACGAGAAAGGCCACCCGGCGGGTGGCCTTTCTCGGCGGCGTAGCGAGCGGCCGTCAGGCTAGGCGGACGGCGCACAGGGACCGGAACGTACTGGAGGTACGTGAGGATCCCGAGCACCGGCCAACGACGCAAGGCGGCCGCGCAGTAGCCGCGGGCTCTACTTGTCGCCCGGAACCTTGCCTTCCACACCCTTCACGTAGAACTTGATGCCGCCGAGCCACTCGTCGTCGGCGACCTTGTCCTTCGCCAGCTGTTCCTTGCCGGTGTTGTCGACGATCGGGCCCTTCCAGATCGAGAAGCTGCCGTCTTTGAGGCCGGCCTTGATCTTCTCCACCTTCTCCTTCGCGGCCGCGGGCACGTCCTCGGCGACCGACACCATGTCGATCGCGCCTTCCTTGACGCCCCACCAGGCCTTGCCGGTGGACCACTTGCCCTCGAGCGCGTCACGCGTGGCCTTGATGTAGTACGGGGCCCAGTTGATCACCGCCGAGCCGAGGTGCGCCTTCGGGCCGTAGGCCGTCATGTCGCTGTCCCAGCCGAACGCGCGCTTGCCCTTGTCCTGCGCGGTCTTCAGCACCGCGGGCGAGTCGGTGTTCTGCATCAGCACGTCGGCGCCGCCGTTGATCAGCGCGGTGGCGGCCTCGGTTTCCTTGGGCGGGTTGAACCACTCGTTGACCCAGACCACCTTGGTCTTGACCTTCGGGTTCACGCTCTGCGCGCCCATCGTGAACGAGTTGATGTTGCGGATCACCTCGGGGATCGGGATCGAGCCGACGACGCCGAGCGTGTTGCTCTTGGTCATGCTGCCGGCGATCACGCCGGCCATGTAGGCGCCCTCATACGTGCGCGAGTCGTAGGTGCGCAGGTTGTCGGCGGTCTTGTAGCCGGTGGCGTGCTCGAACTTCACGTCCTTGGCATCGGGCGCCACCTTGAGCATCGGCTCCATGTAGCCGAAGGTGGTGCCGAAGATCAGCTTGTTGCCCTGCCCCACCATGTCGCGGAACACGCGCTCGGCGTCGGCCGCCTCGGGCACGCTCTCGACGAAGCTGGTCGCGATCTTGTCGCCGAATTCCTTCTCGAGTGCCTTACGGCCGTTGTCGTGCGCGAAGGTCCAGCCGCCGTCGCCCACCGGGCCGACGTAGGCGAACGCGATCTTCAGCGGCGCGGGCTTGGCCGGCGCCGACGCGGCGCCCGGTGCGGCGGCAGTGGCAGCCGGCTTGGCCGGCTCTTCCTTCTTGCCGCAGCCGATCAGGCCGGCGGCCAGCGCCAGGGCCGTGAAGCCACCGAGTTTCAGGAGCGATCGCTTGTTTGTCATGGGTTCTCCTCAGGATGGAGGGGTTGGAATTTGATGAGTCGGCGATTATGCGGCGGCTCTCACGAGCCGGGGAAGAACGGCTTGCCGAGCGAGGCCGGCATGTTGATGCGGATCCACATCGCGTTGCGCGAGATCAGCACCAGCACGACGATGGTGGCCAGGTACGGCAGCATCGACAACCACTGGCTCGGGATCTGCACGCCCTCGCCCTGCAGATGGAACTGCAGCATCGTGACGCCGCCGAACAGGTATGCGCCGAGCAGCACGCGCGCCGGCCGCCAGGTGGCGAAGGTGGTGAGCGCCAGCGCGATCCAGCCCTTGCCGGCGACCATGCCCTCGACCCACAGCGGCGTATAGACCACTGAGATGTAGGCGCCAGCCAGGCCGCACAATGCGCCCCCGACCACCACGGCGGCCAGCCGGATGCGCCGCACCGGGTAGCCGAGCGCATGGGCTGACTCGGGCGACTCGCCCACCGCGCGCAGCACCAGGCCACCGCGCGAGCGATAGAGAAACCAGCCCAGGCCGATGACCCCGAGCACCGTGAGATAGACGATCGGATGGTGCTTGAAGAACGCCGGCCCGACGAACGGAATGTCGGCCAGGAACGGGATCTCGAACTTCGGCCGCTCGACGAGCTTCTCCTGCGTGTACTTGATGCCCACGAAGGCCGAGAAGCCGGCGCCGAACAGGCTCAGCGCCAGGCCCGACGCGTACTGGTTGGTGTTGAGCCAGATGACGAGCCCGCCGAACGCGGCCGCCAGCACCGCGCCGGCACCCATGCCGGCGGCAAAAGCGAGCCAGTCGTTGCCCGTGTGCACGGCGGTGGCGAAGCCGGCGATCGCGGCCACCAGCATCATGCCCTCGGCACCGAGATTGACGATGCCGGCGCGTTCGTTGATCAACAGGCCGAGGCCGGCGATGGCCAGCACGGTGCCGGCGTTCAGCGTGGCGGCGAGCAGCAGAGCGAATGATTCCATGGCTTCAGGCTCCCTTGGCCGTGGCGGCGGCTTGCACGGTCGACGCCGCCGGCGGCGCCAGCGGCCGCGGCGCATGGCGCCAGCGGATGCGGTAGTGGATCAGCGTGTCGCAGGCCAGCAGCGTGAACAGCAGCAGACCCTGGAACACACCGGTCAGCGACTTCGGTAGCCCGAGGCGCGACTGCGCCAGCTCGCCACCGATGTAGAACATGCTCATCAGGATCGCCGAGAACACCACGCCGACCGGATGCAAGCGGCCGACGTAGGCGACGATGATCGCGGCGAAGCCGTAGCCCACCGGCACGTACGGCGTCAGCTGGCCGAGCGGCCCGGCAGCCTCGAGCCCGCCGGCCAGGCCGGCCAGGCCGCCGGAGATCAGCAGCGACAGCCACAACGCGCGGCGCGACGAGAAGCCGGCATAACGCGCCGCGGCCGGCGCCAGGCCGCCGACCTGCAGCTGGAAGCCCTGGTAGGTGCGGAACATGAACATCCATGCCAGCGCCACCGTGACCAGCGCGACGACGACGCCGATGTTCAGGCGGAAGCCCTCGACCAGGCGCGGGATCTTGGTCGCCGCCGCGAAGGTGATGGTCTGCGGGAAGTTGTAGCCCTTGGGATCCTTCCACGGTCCGTAGACGAGATAACTCAACACCATCACCGCGACGTACACCAGCATCAGGCTGACGAGGATCTCGTTGGCGTTGAAGCGGTCGCGCAGCAACGCCACGATGCCGGCCCACACCATGCCGCCCAGCACGCCGGCGACGAGGATCGCGACGACGATCCAGCGCCCGGTGTCGGGGCCGGCCTGCATCGCCACGCCGCTGGCGAAGATGGCGCCGATGACGAACTGGCCCTCGGCACCGATGTTCCAGACGTTGGAGCGGTAGCAGATCGACAGGCCCAGGCCGATCAGCACCAGCGGCGTGGCCTTGACCGCGATCTCGGTCCAGGCATAACCGCTCTTGATCGGCTCGACGAAGAACATCTGCAGCCCGCGCACCGGGTCCTTGCCGAGGAGCGCGAACAGGACGACGCCGATCACCACGGTGATGGCGAGCGCCAGGATCGGCGAGGCGAGCGACATCGCCTTTGACGGCTGCGGCCGTGCTTCGAGCTTAAGCATGGGTCACCTCCTGCGCCTTGACATCGCCCTTGGGCCACAGGCCGCTCATCCACTCGCCGATCATCTCGATCGTCGCCTTTGCGGTCGGCACGCTGGGGCTC
>CALMQI010000017.1 GCA_937871935.1 uncultured Burkholderiales bacterium
TGCTTCAGCGATCTGGGCGAGGGGCATCTTGGTGGCACCAAACACTTCACTCCCCGAAGGCGACTAGTCGGCACAGTCCTCGGCCTCTTGGAAATTGGTCGCGTCGCTGATGCAGCTTTCAAGGCTCTCGTACTCTCGTAGCAACTCGTCGTATTTGTCCACAAGATCATCATGCTCCCGCGTCACGCTCTCGCACGATGTCTGGAGACGGTTGCATTCATCGACGACATCATCCGCGTGCTGGAGCAGAGCGGCGCCAACCCGCGCCTGTGGGTCGTGAACCAGGACAACGATTCGGTGTCGGTGTTCGATGCGGTCACGCGCGCCAAGCTGGCCGAGATCGCCGTCGGCGTTGCACCGCGCACGGTGGCCGTCGCGCCGAACGGCATGATCTGGGTCGCCAACAAACAAAGCGCCACGATCAGCGTGATCGACCCGGCCGCGCTGGCGATCAACCGCACGATCGGCTTGCCGCGCGTTTCGCAGCCGTTCGGCCGGCGCGTCATTCGCGACGTCCTGAGCGAACGTGTCGGGAACGAGATTGAACGTGAGGATGTTGGACAGCGACGCATTCCCCCCGGTATCGGTGGCCCTGACTTGGGCCGTCGTGGTGGTTGCGGACGATGTGCCGCCGAGCGCAATGGCGGACAGATCAAACGGGAACGACACATCGTTGCTGACCACGACGCCGTTCACCAGTCTGTACGGCAGCACGCCCGTGCCTTGAGGCAGCGCATCGGCGCGACGATCTACTACGTCGAGCTGTACCCGCGCCAGCTGGCCGAGCAAGACGGCGGAACACCGGTGCTTGCGCTGATGCCCTTGGCCGGCGATGTCGATGTCGTGCTGGCGTCCGAGCTGATGGAAGCCGGCCGTGCGGTGCAACGGGGCCTCGTGACCCCCGATCGCACGACGCTGGTGGCATCGACGCACCGCGTCTACGCGATCTCCGAGAAGAGCGCGATGGGCGACGGCCGTGTCGATGACGCTCAACTGCTCAAGCACGCCGCAGCGGCGGCCAAGCATTTCGTCCGTTTCGACATGGCGGCGGCCGCCGAGGCGTCGGGCAGCGTGATCAGCGCGGTGCTGTTCGGGGCCCTGGCCGGCACCGGCGTGCTGCCGTTCAGCCGCGCGCAGTTCGAAGCGACCATCGAGCGTGGCGGTGTGGGTGTCAAGCCGAGCCTGAAAGCCTTCGATGCAGCCTTCGCCCGTGCACTCAATGCGGCGCCCGATGCCACACCCGGTGCGACCGGCGGCGCACCAACCGTCGCGAATCCGGTACCGACGCCGCGCGATCCGGTGGTCCGTTCCCTGGTCGCCCGCGTGCACGACAGGTTTCCCGCCGAAGCACACGCGATGTTGACCGAAGGCGTGCGCCGCACGATCGACTTCCAGGACCCGGCCTACGCCGACCTCTATCTCGACCGCATGGCAGGCCTGTGCGCCACGGCGGCCGGCGGCGACATCAAGCTCGTCAACGAGACCGCGCGCCACCTGGCGCTGTGGATGAGCTACGAAGACACGGTGCGCGTCGCGCAGCTGAAGACTCGTGCCTCGCGCTTCGAACGGGTGCGCGGCGAAGTGCGCGCCAAGGACGACCAGGTGCTGGCCATCAACGAGTACATGCACCCGCGGCTGCAGGAAGTCTGCGAGACGCTGCCGGCGCGGCTTGGCCGCTGGCTGCTCGCATCCGGCTGGCCGCGGCGGCTCGTCGAGCGCTTCACGCAGCGCGGGCGCGTGGTCACCACGAGTTCGCTGCGCGGCTTCCTGCTGCTCTACGCGGTGGCGGGCATGAAGCGCTGGCGGCGCGCGACGCTGCGCTTCGGGCAGGAGAACGCGCTCATCGAACAGTGGCTGCGTCTGATCACAAGCACGGCCGCGACGAACCCGCAGCTGGCGATTGAAGTGGCGCAATGCCAGCGGCTGGTCAAGGGCTACAGCGACACCCATGAACGCGGGCTGCGCAACTACGAGACCCTGGTGGCCGTGGTGGACAAGACGCACAGGGCAGGCGCCACGCTGCCGCCAGCGACTCTGCGCGAGCTGCGGGACGCCGCGCTGGCCGACGAACGGGGCGACAAGCTGCATGCCTTGCTGAAGCGACACGCCCTGGCCTGAGGCGAAGACAAGCATGTCCAACACCCTTCCCACGTTGACACTGCGCGTCGCCGAGGCGCGCCTGCTCAACCCGTTGATCCGTCAGTTCCGGCTGCGCGCCGTCGACGGCTCGGCCTTGCCCGGCTACACCGCTGGCGCGCACGTCCGCGTGCGAGTGCGCCTGCCCGGGGGCGCCGAAGACTGGCGCCACTACTCTCTGATCAACCCGTCGCCTGCACCGGGCGCCACCGACGCGCCGCACGAGTACGTGATCGCGGTGCGCCGCGAGGACCAGGGTCGTGGCGGTTCGCGCTGCATGCACGAGCAGGTGCAAGCCGGTGACCTGCTGGTGATCGACGCGCCGAAGAACGAGTTTGCGCTGCGCGAGCATGCCGGCTGCGCGGTGTTGATCGCCGGCGGCATCGGTGTCACGCCGCTGGTCAGCATGGCGGCGCAACGTGTGCGCGAGGGGGCCGCCGTGCGTATGCACTACGCGGGCCGCACACGCGAACTGCTGGCCTTCGTGCCCGAGCTTGAACAGTTGCTGGGCGACGCGCTGTCGGTGCATGCAGACGCCGAGGCGGGCGGGCCGCTGGACCTTGGCGCGCTGCTCGACCGCTGCGGTGCCGACGACCAGCTCTACGTCTGCGGCCCGAAACTCATGCTCGACGCGGTACTGGCGTTGACACAGGCACGCGGCTGGACCCACGACCGGGTGCACTTCGAGCTCTTCACCACGCCCACCGCCGAGGCCGGCGACCGCGCGTTCGAGCTCGTGCTGGCGCAAAGCGGGCGAACGCTCACGGTGCCGGCAGGCACGACGATCCTCGACTGCCTGATCGAAAACGGATGCGATCCGATGTTCGACTGCAAGCGCGGCGAATGCGGCGTGTGTTCGACGCCGGTGATCGAGGGCGACATCGACCACCGCGACTACTTCCTCAGCCAGGACGAAAAGGCCTCCGGCAAGGTGATGCAGATCTGCATCTCGCGTGCACGCGGCCCGCGCCTGGTGCTGGATATCTAGGAGACCGTGTTGAGCACGCCCCACACCGCGCACCAAGGGTACCGAGGCAACCGCGACGCCGTGAGCGCGCTGATTCGGCCGGACCAGGTGCACCGCGACCTCTACCTGAGCGAGGAGCTGTTCGCGCTGGAGCAGGAGCACTTCTTCGCCAACACCTGGAACTACATTGGCCACGACAGCCAGCTGCCCCATGCCGGCGACTACATCAGTGTCGACATCGCGGGGCAGCCGCTGATGGCGGTGCGCCAGAGCGACAGGTCGGTGCGGGTGATGATGAACCGCTGCGCGCACAAGGGCTCGCGGCTGGTGAACGCCGCGTGCGGCAACACCGGCAAGTTCTTCCGCTGCCCGTACCACGCATGGACCTACAAGACCGATGGCTCCCTGCTCGCGATCCCACTGAAGAACGGCTACGAAGGAACCGAGTTCGCCCAGTGCGAGGCAAGCAAGGGGTTGACGCAGGTCAAGCATGTTCGGCTGTACCGCGGCTTCATCTTCGTGAAGCTGAACGACACCGGGCCTGACTTCGACGAGTATTTCGGTGACTCCTTGTCCTCGATCGACAACATGGCCGACCGTTCGCCGGAAGGCGAACTCGAAATCGCCGGCGGCTGCCTGCGCTTCACGCACCAGTGCAACTGGAAGATGTTCATCGAGAACCTGAACGACACGATGCACCCGATGGTGGCGCACGAGTCGTCGGCCGGCACGGCGAAGAAGATGTGGGCCGGCAAGCCGGCCGACGAACCCAAGCCGATGGCGATCGAGCAGTTCATCCCTTTCATGTCGGAATACAAGTTCTTCGAGGACATGGGCGTGCGCGTGTTCGACGGCGGCCACAGCTTCTCGGGCGTGCACTACAGCATCCACAGCAAGTACACCGCCATTCCCGAGTACGACGCGGCCATGAAGGCCGGCTATGGCGAGGAGCGCGCGGCAGAGATCCTCGGCCTGGCGCGGCACAACACCGTCTACTACCCGAACCTCACGATCAAGGGCGCGATCCAGGCCATCCGCGTCGTCAGGCCCATCGCCGTCGGCAAGACGATTGTCGAGAGCTGGACCTTCCGCCTGAAGGGCGCGCCGCCGCAATTGCTGGAGCGCACCTGCATGTACAGCCGCTTGATCAATTCGCCGTTCTCGGTTGTCGGACACGACGACCTGCAGGCCTACCGCGGCGCGCAGATCGGCCTGCGCGCCAGCGGCAACGAATGGGTCAGCCTGCACCGCAACTTCGACGCCGCCGAGATCGGCCTGAAGGAAGTGACCAGCACCGGCACGAGCGAGATCTCGATGCGCAACCAGTACCGCGCATGGCTCAGGTACATGCTGCTCACGATGTGAGGCCGGAAACGATGAACGCCATCACTGCCCAGGACCTGATCAACTTCGTCGTGCAAGAGGCGCGGCTGCTCGATGCCAAACGCTACGACGAGTGGAACGCGCTGTTCAGCGACGACGGCATCTACTGGGTGCCGCTCGCGCCTGACCAGCCGGACGGTGTTCAACACACCTCGCACATGTACGAGGACAAGCTGCTGCGCGACCTGCGGATCGAACGGCTCAAGAGCCCGCGCGCGTTCTCGCAGCAGCCGCCCAGCCGCTGCCACCACCTGCTGCAAACGCCGACGGTGGAGCAGTTCGAAGGCGACGCGGCCCGCTTTGTCGTGCGCAGCGAGTTCCACTACACCGAGTCCCAGGGCGACGAGCTACAGTTTTACGTGGGTACGGCGTTCCATCACCTCGCCGTGCGAGACGGTGCGCTGCGCATCACGCTCAAGCGCGTCAACCTCCTCAACTGCGACGCCGCACTGCCCGCGGTCCAGTTGTTCATCTGAGACACACTCCCATGAGACCAGGCGCCGCGATGACGGCTTCGTTCGCGCCACAAGACCGCGTGGCGCCGACTCTGCTCGAGCGCCAGGCCGCTCGCTTCGGAGACCGTCACCTGCTCGTTGCCGGCGCCGTGCGCTGGACCTACCGCGATGCGGTTCAGGCCGCGGCCGGCTACGGCGCCGCCTTGCTGGATGCTGGCATCCGCGCTGGAGACCGCGTCGCGTTGATGTGCTCCAACCGCGTCGAATTCATGCAGACTTTCCTCGGCTGCGCGTGGATCGGCGCCGTTGCCGTCCCCATCAACACGGCTTCGCGCGGTGCGCAACTGCGGCACATCCTCTGCAACTCCGGTGCACGTCTGCTGGTGGTCGAACCGGAGTTCCTAGACGCGGTGCGCGCACTCGACGCGGCCGAGCTCCCGTTGCGGCAGACCTGGCTCATCGGCGACGAATTTCCGAAGCCCGGCACGCCGGCCGAGAAGGCCGCACTGCGGCCGGGTGACACCCTGGCGATCCTCTATACCTCGGGAACGACCGGGCTGTCCAAGGGCGTCTGTTGCCCCCATGCGCAGTACTACTGGTGGGGCGTGCACAGCAGCGAACTGATCGGCCTGCACGAAGGCGAGACCCTGCTGACGACCCTGCCGCTGTTCCACACGAATGCGCTGAATGCCTTCTTCCAGGCGCTGCTCACGGGCTCCACGCTCGTCGTCGAGAAGCGCTTTTCCGCGTCCGCGTTCTGGAACTCGCTGGTCGAGCACCGGGCCACGGTGACCTATCTGCTTGGTGCGATGGTGCCGATCCTGCTGTCCAAGGATCGAACCGCGAACGACAAGGCCCATGGCGCGCGCATCGCGCTGGCCCCGGGGGTACCGCCACAGTTCCACGCCGAGTTCCACGAGCGCTTCGGGATGCATCTGCTCGAAGGTTATGGTTCCACCGAGACCAACTTCGTGATCGGCTGTGCTCTTGCCGAGCAGCGGCCCGGTACGATGGGCAAGGTGCGCGCCGGCTTCGAAGCCTATGTCGTCGATGACGAAGACAACGAGGTCCCGCACGGCCAGCCGGGCGAACTCATCCTGCGAGCGAATGAGCCCTTCGCGTTCGCCACCGGCTACTTCGGCATGAACGACAAGACGGTCGAAGCCTGGCGCAACCTGTGGTTCCACACCGGCGACCGCGTCGTGCAGGATGATGATGGCTACTTCCGGTTCGTCGACCGGCTCAAGGACGCCATCCGCCGGCGCGGCGAGAACATCTCGTCGTACGAGGTCGAGCAGGTGCTGCTGAGCCATCCGCTGATCGAGACGGCCGCCGTCTTCCCGGTGAAGAGCGAAATGGCCGAAGACGAGGTGATGGCCGCGATCGTCTTGTGCGCCGGTGCCCAATTGGCCGAGACCGAGCTGATGCGTTTCTGCGAAACGCGGATGTCGTACTTTGCGGTGCCTCGGTACGTCGACTATGTCGACAAGCTTCCGGCCACCGAGAACGGCAAGGTCCAGAAGTTCAAGCTGCGCGAGCGCGGCATCACCCAGACCACCTGGGACCGCGAGGCCGCCGGCTACAAGCTGGCGCGCTGAGCAAGAGGCCATGACGATGAACCGACGCAAGGGCTACGAAGGGGTCGCGGTGGCGGTGCCCGTGACCGTGCCGTACGTGCGCCATTCGACGCGCAGCGCGCATTGGTTCATCGGCCAGGCGCTGCAGGCCTTGGTGAAGGCTTCGGGACTGGCGAAGGCGCAGATCGACGGCTTGACGGTCAGCAGCTTCTCGCTGGCGCCCGATACCGCGGTCGGCGTCACGCAGCACCTCGGGCTTTCGCCGCGTTGGCTCGACCACATCCCGACCGGCGGCGCTTCGGGCGTGATGGCCCTGCGCCGTGCCGCACGTGCGGTGCAGGCGGGCGACGCCGATGTCGTGGCCTGCGTGGCGGCCGACACGAACCACGTCGACTCGTTCCGGCAGACGCTCGGCAGCTTCAGCAACTTCGCCCGCGATGCGACCTATCCCTACGGCTCGGGCGGGCCGAACTCGATCTTCGCGTTCATCACGTCGAACTACATGCGCCAGTTCGGCGCGACGCGCGAAGACTTCGGCCGCATCGCCGTGGACCAGCGGACGAATGCGCTGAAGAACCCGAACGCGGTATTCAAGAAGCCGCTGAGCCTGGACGAGTACCTCGCCGCGCGGCCGATCGCCGACTCGATCCACCTGTTCGACTGCGTGATGCCGTGCGCAGGTGCCGAGGCCTTCCTGGTGATGAGCGAGGAGCGGGCGCGTGAACTCGGCCTGCCGCATGTGCTGGTGCGCGGCGCGATCGAACGGCACAACGCGTTTGCCGACGATCCGGTGATGGCGCGTGGCGGCTGGCTCGTCGACCGCGCCGAGCTCTATGCGCAGGCCGGCGTGCAGCCGAAAGATATCGACTTCGTGCAGACCTACGACGACTACCCGGTGATCGTGATGATGCAGTTCGAGGACCTGGGCTTCTGCGGCAAGGGCGAGGGCCCGGCGTTCGTGCGGGCGAACGGCATGACGCACCTCGGCAGCTTTCCGAACAACACCAGCGGTGGGCAGTTGTCGGCCGGCCAGGCGGGTGCGGCGGGTGGTTTTCTCGGCATGACGGAGGCGATCCGCCAGCTCACCGACAGCGCCGGCGAGCGCGCCGCGTCCGATGCGAAGCTCGGCCTCGTGGCCGGCTTCGGCATGGTCACCTACGACCGCTGCTTGTGCACCGGTGCCGTGATCCTGGGGAGGTCGGCATGACCATGCCGCTGATGCGCCCCAAGCGCAAGAACCCGGTGCTGCGCACGCGGCAGATGAGTCTGCCGCCGGGCGCGCGCGGCCGCATCGCGCTGGGCATGACGGCGGCCGCCGCGGAAGGCCGCTTCGAGCTGCAGGTGTGCCCGGCCTGCGCCGCCGTGCAGTACCCGCCGCGCGAGGCTTGCCACCGCTGCCTCTCGCCGCGGCTGAAGTGGGCGCCGCAATCGGGCGAAGGCCGCTTGCTCAGCACGACGACGCTGCACCACAGCAACGACCTGTTCTTCCGCGAGCGCCTGCCGTGGCGGCTGGGCCTGGTGCAACTGGACAGCGGGCCGACGCTGGTGGTGCACCTGCACGGCGAGGTCCGCGACGCGGGGCCGGCGCCGCAACGCGTGCGGGTGGGCGCCCGCCTGGATCGCGCCGGGCAGGCGGTGCTGATCGGATTTCCCGACACGGAGAGCGCACACATGGTTGACGACAAGATGCTCAGAGAAATGACCTGCGACCCGAAGTTCCGCAAGGTGCTCGTGACCGATGGCAAGACCGCGGTCGGCCAGGCGCTGGTGCAGGCGGTGGTGAAGGCCGGTGCCGACATCGTCTGGGTCGGCCACGCCGAGCCGTGGAAGAAGCTGCCCGGGATGGGCGACATCAGCGGGCTGCCCCAGGTCACGCTGGTGCCGCTGGACCTGAGCAACGGCAGGTCGGTGGATGAACTCGCCGGCGAGATCGGCGGCAAGGTCGACATCGTCGTCAACAACGCCGAGGTGCACCGTGCCTACGGCATCGGCGCGCGGCGCGGCACCGATGTCGCGAAGGCCGAGATGGACATCAACTACTTCGGTGCATTGCGGCTGGCGCAGGCCTTCGGCGGGGCACTGAAGAGCCGTGCGGCCGATGGCGAGACGGGCGCCACCGCGTGGGTCAACCTGCTGTCCATCTACGCGCTGAGCAACTTTCCGGCGCACGGCACCTACTCGGCATCGAAGTCCGCTGCCTTCTCGCTCGCGCAATGCCTGCGTGCCGAGATGCGGCCGTCAGGCATCCGCGTGGTCAACGTCTTCCCCGGTCCCATCGACGACGAATGGAATCAGTCCCTGCCGCCGCCTAAGCTGGCCCCTGCCGCATTGGCCAGCGCCATCGTCAAGGCGCTCAAGGATGGCGTGGAAGACGTCTACCCGGGCGATGTCGCGCAGGAATGGCTCGAGCGCTGGAAGGACAACCCGAAGGTGCTCGAGCGTGAACTGGCAGCGGGGGGCAGCTGACATGACGACCACGACGAGCAAGACGCTGCTGGGCGACCTGGCGCTGGCCTTGATGAGTGGCCGCATCCGGGTGGTCGATCTGACGCAGACCCTCACGCCCGATTTCCCGCAGATCGCGCTGCCGCCCGAGATGGGGCAATGCTGGCCGTTTCGCATCGAGGAGGTGTCGCGCTACGACGAACGGGGCCCCGGCTGGTACTGGAACAACTTCTCCTGCGGCGAGCACACAGGCACGCACTTCGACGCGCCGATCCACTGGATCTCCGGCCGCGACCTGCCGAACAACTCGGTCGACACGATCCCGGTGCAGCACTTCGTTGCGCCGGCTTGCGTGATCGACTGTTCGGAACAGGTCAAGGCCGATCCGGATTACCTGCTGACGGTCGAAGACATCGAGCGCTTCGAAGCGCGGCACGGCCACATTCCGGCCGGGGCGTGGGTGCTGATGCGCACCGACTGGTCGCAGCGCAAGGACCCCGAGGCCTACCAGAACTTCGACGAAACCGGCCAGCACACGCCGGGGCCGAGTTCCGAAGCCGTGCAGTTCCTGGTCGAGCGGCGCGATGTGCTGGGCTTCGGTTCTGAAGCGATCGGCACCGACGCCGGCCAGGGCTATCACCTGCGTCCGCCTTACCCTTGCCACTACTACATGCACGGGGCCGGGCGCTATGGGCTGCAGTGCCTGTGCAACCTCGACCAGTTGCCGCCGACCGGCGCCGTGCTCATCTGTCCGCCGCTGAAGATCCAGAAGGGCAGCGGCAGTCCTCTGCGCGTGATCGCGCTCGTCGAGCACACGGCATGAGGCGCTGAAGACATGACCACCAAGCTCTCGACGCTGCAACGCGGCGTTGCCGCAGTCACCGGCGGCAGCGCCGGCATCGGCAAGGCCATCTGCGAGCATCTTCTTGCCCTGGGCCATGAAGTGGTGTCGCTGTCGCGGCGGCGCAGCGAGGTCGCGCACGCCAGGCTGCACAGCATCGAAGTGGACCTGACGGACCGCCAGGCAACGGCACAAGCGGCGGGCGAGCTGGTGCGCCGTTTCGAAGTCACCACTGTCGTGCACAACGCCGGCGTCATCCGGCCGGCTCTGCTGGCCGAGGTGAAGCTCGATGACCTGGATGCCTTGGTCGATCTGCATATCGGTTGCGCCATCCAACTGGTGCAAGCAGCCTTGCCGGCCATGCGGGCGCGGCAATTCGGCCGGGTGATCCTGCTGTCGTCGCGTGCGGCGCTCGGGCTTGCCACGCGCACCAACTATTCGGCCACCAAGGCGGGCATGCTGGGCATGGCGCGCACCTGGGCGCTGGAACTGGGGGCAGACGGCATCACGGTGAACGTGGTGGCGCCGGGGCCGGTCCGCACCGACATGTTCTACGACGTGGTGCAAGCCGGCAGCGACAAGGAACGGCAACTGGCTGCCTCGGTGCCGGTGCGCAGGCTGGGCGAGGCGGCGGACGTGGCGCGCGCAGTCAGCTTCTTTGCTGACCCGGCCAACGGCTTCGTCACCGGCCAGGTGCTCTATGTCTGCGGCGGTACCAGCGTGGGCAGTCTCGCGCTCTGACCGGCAACCATCTTCTTTCCCCGCTGACCCGAGGACGCACGCCATGAAGACTGTCATCCCCATCATTGCCGCTGCAGCCGCAGCTGCCCCGGCCTGCGTTGGCGCGATTGCGCGGGCGGCTGGCCCGCTGCGCTGAACTCAGCTGATCCGAAAAACCTGAAAGGCAAACATCATGAACCAGTACCGCGGCAGACCTGACGCCATCCGAGCCCTCGTCGAACGAGACAGGGTGCACCGCGACCTCTACCTGAGCGAGGAGGTGTTCGCTCTCGAGCAGGAACAGTTCTTCGCCAACACCTGGAACTACCTCGGGCACGCGAGCCAGGTTCCGCACAGCGGCGACTACTACGCGATCGACCTTGCGGGCCGCCCGGTGATGATGGTGCGGCAGTCCGACGGCGGCATCCGCGTCCTCTACAACCGCTGCGCGCACAAGGGCGCGCAGCTCGTCAGCGACACCTGCGGCAGCACGGGCAAGTTCTTTCGCTGCCCCTACCACGCCTGGACGTACAAGATCGACGGATCGCCGCTGGCCATTCCGCTCAAGAAGGGCTACGAGGGAACCCGGCTGCACGAATGCGAGTCCGGCAAGGGCTTGCAGGCGCTGCGCCATCTCGTGGTCTACCGGGACTTCGTGTTCGTGAAGTTCAGCGACCACGGCCCCGGCTTCGAAGAGTACTTCGGCGAGGCCCTGCGCGCCATCGACAACATGGTCGACCGTTCGCCGACAGGCCAGTTGCGCATCGAAGGCGGAGCGATGCGCAACGTCATCCGCTGCAACTGGAAGATGTACTTCGAGAACATCAACGACACCGTTCATCCGGTGTCCACGCATGAGTCCGCGGTGCGGGCCGCGCAGTCGGTCTGGCAGGACAAGCCGGACAGCGAGCCCAAGCCGATGGCGATGGAGCAGATCCTGCCTTTCGGCGCGGCGTACGACTTCTACGACGGCATGGGCGGGCGTGTGTATGCCAACGGCCACAGCCTGCTCGGCGTGCACTTCAGCATCCATTCCGGCTACAGCCTGCCGCCAGACTACGAGGCGGCCATGAACGAGGCGCATGGCCAGGCGCGCGCGCAGGAAATCCTCGAGCGTTCGCCGCAGAACTCGGTGCTGTTCCCCAGCCTGGCCGTCAAGGGCTCGCCGCAGGCGATCCGCGTCATCCGGCCGCTGGCTGCGGACCGCACGCTCCTCGAAGCCTGGAGCTTTCGGGTGGTCGGTGCGCCCGACTTGCTGTTCGAGCGCACGCAAAGCTACAACCGCCTGGTGTTTTCGCCGATGTCGGTGGTGGCGCACGATGACGTCCACCTGTTCGAGAGCATGCAGCGAGGCCTGCGCGCACCTGGCAATGAATGGGTCA
The DNA here is from genome assembly GCA_937871935.1 of uncultured Burkholderiales bacterium. Taxonomy (GTDB): domain Bacteria; phylum Pseudomonadota; class Gammaproteobacteria; order Burkholderiales; family Burkholderiaceae_C; genus JAEUPI01. The sequence goes on from CALMQI010000017.1 coordinate 11,907, forward strand.
GCCTGCATCGAAACTTCGACCCGGCAGAGCTCGAGCAGGACACGATCACCACCAATGGCACCAACGAACTGTTGATGCGCAACCAGTTCCGAGCGTGGTCGAAGTTCATGACGCTCGGGATGGAGGCGTGATCATGAACAAGATCTCCGACCGCGAGCTGATCGACTTCGTCTACGCCGAAGCCCGCCTGCTGGACTTGCAACGCCACGATGAGTGGCTGGCGCTCTTTGCCGAAGATGGGCACTACTGGGTTCCCTTGCAGGGCGCGCGGCAGGTCGACCCCGAGGTGCACAACTCGATCGCCTACGAAGACCGCTTGCTGCTGCAGCTGCGCGTCGCGCGACTGAAAGACCCGCGCGCTCATTCGCAGCGCCCGCCAAGCCATGCGCAGCACGTGTTGCAGCAGCCACTCGTCGAACGCCGGGACGACGAAGCCGGGCTCTACGAGCTGCGCACGCCGTTCGTTTACGTCGAAGCGCGCGCCGAGCAGCAGCTGCTGCTCAGCGGCGCCTATCGCCATGTGTTGAAGCAGCTTGAGGGCGCCGAGGGCGCGCTGCGCATCGTACTCAAGCGCGTCGACCTCCTCAATGCCGAGGCGGCATTTCCCGCGATCCAGCTGTTCCCTTGAGCCGGTTCGCACCCTTCACCCAGCAACCCAGGAAACACACCATGAGCACCTTTCTTCGTTCGTTGGTCGGCTTGACCTTGGCCGCCGGCCTGGCATCGATGGCCTCGGCTGCAGACCTGAAGGTCGGCTTCGTCACCTCGCTGTCGGGCCCCGGCTCGTCAATCGGCATTCCCTATGCCAAGGGCATCCAGGCGGCCGCGGCCTTCAAAGGTGAGGTGGGTGGACGCAAGATCCAGCTGATCCAGCTCGACGATGCGTCGGATCCTTCGACCGCCGCTCGCAACGCACGCAAGCTCATCGACGAAGAGAAGGTCGACGTGCTGATCGGCACCTCGGGCGTTCCCGGCTCGATGGCGATCGCCGCGGTTGCGCGCGAGAGCAAGACCCCGATGATCGGGATCACGCCGCTGTCGTTCGCGGGCGAGGATGGCGCCTGGACGGTCACCGTCGCCCAGCCGGTGCCGCTGATGGTGGGCGCTGTCGTCGAAAGCATGAAGCGCTCAGGTATCAAGGCGGTGGCGTACATCGGCTTCTCGGATTCCTGGGGCGACCTCGTCTACGACGCGTTGCTCAAGAGCGCCGAGCCGGCCGGTATCAAGGTCGTCACCAACGAGCGTTACGCGCGCGCCGACTCGTCAGTGGCAGGCCAGGTGCTCAAGATCGTGGCGGCGCGCCCGGACGCGGTGATCACGGGCGGCTCGGGCACACCCGGCGCGCTGCCCTACCTGGCGCTGGCCGAGCGCGGCTTCAAGGGGCCGATCTACGGCACCCACGCCTTGATCAACCCGGACTTCATCCGCGTCAGCGGCGCCTCTGCGCAGGGCTTGTTGGCACCGACCGGGCCGGTGATCATCGCGGAGCAACTGCCTGCGAACAACCCGATCCGCAAGATGACGATGGACTTCCGCGCCGCCTACCAGAAGCTGCACAGCGTACCGACGACCGACGCGTTCTCAGCCTACGCCTTCGATGCCTGGCTGGTGCTTGCGGATGCCGCCGCCCGGGTCGGCGCCAAGACGGAGCCGGGGACGCCGCAGTACCGCACCGCATTGCGCGATGCGATCGTGTCGACCAAGGAGCTGGTGGGCACGCATGGGGTCTACAACTTCAAGCCCGGTGTGACCGCCGGTGCCGACGAACGTGCGCGCGTGGTCGTCAAGCTCGACAAGGGCCAGTGGCAGCTGGTTCCCTGAACTTAAGCGTCGAGGTCCGGACACAACACCGAAGGACAGGCATCAACATGACGTGGGATATAGCGTTGATCCTGTCGATCGACGGACTGGCCAATGGTGCGGTCTATCTGCTGGCCGGCCTCGGCCTGGTGCTGATCTTTTCGGTGACGCGCGTCGTCTTCGTGCCGTTCGGCGATGTCGCTGCCTTCGCCGCGCTGAGCCTGGCGGCGCTCGAGGCGGGCCACCTGCCGCCCACCGTGGGGCTTGTGATCACCCTTGCGGTGCTCGCCGTGCTTACCGAAGCCGGCAGCCTTGTGCGGCGCAAGGAGTACCGCCGCATTCCGAAGGCGGTTGTTGCCTGGGGCGTGCTGCCGCTCGTGCCCTGCGTGCTGGCATGGGCCGTCGCCGGGCAGGCCGTGCCCGCGGCCGTGCGCATCGCGGTGTCGATCGCGCTGGTGGTGCCGATCACGCCCCTGATCGCACGCGTCGCGCTGCAACCGATTGCCGACGCGTCGGTGCTCGTGCTGTTGATGGCATCGCTTGCGCTGCACTTCCTGTTGTCCGGTCTCGGCCTGCTGTTCTTCGGACCGGAAGGCTCACGCACCAGCCCCTTGGTCACCGGTTCGGTGGCGCTCGGCGACGGCTTCGCCGTCAGCGCCCAGGTGCTGCTGATGATCGGCGCGGCCGTTGTGCTGAGCGCGCTGTTCTTCCTGATGTTCGAGCGCACCGTCGTGGGCAAGGCCCTGCGTGCGACCGCGGTCAACCGCGTCGGCGCCCGCCTGGTCGGCATCCGCCCGGCGCGCACGGCCTTGCTGGCCTATGTGTGCGCCTCGCTGCTGGCCGGCCTGATCGGTGTGTTGATCGCGCCGGTCACGACCATGTACTACGACTCCGGCTTCCTGATCGGGCTCAAGGCCTTCGTGGCCGCCATCATCGGCGGCTTGGTGAGCTACCCGCTGACGGCAGCCGGCGCGCTTGCCGTGGGCCTGGTCGAGAGTGTTGCGTCGTTCTGGAGCGGCGCGCTCAAGGATGTCATCGTGTTCAGCCTGCTCATCCCGGTGCTGATGCTGCGCTCGTACCTGGCAGCCCATGCCGAGGACGAAGGCGAGGAGATCGACCAATGAACGGCCGCCGGAATCACTGGTTTGTTGCCGGCGCCGCGGTCGCGGTGCTCGCGCTGGCACCGCTGGTGTTGGGCAACTTTGCCGTATCGCTGCTCAATGACATCGGCATCGCGTCACTGGTCGCGCTCGGCCTGGTGTTGCTGACCGGGGTTGGCGGTGCCACCTCGTTCGGCCAGGCGGCGTTCGTGGGCATCGCGGCCTATGCCACGGCGTGGCTGACGAAGACACAGGGGGTGTCGCCGTGGCTCGGCCTGCTGTTTGCGCTGCTGCTCACCGGCGCCGCGGCCCTGGCCATCGGCATGCTCACCCTGCGTCTAGGCGGGCACTTTCTTCCGCTGAGCACCATCGCCTGGGGCCTGTCGATCGCGCTGCTGTTCGGCAACATCGAGGCCTTGGGCCGGCACAGCGGCATGTCGAACATCGCGCCTTTGAGTCTTGGCCCATGGGTGCTGGCGGACGCGAGATCGATCTACTACCTGATCTGGCTCATCGTCGGCTTGGCGTGCGGGTTCACGTTCAATCTCCTTCGCTCGCGCCCGGGCCGCGCGATCCGCAGCCTGCGTGGCGGGGCGACATTGCTGGCCAGCGTTGGCGCCGACGCGTACCGCGTCCGGCTGACGCTGTTCGTGACGGCGGCCCTTCTTGCCGGGTTGGCGGGATGGCTGTATGCGCACGCGAACCGCTTTGTCAGCCCGTCGCCATTCGACGTGCGCGCCAGCATCGAGTACCTGTTGATGGCCGTGGCCGGAGGCCTCGGTCAGTTGACGGGCGCCTTGGTCGGCTCGGCGCTGGTGATGATGCTGAAGAACGGGCTGCAGGATGTGCTGCCGCTGTTGTCACAGCGGGGTGGTCAGCTGGAGGGCGTGGCCTTCGCGGCCCTCTTCATCCTGCTGCTGCACTTTGCCCGATCTGGCGCCATGGGCTTCGTCGCCCGCTTGACGCGCTCAGCTCATGGCCGCTTCGCGCCGCCCGGCACTCCACGGGCCGGGGTGCCGCAACCGCTGACGCGGCGGGCGCTGCCCACGCCAGGAAGCGAGATCCTGTCGGTGGCAGGCGCCGTGCGGCGCTTTGGCGGCCTGGTGGCGGTCAACGACGTGAGCTTCAATGTCCAGGCCGGGGAAATCGTCGGCTTGATCGGGCCCAACGGAGCGGGCAAGTCGACGATGTTCAACCTCGTCACGGGCACCTTGCCGCTCACGGCGGGGCGGGTTCGCTTTCTCGGTCAGGACGTCACCGGCATGCCGCAGCGGCAGGTCGCCCGCCTGGGCATGGCCCGCACCTTCCAGCACGTGAAGCTGCGCCCGAACATGACGCTGCTGGACAACGTCGCGCTGGGTGCGCATTCGCGGGCCCGGTCCGGGGTGCTGACCGCAGGCTTGCGCCTGAACCGCGTCGAAGAGCGCCAGATCCACGACGAGGCCCTGCGCCAGCTCGAACGCATCGGGCTGGCCGACCGTGCCGATGAACTGGCAGGCAGCCTGCCCCTGGGGACGCAGCGCATTCTCGAGATCGCGCGCGCGTTGGCTGCCGACCCCGTGCTGCTGGTGCTCGACGAGCCGGCTGCAGGGCTGCGCCGCAAGGAGAAGCAGGCCTTGGGCGACGTCCTGCGCAAGCTGCGCGAGGAGGGCGTGACCATCCTCATCGTCGAGCACGACATGGACTTCGTCATGAAGCTGGTCAACCGGCTCGTGGTCATGAACTTCGGTTCGAAGCTGCTCGAAGACCTCCCCGCAGCGGTTCGCGCCGACGAGCGCGTGCAAGCGGCCTACCTCGGGAGCGTGATATGACGCCCATGCTCGAAGTCGGCGGTCTGCATGTCTCCTACGGTCAGGTCGACGCGGTGCGCGGCATTTCGCTGTCGCTGAGGTCGGGGCAGATCGTCTCGGTCATCGGGCCCAACGGCGCGGGCAAGACCACCCTGCTGGCGGCCGTGATGGGACTCTTGCCTTCCAAGGGAACGCTGCGCTTCGAGGGCGAGGACCTGAGCACACTCGACGTGGAGGCGCGGGTCGAGCGCGGCCTGTGCCTGGTGCCCGAGAAGCGCGAGTTGTTCGGCGAGCTGACGGTGCTCGACAACCTGCAGCTGGGCGCCTATGCGAATCGCCCGCGCGGCCCTGCGCTGAGGCAGCGGCTGCAATCGGTGTACGACCGGTTCCCGCGCTTGGCCGAGCGCCGCGCGCAGCGTGCGGACACGCTCTCCGGCGGTGAGCGCCAGATGCTGGCGCTGGGCCGCGCGTTGATGTCGTCGCCGCGCCTGTTGATGCTCGACGAGCCAAGCCTGGGGCTGGCGCCTCTGATCGTGTTTGAGATCCTCGCCATCGTCCGCAGCCTGCGCCAGGACGGCGTGGCCATCCTGCTCGTCGAGCAGAATGCGCGCGCCGCCCTGCAGAGCTCGGACCACGGCTACGTGCTGGAGACCGGCGAGATCGCCCTGCAGGGCGAATCGCAGACCCTGGCCAACGATCCACGGGTGCAGGCCACATACCTTGGCGGCGGCACCGACGACGAATGACACGGAGCGCAGGCCAGTCCATCCGTGTGTGCGGCGCGGAGGTGACGCCATGAAGGCAGACGACAGCCGTGCCTTGCTGCACGAGGGCGAGGAACTGGGCCACGAAGCGCGCGCCGTCTCGACCGACCATGCGATGCTCAAGCTCTGGCTGCGCATGCTGGCCTGCACCACGCAGATCGAAGCGGAGATCCGGCGGCGGCTGCGGCTGCATTTCGACATCTCCCTGCCGCGTTTCGACTACATGGCGCAGCTCTTCCGCCACCGAGGTGGCGTGAAGATGAGCCAGCTGTCGCGGCAACTCATGGTCACCACCGGCAATGTGACCGGCCTGACGGACGAGCTTGAACGCGATGGGCTTGTGCAACGCGAGGCCGACCCGACGGACCGGCGTGCCTGGCGCGTGAACCTGACGCCCAAGGGCAGGCACAGCTTCGAGGCGATGGCCACCGAACATGAGAAGTGGGTCCTCGAGCTGTTTGGCGGCCTCGACGGCAAGACGGTGCAGCAGCTCCATCGAAGCCTTGGACGGCTGCGCGTCCAGATGATGCAACTGGACAAGCACAGGGAGCCCAGGCCATGAGCCTTCAGGGGCTCCTGCGCCTGAGCCGCATGAAGGACGAAGGCACGTCGGCGGTCGAGTCAAGTCGGGGCCGCGCCCAGCCCGCCGGCCTCCAACGGGTCAGGCGTCGGCACCGGCGTCGCGGTGCAGTTCGATGATGGTGCGCAGCATGGCCTTCAGCTCCTCGGCGCGCTTCTTCCCGAAGGGCTCGAGCACGTGCTCTGCGTGCTGCGTGGCCAATGCGATGAGGTGAGCAACCGTTTGGCTTCCCAGTGGCGTGATGCGCACGAGCGTGACCCGGCGGTCACCGCCTTCATGCCGCACACGTTCCACATGCCCCCGCTCTTCCATGCGGTCGAGCATGCGCGTAAGGGTAGGCTGCTTGTTGAGCGAGGTGGCCGCCAGGCTTCCGATGCTGACGGGCTCGCCGCCTTCCAGCGAGGCCAGAACGCGCCACTCTGAAACGGTGAAGCCGTTGCCGGCGACGACCCGGTGGAATTCGCTGGAGATGAGGCTGCTGGCCTGGCCGAGCAGGGCGGGCAGGTAGTCATCGACAAAGCGCTTCTTGTTTGTGCGGGCCGGTTTCGCCGCCATCGTCCTTGCCTTGCCGAGGGCATCGGCAGCGGGCGTCCCTTTTTCAATGCATGAGACCTCATGCATTTGACCATAGGCCACGGCCCGGACGCCGATGGCGTGCCTCAGCCCAATGTCGCCCGGCGGTCGGCAATGCCGGGCCTCAGGCTTTCAAGGTCATGAGCACGACCGGCGATCGTGTTCGTGCATGGCATTTCGCAGTCATGGCTGCCTTGGGTGGCACAGCTGGCCGACCCGACGCTGCGCGCGAGGTACCGGCTCGTGGCGTTCGACCTGCGCGGCCAAGGCGCATCTCAGGGGTCGCAGGTGGCGGTGGATGGCGAACGCACCCCGTTCGAAGCCTTGTCCGATGCCCACTAGGGCGCGCGCCTAGGCATGGGAACCCACAGAGCGGGCAGCACTTGAGGCGGCGCCCAGCCGCGTGACGTGCATCGGGTAGTGGCGCGAGCCTCCACTGTAGGGTGGGAAGCGCTCGTGGTCCTGGCGCATCAGATCGCGCACCGGCGAGCCCAGCGCGGCCAGCAGGTCGTGCACTGCGTCGAACGCGATGCGGTTGCGCTGCATGTGGGCGTCGCGCCGCCACGGCAACGCGTCGCACCAGTCCAGACGCGTGTACACATCCACACATCGCACTTTGGGGAAGGTGGTCATGACCGGCGCGTGGTGGTCCAAATAGTGGCGCAGCCAGCGATTGAAGTCTTCGGCCGGGCCTGGGTAGTGCACGAGATAGTCGCAGCCGCTTTCGACGCCGCCGGGCGCGAGGTGGTCGAGGAAGCATCGCCTGACCATGGCCTGCTGCGATACGTCGTCCAGCGGCAACGAGCGCCACAGTGGCGACGACGCCAGCTCGTGGATGCTGCCGCCAGCGCTCAACTGGAGCTCCAGTGCTGGAAGCGTCGCAAAGTCCAGCCGCACCGCCAGGGCGGGCACCTCGGTGTCGCCGTGGTAGGTCTGCACCTCGGCGGGCACGGCAATCTCGCAGCGCGTGAGCCCCTCGAGGCTGCCGAGTGCGGCGGCCAGTTCGTCCCGCTGAGTGGCGCTGAGCCGGGCGTGCGCATCCTGGTGGTTGAAGCCGGTGATGAAGAAGCTGATGGTCAAGGCGGATTCCCGTTCTGGCGTGCCGGCGGCGGCAGCACGTCGGGTGGGATCGGGCAGCGGTAAGGCGCGCCGTCGCGCTTCGCGTGCAGTTCGCGCGCCGCGGCATGAAGCACCTCGGGCCGGCCGAACAGCGCCACGCCGGTAGCGGCCATGCACTTGGCGGCCAACAGCATGCCCTTGTGCGCCAACGAAGTCTTGCCCTGCGACACCATCTGCCAGGAGTGGAAGCCGGTGCCCCAGGCGTAGCAGGCGGTCAGGCATTGCGTGGTCGGTGCTGCCCAGCTCACGTCACCCACATCGGTGGAGCCGGTCACCGGCCGCGGCGCGCCGGGATCGTAGGCCAGGATGCCGGAAACGATGGGCTGCGGGTCGCGCAGCGCGGCGGCGAAGTGCTTGGCACTGTTGGCCAGTTCTTCGCTGCCGATCGTGGCCTGGATCTTTTCGGCGAAGCGCTGCTCATCGGCAGTGACCTCGAGCGCGCCGATGGCTTGCATCTGCTCGGCCATCACGCGGTCCAGCGCGTCGTTGTGCAGCACATTGGAAACCGCCTTGTCGAAGACGATCTCGACCGTGGTACCTGTCATCATCGCCGCGCCGCGCGCTACCTGCTCGACGCGTTCGTACAGCGCCAGCGCTTCGGTGATGCGCGGCGCGCGCACCGTGTACAGCAGCTCGGCATACGCCGGGATCACGTTGGTCGACGGACCGCCTGAATTGAGATAGGCAAAGTGCACCCGCGCTTGTTCCGGCATGTGTTCGCGCAGGTAGTTGACGCCGATGTTCATCAACTCGGCGGCGTCGAGCGCACTGCGGCCGAGGTGCGGCGCCAGGGCCGCGTGCGCCGACTTGCCGTGGAAGCGAAAGTGGGCCTGCACGTTGGCCAGCGTCGCGTTCATGAACACCGAGTTGGCCACCGAAGGGTGCCACGACACCGCTGCGGCCAGATCGTCGAAGAGCCCGGCGCGCGCCATGAAGGTCTTGCCGGCGGCGGCTTCCTCGGCGGGGCAGCCATAGAAGCGCACGGTGCCTGGCAGGCCGTGGCGCTGCAGGTGGTCGCGCGTGACCACCGCCGCCAGGTGCGCCGCGGTGCCCAGCAGGTGATGGCCGCAGCCATGCCCCTGGTTGACGTCGCGGCTCGGGTCGGGCCGGCAGACCAGCGCGCCGGCCTCCTGGTTCAAACCCGCCAGCGCGTCGTACTCGCCGAGGAAGCCGATCACCGGGCCGCCGCTGCCGGCCTCGGCGACGAACGCCGTCGGCATGCCGGCCACGCCGCGTGTCACCTTGAAGCCTGCGCTCTCCAGCGCCGCGGCGTGCAGCTCGGCCGACTCGAACTCACGGTAGCGCATCTCGGCCAGGCCCCAGATGCGGTCGGCGATGGCAATGTAGGCGTCGCGCCGTTCTTCGACGGCGGCAGCGATCTCGGCAGGGGCGGGCATCGGCTTCACTTCTGCGTGTCCAGCCGGGTGGTCTCGACGAACTTCTTGTAGAGCAACGTGTCGTCGCGCATCACCTTGGCCACGTCCTCGTCGTCGCCCGTCGGCAAGCCCCCCAGGGCGTCGAAGGTCTTGCGCAATGGCGCATCCTTCAGCGCTTCTTTCAGCGCAGCCTTGAGCTTGGCGACCACCGGCTCGGGCGTGCCCTTGGGTGCCATCAGCGCGAACCAGCCGCTGAGGTCGTAGCCCTTGAGATCGGGATGCTCGCCCAGCGAGGGCACGTTCGGGTACAGCGGCGAACGTTTTCCGCTGGTCACCGCCAGCGGCACCACGAGGCCCGACTCGATGAAGGACTTCGCCGGCGCAGTGCCCATGAAGCCGAACTCGACCGTGCCGCCAGCCAGGTCATTGCCCAGCCCGGACACGCCGCGGTACGCAACGTGGGTGACCTGGGTGCCGGTGCGCTCGCGCACGATCTCGCCTGCGTAGTGGAAGAACGAGCCCACGCCGGAACTGGCGTAGTTGTACTTGCCTGGGTTCTTGCGCAGCAACTCGACGAACTGATCGAGGGTCTGGACGCCAACCTTGCGTGAGGCCAGCAGCACGCCGCCTTGGCGCGTGATCATGCCGACGGGCACCAGATCTCTCTGCGCATCGTAGGGCTGGCTGGGGTTGATCAACTTGGTCGCGACCAGCTCCGAGTTGGCGCCCAGCAGCAGCGTGTAGCCGTCGGGCTTGGCGGTCACGACCTTCTGCGCACCCAAGGCGCCGGCGGCACCGCCGACGTTTTCGACCACGAACTTGGCCTTCAATACGCGGCCCAGAACTTCGGCCAGCGGCCTGGCAATGCTGTCGGTGGAACCCCCGGCGGGATAGCCGACGACAAGGCTGATCGGTCGTGAAGGATAGGCGTCCTGGGCGACGGCCAAGGTCACGGCGCTGCCAGCGGCACAGGCGACGAAGAGGCGTCGCACCTGCGCCTGGGTGTGTAGACGAAAGCGGTTCATGGGCGCGGTCTCAGAGTGAGTGAATCAGAAGTGGAGGGGCATGCCGGCGGCCGCTGGCAGGTCGTCAGGCGGCGTGCTCTGGGCGGCGGAGCCGAGCAACAGGGTGGCAGTGGCGGAGGGGCGCGTAGGATGCAGCCTCATGAAGGCCTTGCGTGCAGAGGGTGGAGTGCCAGGCACTGATGCTAGGCCCTGCCCTCCGAGTGCAGAAGTCTGTCCCACGGTTGCGCTGTTGAACATTGGTTGCCGGGCATACAAGTTGCGGCCGACGCGGGCATGAAGGTCCACCAGCTGAAAGCGCTTGTTGCCGTCGGGGACCATGGCAGCATCCGAGCTGCCGCGCGTGCTGTCGGTCTGTCGCCGGCCGCGGCGACCAAGGCGGTGCGCGAACTCGAGCAGGATCTCAATACGCTGCTCATCACCCGCGAAGCCAAGGGCGTGGTGTTCACCGAGGCGGGGCGCGCGCTGCTTGTGCATGCGCGGCTGGTCGCGGGGCAGCTGGCGCGTGCGCAGGAAGAGATGGACATGCTGACGGGGCGCCAGCATGCGCCCCTGCGCATCGGTATCGGCGCGTGGATCGCGTTGGCGTGCCTGGGTGATGTCGTGAACCTGTTTCAGCAGCGCATGCCGGCGGTGCGGCTGGAGTTCTTCGAAGGCATCTTGACGGTTTCGATCCCCAGACTGCGCGACGGCACGCTGGACTTCTGCATCGGTCGAGCCTGTCCCCCGTCAATGCATGGCGACTTCGACCACGTCCCGCTGTTTCGCACTAGCTCAGCGGTGGTGGCCCGCCAAGGCCACCCCATGGCGGGCAGCCGGTCGCTGGCTGAACTGCGCAGTGCGCAGTGGGTGCTGAACTGGACGCCCGCCGACGAACCTCTGGCCGATGACCTGTTCGTGCGCTATCTGCGTGAACACATGCCGACGGTCCACGTGGCGCACTCGTTCGTCATCGCGATGAGCCTGATCCGTCATACCGACATGCTCGGGCTGATGGCGTGGCCGTTGGTGGAGGCGGTGGCAAGCCGCGAGCGGCTGTGCGTGCTGCCGCTGGCCGAGACCTTGAACGAAGCGACCACCAGCCTGATTTCGCGGCGCGGCGACCCGTTGAGCGCGGCGGCCTGGTGCTTCATCGAGTGCTTCAACACGGTCATCTGCAGCGCGCTCAACTCGGACGATCCGGAGCGCCGCCGGATGTTCCAGTCGCTAGATGGCGTGTTGCTCAGCGAGGTGGCGGCCCGCGGTCATGGCAGCGAGTCGGTGGGGGAGCGCGGGGAAGTAGGCGCAGCCGCTGGGTTCGTCGAGCGACAGCGCCCTTGAGCGACCCGCCAGTGAGCGAGCCATTCATGTTCAATCCGAATCCGACGGCCAAGGTGTAGGGTGCCGTGCCTCGCCCCTATTCAACGGGGTGTATCGACATCGGCGATTTCCTCGGCCAGCAGCTTCGCCTCCCTTTTCAGCAGGCGCACTAGCTCTTCGTGGCGCTGCGGCGCCATGCGTTCGGTGATCGCGGCGATGCTGAGAGCCGCGACAGGCGATCGGTCGGTGCCGAGCACAGGCACGCCGATGGCGCACATGCCCTGCACGACGCGGCCTGGATTGAAGGCGTAGCCGTTGCGCCGTGTCGCGGCGACCATCTCACGAATCACTTCGACCGAGTGCCCCTCGTACGCATGGCTCCATCGGCTGCTGCGTGCGATCACCTTTTCGATGGCAGCGTCCGGCATTGCGGCCAGCAGGGCAAGGCTGCCGGCGCCCACGCCCAGCGGCCGCCGGTCGCCTGCGTTGAGCGTAAGGGTGCGGATCGGGAAGTCCCCGGTGGCGCGCGCGATACACACAGCGTCGCTGCCCTCGGGCACCGACGCGAAGACCGTGTCCTCGGTCTGCGCGGCCAGGCGCTCGAGCGGTGCCTGGCTTGCCGCTGCGATGTGCTGCGTGAGCGCATTGCGTCCGAGCAAGGTGAAGGTGCTGCCGAGCCGATAGCGCCGTGTCTGCAGATCCTGGAACGCGAATCCGACATCGATCAGCGCGGCGAGCAGCCGGTGGGTGGTCGACTTGCCGAAGGCCGTGTCGCGGACCAGGTCGGTGAACGCCGCGCCTTCGTAAGGGTACGCCGCCAACGCGTGCAGCACGCGGACGGCGCGGTCGATCGACTTGACAGGCGGGTCACCGTCTTGCGCCTCGGTGATCATGGGCAGTCGGCTCGTACAGTTCCGAAAAGGATACAACAAAGTTCCGCTATACGGAACTATGGGAATCCCCAAGCAGCCAACTGGAGACCTCCATGGACCGACTAATCCAACGCCGAACAGTTCTTGCCGCAGGCAGCATCGCCACGCTTGCGCCGGGACTGCTTCGCGCGCAGAGCTACAAGGCCGAATACAAGATGTCGGTGGTCGGCAACCGGCCGCTCGGCACATCGGTGGCCGCGTTCCGATGGGCCGAGCTGGTGGCGGAGCGCACGCAGGGTCGCATCAACATCAAGGTCTACCCCGGCTCGCAGCTCGTCGGCGGCGACCAGACGCGCGAGATGGTGTCGATGCGCCAGGGCGTGATCGACATGGTGGTCAGCTCGACCATCAACCTCGCGCCGCAGATCCGCGAGATGAACCTGTTCTCGCTGCCCTTCCTGATGCCCGACAGCCGTGCCTTCGATGCGTTGACGCAAGGCGGCCCGGTGCGCGCCGCGTTGGACGCGGTGCTGGCGCAGCGTGATGCAGTCTCCCTGGCGTGGAGCGAGAACGGCTTCCGCCAAGTCTCCAACTCCAAGCGCCCGGTGCGCAAGCCCGACGATCTCAAGGGCTTGAAGATTCGCTTTGCCGCTGGCCCGATCTACTCCGACATCTTCAATGCGCTGGGTGCCAATCCGCTGCAGATGAGCTGGGCCGACCTGCAGCCTGCCCTGGCCACCGGTGCCGTCGATGGCCAGGAAACGCCGGTCAACGTCTTCTTGCAGAGCAAGCTCGACGCGGTGAATCAGCGCCACCTGACGCTGTGGAACTACGTTGCGGATGCCAACATCTTCAAGGTGCACAAGCCGGTGTGGGAGAGCTTCTCCTCCGCTGACAAGGACATCGTTCGCGCTAGCGCAGTTCAAGCTGCGCAGGAGCATACGGCGTCGACGCGCGCCGGCCTGGGCGCCGGCGGCGATCGGTCATCGCTCGACGAACTGGTCAAACGCAATGTCAAAGTCGAAGAGTTGACCGAGTCCGAGAAGTCTGCGTTCGGCGCGGCGACAAAGGCCGTCTACGAGAAGTGGACGGCCAACACCGGTGCCGACCTCGTGCGAATGGCCGAAGCGGCCGTCGCCAAACGCAGCTGACGCGGTCGTCCCCGTATGAGCGTCGAAGTCGATCCCACGGCGCCTCACGTCGATCCGGTCACACGCATCCCACTGTCCATCGAGCGGGTCCTCCTCGCGGGCGGGATGGCCGGCATGGCATTGATCACGTTGGCCAACGTGGTGACTCGCTACCTGAGCAACATCTCGTTGGCCTTCACCGAGGAGTACTCGATCCTGCTGATGGTGATCGTCACGTTGGCGGGCACGGGCTACGCCATCGCTGCCGGGCGTCATGTGCGCATCGACTACTTTGTCGGCCAGCTGTCGGCGCGCGGGCAACGACATGCCGATGCGCTGGCGCAGTTGCTCGCCGTCGTCGTTTTCGCCATCGTCACCTGGTACGGCGCGCGCGTGGCCTGGGACGACTACCGCTTCGGCGTGCTTTCGCCTGGCCTGGGGCACCCGCAGTGGATCTACATGGTCAGCTTGCCGGTGTTCGGTCTGGCCTGCGCCGGCCGTGCGTTGGGGCGCATGGCGCGCGCGCTGCGCGCGCCTGCCGAAAGCGCGCCATGACCGGCAGCCTGATGTTCCTCGTGTTCGTGGCGATGCTGCTGGGCGGCGTGCCGATCGGCATTTCGTTGGGGCTGGCGGGAACGCTCGCCGTCTTGATGATGGGCACAGACCTGGTGGCGGTGGCGACCAATGTCTATACCGGCATCGCCAAGTACCCGCTGATCGCGCTGCCGATGTTCGTGCTGGTCGGCTCGGTGTTCGACCGCAGCGGGGTCGCCCTGCGCCTGGTGCGTTTCGCCAGCGCGCTGGTGGGCGCAGGGCGTGGCGCGCTGGGGTCGGTGTCGGTGCTGGTGGCCATGGTCATCGGTGGCATCTCGGGTTCGGGGCCGGCCACGTCGGCTGCGGTAGGCAAGGTCGTCACCAACAGCATGTTGCGCGACGGCTATCCGCGCTCGTTCATCGCCGCGACCGTCGGTGCGGCGGCGGCCACCGACATCCTGATCCCGCCGTCGATCGCTTTCATCATCTACGCCGTGATGGTGCCGACGGTGTCGGTGCCGGCGATCTTCGCGGCGGGACTGTTCCCAGGCATCCTCGCAGGCTTGGCGATCATCGTGCCGATCGTCGTGATCTCGATGGTCAAGAACTTCGGCGGCAAGACTCGCGGCGAAGCGCGTCCGTCGATCTGGCAGGCTTTCAAGGATGCGTTCTGGGGGCTGCTGGCGCCCCTGGTCATCCTGGGCGGCATGCGCGTGGGTGCGTTCACCCCCACCGAGGCGGCCGTCGTGGCGGTGTTCTATGGCCTGGCGATCGGCTTCTTCATCTACAAGACGCTGACGCTGAAGGACCTCTACGAGATGCTGGTGGAGGCAGGGGAGCTGTCGGCCATCATCCTGATCGTTGTCGCGCTCGCATCGGTGTTCGCCTGGTCCACCTCGACGCTGGGCATCGTGCAGCCCATCGCCCAGGCCATCGTCGGGCTCGGGCTTGGCGAGTACGGAACCATCGGCTTGCTGATGATCGTGCTGATCGTCATCGGCATGTTCCTTGACGGCGTGTCGATCTACTTGATCCTGGTGCCGATCCTGGTTCCGGTGGCCAACGCCTTTGGCTGGGATCTGGTGTGGTTCGGCGTACTGTTGACCATGAAGGTGGCCATCGGGCAGTTCACGCCACCGTTGGCGGTGAACCTGATGGTCTCGTGCAAGATCGCCGAGACCTCGATGGAGTCCACCATCCCCTGGGTGGTGTGGCTGATCCTGGCCATGTTCGTGTCGCTGGCTCTGGTGGTGGCCTTCCCGCCCATCGCGTTGTGGCTGCCCGAGGTGTTGGGCTACTGAGCATGAAGCGCTGGAGCCAACGGCCCGAAGGGTCGAACTGGGGTGACTTCGGCGAG
Source organism: uncultured Burkholderiales bacterium (assembly GCA_937871935.1). Classification (GTDB taxonomy): domain Bacteria; phylum Pseudomonadota; class Gammaproteobacteria; order Burkholderiales; family Burkholderiaceae_C; genus JAEUPI01. The sequence continues at coordinate 27,223 of CALMQI010000017.1, forward strand.
GACGACCAACTCGGCAGCCTGAATCACATCGGGCCCGCGGAAGTCCGCGCGGCAGTGGCCGAGGTTCGCGAGGGCCGGCGCTTTTGCCTCAGCCTGCCGCTGGACTACCCGGGCGGCCAAGTGCTCGCTCCGCACCGCAAGCCACCGGTGCTGCGGCCGACGACACGCCATGGCTCGCCGTACTTCAACTATGGCTTCCGCAACGAGTGGCCGAGCTTTTGTGACTTCGGCTGCGACGACGAGGTGACGTTGAGCACCCAGTACTCGACGCAGTGGGACGGCCTGGCGCACATCGGCTGCGAGTTCGACGCCGACGGCGACAGCATTGCCGAACGCTGCTACTACAACGGCTACCGCGCTGAGATCCATGTGCTTGCTCCGCACGACCGCGACGCGGGCTACACGATGCCACTGGGCATCGACACCTTCGCCGCGCGGCCAGTCCAGGGGCGTGGCGTCCTTGTCGATCTGGCTGCGCACTTCGGGCACGACGAGACCTTGATCGGCATGGCGGCGCTCGAGCGCGTGCTGCGCGCCGATTCGGTGGAGATCCGCCGCGGCGACATCCTGTGCCTGCACACGGGGTTTGCCGACAAGATCCTGCGCATGAACCGATCGCCCGATCCTGAGCGCGTGCACCGCATGTGCGCTGCGCTCGATGGCAATGACGCCGCATTGCTGGAGTGGATCTCGGCGTCGGGCATCGCGGCGATCGCGGCCGACAACTACGCGGTGGAGCGCATCGAAGTGCCGCCACGACCTGGCGCCACCAAGCTCGTGCCACTGCACCACCACTGCCTGTTCAAGCGCGGCATGCCGCTGGGTGAGCTATGGCACCTGAGCGAACTGGCCACTTGGCTGCGCGGGCACGGCCGCCACCACTTCCTGCTGACGGCGCCGCCGCTGCGCCTGCCGGGCGCCATCGGCTCACCAGTAACGCCGGTCGCGACGGTCTGACTTCCATGCGACCCTTGGTTACCGACAGCATCACCAGCCTGCCGCCCGGCGCAGCGGGGCAGCCCATCGTTTGCGCGTCGCACGGTGGGCTCTACTCGGCCTGCTGCGCACTCGAGGCCGACGTGTCCGCGGCGATCTTCAGCGACGCAGGCATCGGCAAGGAGCGGGCCGGCGTCGCCGGGCTCGATCTGCTGGACAGCAGTGGTGTCGCTGCGGTGGCGGTATCGCACCGCTCCGCGCGCATTGGCGATGGCGCCGATTGTTTCAGGCGTGGCGTCGTCTCGACCGTCAACCGGGCGGCGCAGGCCGTCGGCGCTGCACCTGGCATGAGCACCGAGGCGGTCTGGCGACTCTTCGCCGAACGCTGTGGCCGGGCGAGCCACCTCGGCGACACCTTGCCGAGGATCGCCGAGGCGCGGCATGCCGTACCGGGCTTTGGTGCGATGCCCGTCGTGGCAATGGACTCCAATTCGCTCGTCACCGAGGCGGATCGCAACGCGGTTGTCGTCACGGGATCGCACGGCGGACTGCTCGGCGGCGACCCGCAGTCGGCGATCAAGTTGGACGTGTTCGCGGCCATCTACAACGACGCGGATGTCGGCATCGATGAGGCCGGCATCGGGCGTCTCGCACCGCTGAATGCTCGCGGCATCGCGGCCGTCACGGTCAGTGCCTGGTCGGCGCGGATCGGCGATGGGCGCTCGACTGTGACCGACGGTGTGCTCAGCCACGCCAATGCGCTGGCAACCCGGTTCGGCGCACTGCGAGGCCAGACCGTTCGGCATTGGTTGAGTCTGCTTTCCGAGGCCTGGGCGACGCGTCAATCCGATTTCAGCCTCCCTCAACGACATCACCAATGACAGTTTGTTCCAAACAGATGATCAGCGGCGGCGCCGCCGTCGCCGAGATGCTCAAGCGCCATCAGGTCGGCCCGATCTTCGGCATGGGCGGCTTTCAGCTGCTGCCGTTCTATGAGGCTTGTCGGCAACTGGGTTTGCGCCACAACCTGATCAACGACGAGCGCTGCGGCGCGTTCGCGGCCGATGCCTACGCGCGGGTGACCAATCGCGTCGGCGTTGTCGATGCCACTCTCGGACCTGGTGCCACGAATCTGGTGACCGGTCTGGCCGAGTCCTTCAACGCGGGCATCCCGATCGTCGCCATCGTCGCCGATGCGCACCGCCAACATGCCTGGAAGAACATGACGCAGGAGGCACGCCAGCTCGAAGTGCTGCGGCCCGTGGCCAAGGAAGTCATCCGGGTCGAAGCGATCCGGCGCATTCCCGAGCTCGTGCGCCGCGCCTTCGCCGTGGCCACGTCGGGGCGCCCGGGACCGGTGGTGCTGGCCCTGCCCGAAGACATCTCGCACGGCGAGTACGAGTTCAGCGAGGCCGATCTGTTCGTGGACACGGAAACCGCCCAGTACCCGTCTCGACGCTCGCGTCCTGCCGGCGCCGATGTGCAACGCGCCGTCCAGCTCATCGCCGCTGCGCGCCGACCGCTGCTGCTGGTGGGTGGCGGCGTCCATATCTCGCAAGCCTACGACGCCTTGGCCACGCTCGCCGTGAGCGAGAACATCCCTGTGGCGCACACGATGGGCGGCAAGGGCGCGATCGCCTGCACGCACCCGCTGTCGGCCGGCTTGTTCGGCCGCTACGACCGCATCGCCAACGAGCTGATCGCCACTTCGGATTGCCTGATCGTCGTTGGCTGCAAGCTCGGCGAAGTGGCGACCAAGCGCTTCTCGATCATGCCCAGCGGCACACCGCTGATCCACATCGACATCGTGGCCGAGGAGATCGGGCGCACCACGCGCGCCACCGTCGCGCTGGTGGGCGATGCGCGGCTGGCGCTGCAAGACCTCTGCGCAGCGTTGGGTGACGGCGGTGCGCGCCGCGCGCTGCGGGAGAGCTATGCCGCCGAAGTGCCGGCACGGATGGGGAAGTGGAATGAAGGCGCCCGCGAGCGCACCACGTCCGGCGAGAGGCCGGTCAATATCGGCCGCATCTTGGGCGAGTTGAATCGTCTGCTGCCGCGAGATGCGGTGTTGGTTGCCGATGGGGGCTTTGCCGCGCATTGGGGTGCCTTGCTGTTCGACACCAAGCAGGCCGGTCGCACCTTCGTGGCCGACCGCGGCTTTGCCTCGATCGGCTACGGCGTGCCGGGTGGCATGGGCGCGCAGATCGGCATCGGCCCGCAGCGGCGCGTGGTGGCCTTGACCGGCGACGGTGGCTTCAACATGACGATGGGCGAACTCGAGACCGCCAAGCGCCTGGGCTCGAACTTCGTGTTGTGCGTGTTCAACAACGCGGCCTCCGGTTACGTCAAGGCGCTGCAGCACTCTGTGTATGGAGCCGGGCACTACCAGTCGTCGGACCTGCACGAACTCAACTACGCCGAAATTGCCAACCACCTCGGTTGCCTCGGCATCAGAGTCGAAGACCCGGAGCAGCTCGCAGCGGCGTTCGAGCGCGGGCTGGCCAACACATCCAGCCCGACCGTGATCGATGTCGTCGTCACGCGCGATCCGGCGCGCATGCTGCCGGCGGTGGACAACCGCACGCTCAAGGTGGCCAAGGGCGACCGTCCTGTTTAGGGGTTCGAAGCCAGACTGATGCGAGAAATACCGATGTCCCAACTTGATCGACGCAGCGTGCTGCTGAGTGGCGTGTCCGCGGTGCTGACCGCGACGGGTACCTCGTCTTTGGCGCAAGGCCATCCTTCCAGACCGATCCGCCTGTTGGTGCCCTTCGCACCGGGCGGCACCACCGACGTGGTGGCCCGCATCCTGGCCGATGGACTCGCGAAGGAGATGGGCCAGGCAGTGCTCGTGGACAACCGCGTCGGCGCCGGCGGTTCGATCGGCGCGCGCGAGTTGGCGCGCGCCGAGCCCGACGGCCACACGATCGGCCTGATGTCGGTCAGCACGCACGGCACGAACTCGGCCGTGTACAAGTCGCTGCCCTACGACGTGCTGCGCGACTTCGCGCCGATCACCAAGCTGCTGTCGTTTCCCGGCGTCATCGCGGTCCATCCGCGCTTCCCGGCGAAGGACTACGCGCAGTTCATTCGCGTGCTGAAGGCCGCGCCGGGCAGGTACAGCTTCGCCAGCTCGGGAACGGGCGGCGCCACGCACCTGGCGATGGAGTGGTTCAAGTCGCTCACCGGCACGTTCATTGTCCACATTCCCTACCGGGGGTCGGGCCCGGCGATCAATGACGTGGTGGCTGGGCAGACCGAGATTCTCTGGGTCGCCTTGCCATCGGCACTGCCCTTCATCAAGTCGGGGCAACTGATCGCCATCGGCGTGGCCGCGCCGCAGCGCAGCAGTCGCCTGCCGGACGCGCCCACCTTCAAGGAGCTGGGCCCGGCCGGCTACGAGCCCGATCTGTGGAACGGCATCCTCGCGCCGCCCGGCCTGTCCAAGGAGCGAGTCGCTGCGCTGCACGCGGCGCTGCAACGAACGGCCGCGCGCCCCGAGGTCAAGGCCAGGTTCGAGGACCTCGGGGCGAGCATTGCGCTGGGTTCACCAGAGGCCTTGGTTGCGTAGATCCGCCGCGATGTGGACATCTGGAAGCGCGTCGCGAAATTCGCCCAGGTCTCGCTCGATTGATTCAGGAAATGGAGTTCGAAGTGACGGAGTTGGGTTCAGAGTACAAACTGCTCGTCAAGAGCGCGCCCACGGCTGGCGGCGTTGCGCTTGCACAGCGCAGCTTGCGTCCGCTGCAAGACGACGAGGCGCTGGTGCGCATCCACCGTGCTGCCATCTGCGGCACCGACTTGCACATCCTGCAGTGGAATGCGTGGGCGGCCAAGAACTATGTGCCGCCGTTCGCGTTGGGGCATGAGTTCAGCGGCGTCGTCGAGGCCACAGGTGCCTCGGCGCGTGACGTGGCGGTCGGCGACAAGGTGGCTGCCGAAACGCATCTCGCGTGCGGCGCCTGCGCGCAGTGCCGCTTGGGGCGCGGCCACACCTGCTTGAACCTGCGCGTCTTTACGCGCCTGGATCGCGGTGCGTTCGCTGAGTTTGCCATTGTGCCGGCCCGGCTTCTTCGCGTATTGCCGCCGTCGCTGCCGCACAAGCATGCCTGCCTGATGGAGCCGCTGGGCATTGCGGTGCGCGCCGCCATCGAATCGCGCGTCGGCAAAGGGCGCTTGCTGGTGGTGGGCTGCGGCCCTATTGGCCTGCTGACGGTGGCCGCCGCCAAGGCGCTGGGTGCTTTGTCGATCGTCGCGGCGGACCTCTCGGAGAACCGGTTGCGCATTGCGCAGGTCGTAGGCGCCGATATGGCGATCGAGCCGGCCCAACTCGACGCCGAGACCGGCCGCAGCGGCGACTTCGACGCGGCCATCGACACCAGCGGCAGCGCGCGCGGCATCGCCACGGCCATTGCATCGACGCGGCCCGGCGGCAGCGCGATTCTGGTGGGCTTGCCGAGTGAGCCGGTGAGCGTCGATCTCGCGCGGCACGTGATCCTGCGCGAAGTCGCATTGCGGGGAATCTACGGACGTTTGCTGCACGAGACCTGGCTGGAGGTGGAGCAACTGCTGCCCAGATTGGCCACCGCGCTGGACCGGATCGTCACGCACGAGTTTGTGCTGGCCGACTACGAACAAGCCTTCGCCGTTGCGAGTGCGGGCGATGCGGGGAAGGTGCAGTTCCTGCTCACGTGACCGGCGGCGGGCGAGTTCCAGCGCTTCCGCCGCGATGTGGTCACCAAGGGGAGAGTCAAGTGGCAGTGGTTCGATCGTGTTGGCTGATCATCTTGTCGAGCTTGCTCTGGACCTCGTCACAGGCGAAAGACTTGGCGCTCGGCTTCGTCGCGCCGCTGACCGGCCCTGCGGCCATCTATGGCCAGCAGGCCATGGCCGGCGCACAGGCGTATCTCGATGGTGTCAACAAGGCCGGCGGGGTCAACGGGCACCGCCTTCGACTGGTGGTCGCCGACGACGCCTTCAAGGCCGACGCCACCGTCGCCCATGTGCGCAGGCTGATCCAGGACGATCATGTCGTCGCCTTCGTATCCGGAGCGGGCGCCGCCAACTGGGACGCGGTGGTCAAGGCGGGCGTCCTGCAGGACAACTATGTGCCCGCGGTCGGCGTGATCACAGCGGCGTCGCTGACTCGCCAGCCGACGCACCACAATCTGTTCTTTCTTCGCCCGACGATCCGCGAGGAGGTGGAGCGGATCTTCCGCCAGGCCGGCAGCATGGGCATGAACCGCATCGCCATCCTCTAACAGGACGATGCTTTCGGAAAGGACGCGCTCGAGGGTGTCAGCCTGGCGGCAACGAAGCTGCAGTTGCGGCCGGTCATCAGTGTGGGGCACTTGCGCGACGGCTCGGACGCGCCGGCGGCGATGGACAAGGTACTTGCAGCGAACCCGTCGCTGATTGCCATCCTGAGCGCGTCCAACTCGGCCACGACCGCGGTCAAAACGGCGCGCCAGCGCAAGTTCCCCGGCCTGCTCATCGGGATGTCAGTGGTGGACCCACAGGGGATCATCGCCGCCATTGGCATGGAGCAGGCGCGGGGCGTGGGCCTGGTGCAGGAGATGCCGAACCCGCGTGCGCCGCTGCTGGCGGTCGCACAGGACTTTCGTCGGGCGTTGCAGTCCACCGACCAGGCGGTCGTTGCCAATTCGCTGCTGGCGTGCCTCGCTGGCGCTGCTGGGCCGCATCGCACAGCAGCGCGCTGACCCTGCTGTTCACCGAACACGACATGGCCGTCGTGTTCGCGATCGCACACCGCATCGGCGTGCTGCACCAGGGGCGGCTGATTGCGCTCGGCTCGCCCGCAGCGATCCGCGCCGACGCGCAGGTGCGGCAGGTCTACCTCGGGCAGACGTCATGAGCTGGCTCGAGGTCGACGCGATTCAGACCGACTACGGGCTTTCGCGCGCGCTCTTCGGTGTCTCGTTCGACGTCGGGCGCGGCGAGTGCGTCGGCCTGCTCGGCCGCAACGGCGTCGGCAAGTCAACCGTGATGCGCTCGATCATGGGGCTGACGCCGCCGTCGGCCGGCGCGTTGCGATGGAAGGGGGCGCCGATCCAGGGTTGGCGGCCGGATCGCGTCGCCCGCGCCGGCATCGGCTTCGTGCCGGAGGACCGGCGCGTCTTCGCCGACCTGAGCGTGGCCGAGAACCTCGATGTCGCGCGCCGCGCCGCCGGTCGCCACGACCGCCCGCCGCGCTGGACCGAGACGAGCGTCGTGACCTTGTTCCCCAAGCTGGCCGAACTTCGCGACCGCCGCGCCGGCCACCTCTCGGGCGGCGAGCAGCAGATGCTGACCATCGCGCGCACGCTGATGGGCAACCCCGAGCTGCTGCTGCTCGATGAACCGTCCGAAGGGCTCGCGCCGCTCGTCATCGAGAGCCTGCTCGCGCAGGTGCAGCGCCTCAAGGCTGAAGGGTTGACGATCCTTCTCGCCGAGCAGGGTGTCGCGTTTTCGCTCGCGCTCGCCGACCGCGTCGTCGTGCTCGAGAAGGGCCTGGTCGTGCATGCCGGCCCGGCCGCGGCGCTGCGCGACGACCCGGCGCTGCGCGACCGCCTGCTCACGCTCTGATCCTTCAACCCACGACAGGAGACGACCATGCCGTTCGTGACCATCGAGATCCTCGAAGGCCATTCGCAGGAGCGCAAGGACGAGATCTCGCTCCGCGTCACAGAGGCGATCGCCGAGGTCGCGCAGTTGCCCAAGCAGGCGATCTGGGTCGTCTTCCAGGACGTCGGCGCGGACGACTGGTACGTCGGCGCGGAGACGGTGGCGGCGATGAAGAAGGCGGGCAAGCTGTGAACTTCGACGTGCGCGACGCGCGCGTCGCGGAGCTCTTCGACGGCGACGCGGCGCTGCAAACGCTCTCGACCGGGCATCTCTTCACCGAGGGGCCGCTGTGGGACGTGGCCGCGCAACGCCTGCTCTTTAGCGACATTCCGGGCGACCGCATCCACGTCTGGCGCGAGGGGCAGGGCACCTCGGTGTTCCGTGCACCCAGCCACAAGAGCAACGGCCTCGCCTGGGACCACCAGGGGCGCCTGCTCGCCTGCGAACACGCGACCAGCCGGCTGACGCGAACCGAGGCCGACGGCCGCGTCACCGTTCTCGCGACGCACTGGCAGGGGCGCGAGCTGAACAGCCCGAACGACCTCGCCGTCGCGGGCGACGGCAGCATCTGGTTCAGCGACCCGACCTATGGGCGCTTGCCGCACTACGGCGTCGAGCGGCCGACCCGCGCTCGGCCACCGCGGCGTCTACCGGCTCGCGCCGGACGGCACGACGCTGAGCCTGGTCGCCGACGACTTCGGCCAGCCGAACGGGCTGTGCTTCTCGCTCGACGAGCGGCGCCTGTTCGTGAACGACACCGAACGCGGACACGTGCGCGTCTTCGATGTGCAGGCCGGTGGCCGTGTCGCCGGCGGCGCGGTCTGGGTCGAACTGACGGGCGAGGGCCAGGGCGCGCCCGACGGCATGAAGATCGACAGCGCCGGAAACCTCTGGTGCTGCGGCCCTGGCGGCCTCCACGTCTTCGACGCCGACGCGCGCTGCCTGGGCGTAGTGCGCACGCCGGTGGTGGCCGCCAACTTCACCTGGGGCGACGCCGACCTGAAGAGCCTCTACGTCACCGCCAGCGACCAACTGCTCAGGGTGAGGGTGCGAGTGCCCGAACACGTTGCCACTGGTGCATAGCCTCGCGCCGCCAATGGGCCAGCGGCAATGGCATGAGGCACAGCTTGTCGAACGACGACTGCCGCTCGCCGAGGAACGGGAAGGCGCGGCACCTGGAATCCCAAGGTGCGCGGCGGACACGGCTACGTCTTCAACACCACGCGCCGCCGCGGCGGTCGGCTGCCGGGGCAATCTCACTCCGCAGTCGAACGCAAGGTCCTGTTCAGCAAGGCCAGCTTGTCACGCAGTTTCCCGCCGTCAGCCTGGCTGAGCTGGCAGGCGGCAACGAACTGGCTGCTGGCGCCTTCGGCCTGCGCCTGCAGGGCGCGGCCTTCGCGAGTCAGTTCGATGCTGAGGTTGCGCTCGTCGTCCGTTGCCCGGTTTCGGACGACGAATGAAGCATCCTCAAGGCGCTTGACCAGCGGTGTCACCGAGCCGGGGTCAAGGCCCAGGCGTTCGGCCAGCCGCTTGATCGTGATGCCGTGTTCCTCCCACAGCACCAGCATCACCAGGTATTGTGGATAGGTCAGGCCGAGCTTGGCGAGCAGCGGCTTGTAGCTTTGCAGCATCGCCAGCGAGCTGGCATAGAGGGCGAAGCACAGCTTGTCTTCCAGCGTCGGGAATCGGGGCGCCTTCGAGCGCGGTGGGGGCGTATCGGAGCGGGGCATGGCGTGGAGTCAAGTGGCCCCGGGGCCGCTGGCAAAGGTCGGCGACCTTTTCCGGGCGGCACCCGGGACGAGAGGTGAGCAGCTTACTGTGACTTCTTCGCGATCGCGCCTGCCGCTCGCTCGATCACGGCAGCCACGGCTTGGGGCTGCGACACGTACACGGCATGGCTGCCCGCGACTTCAGACGCGGTCGAGCCGGCACGTTGGGACATCTGGCGCTGCGCGGCTGGCGGGATCATCTTGTCGTCCTTAGCGACCAAGTACCAACTCGGCTTGACCTTCCACGAAGCCTCGGTGACGGTGCCAGTCAGCGCGGCCAGGCCCCAAGGCACCTGAGAGGCGGCCATGAAGCTCGCCTTCGCAGGGCTCAAATCGGCCGCGAACGAGGCAGGGAACTTGGCCTGGTCGAGGAACAGAAATCCATCCTGCGGGGACAGGATCGGCGGTACCGGCGCGCCGGGCGGCGGGTTCTCGATCAGCGACGAGACCGATTCACCCTTGTCGGGCGCGAAGGCGGCCACGTAGACCAACCCCTTGACTTTGGGGTCGTTGCCGGCCTCGGTGATCACGACGCCGCCGTAGGAGTGCCCGACCAGCAGCACGGGCCCCTTCTGCGCCGCAATGGCGCGCTTGGTCACGGCGACGTCGTCTTGCAGCGAGACGGTGGGGTTCTGCACGACGGTGACGGCATACCCGTCCTTCTTCAGGATGTTGTGCACGGCTTCCCAGCCGGAGCCGTCGACGAAACCGCCGTGGACGAGGACGATGCTGAGGGCGAGGGCGTTCATGATGAGATTCCTTTTCGTGGTTGAAGTGAGCTGAAGCGGAGGTCGCTTGCGCCGTCCATCAGGATTGAAGTGGTTGCGGCACGGACAGAAGATTAGCGCGCCAAGCATTAGCGCGCAAAGCGCACAGGCCAAGACCCCGCAGGCCAGTCAACCATTGATTAGGACGCTAATCGAATGGCGGCATTCGCCCGCCGCAGACCTCCGAGCGCAACAAGGGGTGCCAGCTGCCGCCCACCCGCTTCGAACGATGAACTGATGTGCCGGTCGGGTCGCGGTATGCGCATCCGAATGCGCGTCAGCTCGTCGCGGTGATGAAGTGCTTGACAGATAAATAGTTGAGACCTAAAGTATATGGCATTCGGCGGCAATGAGTCGACCCAGTCAATCGGAAGCGCAGCACATGAAGATCGTTTGCATCGGTGGTGGCCCGGCAGGCCTGTACTTCGGGCTCCTGATGAAGAAGCTCAATCCGGCGCACGACATCACTGTTGTGGAGCGCAACCGGCCGTACGACACCTTCGGCTGGGGCGTGGTCTTCTCCGACGCCACGATGGACAACATGCGTCAGTGGGATGTGGAGACGGCCGACGAGATACAGAGCGCCTTCAACCACTGGGACGACATCGAGTTGCTGTTCAAGGGCCGCACCATCCGCTCCGGCGGCCACGGCTTCGTAGGCATCGGCCGCAAGAGACTCCTCAACATCCTGCAGGCGCGCTGCGAGCGGGTGGGCGTCAAGCTCGTGTTCGAGCGCGAGGTCGAGTCCGATGAAGACTATCCGGATGCAGACCTGATCATCGCCTGCGATGGCATCAACTCGAGGATCCGCGCCAAGTACGCCAGCGTCTTCAAGCCCGACATCGTCGTGCGGCCCAACCGTTTCATCTGGCTGGGCACGCACAAGCTGTACGACGCCTTCACCTTCGACTTCCAGAAGACCGAACACGGCTGGTTCCAGGCCCACATCTACAAGTTCGACGACCAGACCACGACCTTCATCGTCGAATGCCCTGAGCATGTGTGGCTCGCTCACGGCTTGGACCAAGCCGACCAGGACCAGTCGATCGCCTTCTGCGAAGAGGTGTTTGCCGACAACCTGCAGGGCGCCAAGCTGATGACCAATGCGCGCCACCTGCGCGGCTCGGCGTGGCTCAACTTCCAGCGCGTGGTGTGCGAGCAGTGGTCGCTGAAGAACAGGCACGGCAGCAATGTGGTGCTGATGGGCGACGCGGTGCACACCGCGCACTTTGCGATCGGCTCGGGCACCAAGCTGGCCATTGAGGATGCCATCGAGCTCGCGCGGCAGTTCCAGCTGCACGGCGACGACGCCGGCAAGGTGGCCGAGGTGCTGGAGCAGTACCACCAGTTGCGCCGCGTCGAGACGCTGCGCCTGCAGAACGCCGCCTGGAACGCGATGGAATGGTTCGAGGTCTGCGGCGCCCGCTATTGCGACCAGCTCGAGCCCGAGCAGTTCATGTACTCGATGCTCACGCGCAGCCAGCGCATCAGCCACGAGAACCTGCGCCTGCGCGACAAGAGCTGGCTCGAAGGTTACGAGCGCTGGTTCGCAGGGCAGGCGGGGCTTGTGCGCGACGCCAGCGCGCCCGCGGTGCCGCCGATGTTCACGCCCTACACGGTACGTTCGGTGACCTTGAAGAACCGCGTGCTCGTGTCGCCGATGGCGCAGTACTCGGCGACGGATGGCATCCCCGGCGACTACCACCTCGTGCACCTGGGCGCGCGCGCGATGGGCGGGGCCGGCCTGGTGTTTGCCGAGATGACGTGCGTCAGCCCCGACGCGCGCATCACGCCCGCCTGCCCCGGCCTGTGGAACGATCAACAGCAGCACGCCTGGTCGCGCATCGTCAGCTGGATACACGCGCACACCGACGCCAAGGTCGCCGTGCAGATCGGCCACGCCGGCGCCAAGGGTTCGACCCGGCGCGCGTGGGACGGCATCGACAAGCCGCTGCCTGACGACGGACCGGAAGCCAACTGGCCGCTGGCCTCCGCCTCGCCGCAGCAATACCTCGAAGGCGCAAGCCAGACCTCGCGCGCCATGACGCGCGCCGACATGGACCGTGTCAAGGCCGACTTCGTGGCGGCCACGCGCCGCGCCGCGGAGGCCGACTTCGACTGGCTCGAACTGCACTGCGCGCACGGCTACCTGCTGTCGAGCTTCATCTCCCCATTGACCAACCAGCGTACCGACGAATACGGCGGCTCGATGGCCAACCGCCTACGCTATCCACTCGAGGTCTTCGCCGCGGTGCGAGCGGTGTGGCCGGCGCACCTGCCGATGTCGGTGCGCATCTCGGCGCACGATTGGGTCGAAGGCGGCATCACGCCGGCCGATGCGGTGGAGATTGCCCAGTGCTTCAAGGCCGCAGGCGCCGACCTCATCGACTGCTCGTCGGGACAGGTGAGCAAGAGGGAGAAGATCACCTTCGGACGCATGTTCCAGACGCCGTTCGCTGATCGCGTGCGCCAGGAAGCCGGCATTGCGACCATCGCGGTGGGTGCCATCAGCGAGGCCGACCACGTCAACTCCGTCATCGCAGCCGGCCGGGCTGACCTGTGCGCGGTCGCGCGTCCTCACCTCGCCAATCCGGCCTGGACGATGACCGAGGCCGCCAAGATCGGCTTCGCCGAGCTGGCCTGGCCCAAGCAGTACCGCTCGGCCAAGGTCCAGATGGAGTCCAACTTCGCTCGAGAGAAGGCGCAGGCCGCGCAAGCGGCGGCGGCCAAGGCCTGATCGCGTGACGACCATTCCCATCGGGCCACTCGCCGGCCGGCACGCCCTGGTCACCGGAGCAGCCCGTGGCATCGGCGCGGCCATCGCGCGGCGACTCGCCGCCGATGGCGCACATCTGACCCTGCTTGGCCGACAGCGCGAACCCCTCGAGGCGCTGGTGGCCGAACTGCCGGAATCCGCCCGCCCCCAGATCCTGGTCTGCGATGTCACCGACGCGCAAACCGTAGCCCGTGCCTTGCCCCCATCCGCCGACCTCACCGGGCCGGTGCAGATCCTCGTCAACAACGCCGGCCAGGCGGCGAGCGCGCCGTTCGGTCGCACCACCGACGAGTTGTGGCAGCGCATGCTGGCCGTCAACCTGACCGGCACTTTTCTTTGCACGCGAGCGGCATTGCCGGGCATGGTCACAGCCGGATGGGGGCGCATCGTCAACATCGCCAGCACGGCTGGGCAGCGTGGCTATGCGTACGTGAGCGCCTATGCGGCGGCCAAGCACGGCGTGATCGGGCTCACGCGCTCGCTGGCGCTGGAGGTGGCCACCAAGGGCATCACCGCCAACGCCGTGTGCCCGGGCTACACCGAGACCGACCTGCTGCGCGAGAGCCTGTCCAACGTGGTCGCCAAGACCGGCCGCACCGACGAGGCGGCGCGCGCCGAGTTCGCCCGCCACAACCCGCAGGGGCGGATCGTGCAACCCGAGGAGGTGGCCGACACCGTGGCCTGGCTCTGCGGCGCGGCGGCCACGGCCATCAACGGGCAGTCGATCTCGGTCAGCGGCGGCGAGGTGATGTGAGATGAGCAAGGCCCGCAACTTCAGGCTCGTGCATGTGCTGGACGACGACAACCTCGGCCGTGAGGCGCGCGCGGTCTCCAGCGATCACTCGGCGGTCAAGCTCTGGCTGCGGCTGCTGTCGTGCAGCACGCAGATCGAGCAGGAAATCCGTCTGCGCTTGCGGCAGCGCTTTGCCACCACCTTGCCGCGCTTTGACTACCTGGCGCAGCTTGAGCGACATCCGCAGGGCCTGCGCATGAACACGCTGTCGCGCTACCTGATGGTCACCGGCGGCAACGTCACCGGCCTCACCGACCAGCTCGTGGGCGAAGGCTGGGTGGAGCGCACCCCCGACCCGGACGACCGGCGCTCGCTGATCGTCACGCTCACCGAGGCCGGCCACCAGCGGTTCATCGAGATGGCCGAAGAGCACGAGGCCTGGCTGGTGGAGATGCTGGCCGGCTTCGACGCGCAGCACAAGGGCGCGCTCTACGAGCTGCTGGGGCGCCTGCGCGTGCACCTGGTGCAGCAGGAGACCGACGCTCTGGGCGATCGCCCGGTTCGCAACCCATCCTCGAAGGAGCGCCGATGAATTCCCGTGTCGACCCGGCCCTGGCCGCCGGCAACCGCAAGCTGCTGGCTGGCTACCAGGCCACACACTTCAAGTGGCAGGCCGACTCCGGCGTGGCCACCATCACCCTGAACCGGCCGGAGCGCAAGAACCCGCTCACCTTCGACTCCTACGCCGAGCTTCGCGACCTGTTCCGGGCGCTGAAGTACGCCACCGACATCGACGCCGTGGTGCTGGCGGGTGCCCGGGACAACTTCTGCTCGGGCGGCGATGTCCACGAGATCGTCGGCCCCCTGGTACAGCTGACGGCACCCGAGCTGCTGATGTTCACGCGCATGACCGGCGACCTGGTGCTCGCCATGCGTGCCTGCCCGCAGCCCGTCGTCGCGGCCATCGACGGCGTGTGTGCGGGCGCTGGCGCCATCCTGGCGATGGCCAGCGACCTGCGCCTGGGGACGGCGCGCTCCAAGACCTCGTTTCTCTTCAACCGCGTGGGTCTGGCGGGCTGCGACATGGGTGCCTGCGCCCTGTTGCCGCGTCTCATCGGACAGGGGCGCGCGAGCGAACTGCTCTACACCGGGCGGCCCCTGGGCGGCGAGGGAGCCGAGCGCTGGGGCTTCGTCAACCGCCTGGTCACGCCGGAGGATCTGGCAGCGCAGGCGCAGGCACTGGCGCGTGAGCTGGTGGCCGGCCCGACGTTCGCCAACGGCATTACCAAGGCCATGTTGCACCAGGAGTGTGCCATGACGATCGAGCAGGCCGTCGAGGCCGAGGCCCAGGCGCAGGCGATCTGCATGCTGACCGAGGACTTCAAGCGCGCCTACCACGCCTTCGTCGCGCGGCAGAAGCCCGTCTTCGAAGGCAACTGAGCGCAAGGAGCCCACCATGACCGACGTCCGCATGCTGGACGCCCCGGAGCCGCCGGTCTGCCGGTTCCGGGCTATCGCGCCGAGGTGGTTGACGACAGTGGCCGGCCCGTTGCTCCAGGCACCGTGGGCCGGCTGCGCGTCAAAGGACCCACCGGTTGCCGCTACCCGGCCGACGCGCGCCAGAAGAGCTATGTGAACGATGGCTGGAACTACACCGGCGACGCCTACCGCATGGACGCCGACGGCTACTTCTACTACCACGCGCGCACCGACGACATGATCATCTCGGCCGGCTACAACATCGCCTCGCCCGAAGTCGAAGACGCCCTGATGCAGCACCCCGCCGTGGCCGAGTGCGGCGTGGTCGGCGTGCCCGATGCCGAACGCGGGCAGATCGTCAAGGCCTTCATCGTGCTGCGGCCCGGCGCGCAGCCCGGCCCCGAACTGGTCAAGTCCATCCAGGACTTCGTCAAGCAGAACATCGCGCCCTACAAGTACCCGCGCGCGGTGTCCTTCGTCGACACGCTTCCCCGCACCCAGACAGGCAAGTTGCAGCGCTTCAAGCTCAATGAGCCGGTTGGAGTCTGAGCGCGTCATGCCAGCTTCAACCCGATTCGAATGCAACCGGCGCATTCGGTTCTCCGACTGCGACCCCGCGGGCATCGTCTTCTACCCTCAGTACTTCGTCATGTTCAACGGCCTGGTCGAGGACTGGGTGACCGAAGGCCTGGGCATCCCCTACGCCGAACTGCTTGGGCCGCGGCGCATCGGGCTGCCCACGGTGAGTCTGCAAACCGAGTTCCGCGCCATCAGCCGCATGGGTGACGAGGTGACGCTGGGGCTTGGCGTCGAGCACCTGGGTACGCGTTCGCTGATCCTGGCGCTGGACGGGCGCTGCGGCGACGAAGTGCGCCTGCGAACACGCCAGGTCATCGTCAGCACCAGCCTCGATACGCACCAAGCCATTGCGCTGCCGGCCGACCTGTGCGCGGCCGTCGAGCGCTTCTGTTCCCGGGGCTGAGAGCCCCCGAATCCAACTCATCTGAGGACAACATGCAAGCACTCAATCCTCCCGGCTGGCGGCGCCCCAAGGGTTACTCCAATGGCGTGGCAGCACGCGGCAGCCAGATCTTCATCTCCGGCATGATCGGTTGGGACGGCGACGAACGCTTCCACACCGACGACTTCGCCGGCCAGGTGCGCCAGGCGCTGCACAACATCGTGGCCGTGCTCGAGGCCGGCGGGGCCCGGCCGGCGCACATCACGCGCATGACCTGGTACGTCACCGACAAGCGCGAGTATCTGGCCGCGCTGCCGGAGATCGGCAAGGCCTTCCGCGAACTGATCGGCCACTACGACATCGGCATGACGGCGGTGCAGGTGGCCGCGCTGATCGAAGACCGCGCCAAGGTCGAGATCGAAGTCACTGCCGTCGTGCCTGACTGAAGGCCTGGCCGTGACCTTCGATGCCGATTCCCCCAGTCTCATGCTGGCCGTGGTCGGCACGGGTGTGATGGGCCGCGGCATCGCGCAGATCGCTGCGCTGGTGGAGCTGCGCGTGCCGCCAGATCTTTCCATCGGCGTCGGTCACCAGGCCTTGCAGCCGTGATCAAGCCTGACTGAATCATTCCTTCCGGAGCCTCCTCATGTCCAAGTCCAAAGCCTCATTCCATTGGGACGATCCGCTGCTGCTCGACCAGCAACTCGGCGACGACGAGCGCCAGGTACGCGAAGCCGCGTCGGCCTATTGCCAGGAGCGCCTGGCTCCGCGCGTGCTCGAAGCCTTTCGCAACGAGCACACCGACACGGCCGTCTTTCGCGAGATGGGCGAACTCGGCCTGCTCGGAGTTACCATCCCGGCGGCCTACGGTGGAGCCGGGCTCAACTACGTCTGCTACGGGCTGGTGGCGCGAGAGGTCGAGCGCGTGGACTCCGGCTACCGCTCGATGATGAGCGTGCAGAGCTCGCTCGTGATGGTGCCCATCAACGAGTTCGGCACCGAGGCGCAGAGGCAGAAGTACCTGCCCCGGCTCAGCAGCGGGGAGTGGATCGGCTGCTTCGGCCTGACGGAGCCGAACCACGGCTCGGACCCGGGCGGCATGATCACGCGCGCCAAGAGCGTGGCGGGGGGATACAGCCTGACCGGCAGCAAGATGTGGATCACCAACAGCCCCATCGCCGATGTGTTCGTCGTCTGGGCCAAGGATGATGAGGGCGCGATTCGCGGTTTCGTGCTCGAGAAGGGCTGGAAGGGCTTGAGCGCTCCGGCGATCCACGGCAAGGTGGGCCTGCGCGCCAGCATCACCGGCGAGATCGTGATGGACGAGGTCTTCGTGCCCGAGGAGAACGCCTTCCCGGAGGTACGCGGCCTGAAGGGCCCGTTCACCTGCCTGAACAGCGCGCGCTACGGCATCGCCTGGGGTGCGCTGGGCGCTGCGGAAGACTGCTTCCACCGCGCGCGTCAGTACACACTCGACCGCAAGCAGTTCGGGCGGCCGCTGGCCGCCAACCAACTGGTGCAGAAGAAGCTTGCCGACATGCTTACCGACATCAACCTGGGTCTGCAGGGCTGCCTGCGCCTAGGGCGGATGAAGGATGAAGGCAGCGCGGCCGTCGAAGTCACCTCCATCATGAAGCGCAACTCCTGCGGCAAGGCACTGGACATCGCCCGCGCGGCCCGCGACATGCTCGGCGGCAACGGCATCAGCGACGAGTTCGGCGTCGCTCGCCACTTGGTCAACCTCGAGGTCGTCAACACCTATGAGGGCACGCACGACGTGCACGCGCTGATCCTGGGCCGCGCCATCACCGGGATTGCGGCATTCTGAAGCGGCCACGAGCGTGAAACCCTCGCGGCTCGGCTCGGACTCCCGCCAGTTGAACCATCACGTCGAGCACCTCGTTGACCATTTCGGGATCGAGGGCCGATGTAGGTTCGTCGAACAGCATGCAGATCGGATCCATGCAAAGTGCGCGGGCAATGGCAGCGCGCTGCTGTTGGCCGCCGGAGAGCTGACCTGGGTACTTTGCGGCGTGCGCTTTCAAGCCAACCCGATCGAGATACTTGAGGCCACGCTCCGTTGCGTCGGCTTGGCTGCGGCCCAGAACCTTGACTTGGGCGATCGTCAGGTTCTGGATCACCGACAGGTGCGGGAACAGCTCGAAGTTCTGGAAGACCATGCCCACCTTCGCGCGCAGCTGCGAGAGGTTGGTACTCCGGCTACAGATCGACACCCCATTCACGCGGATGTCTCCCTTGTCGATAGGCTCCAGCGCATTGATGGTCTTGATGAGCGTGGACTTGCCCGACCCGGAAGGACCGCACACCACCACGACCTCGCCCTTGGCGACTCGGGTACTGCAGTCCGTCAACACCCTGAACGAACCGTAGTACTTGGCGACGTTGTCGATCTCAATCATGGGTCGCCATCTCCGGTGTAGGCTTCGAGGCGCAATCCAGCATGTGGTCCATCTCTTCGGCGGGGTAAGGCGTGCTGGCGGATCCGACCACGCGCGCGGGGACTCCGACAGCTGTCGTGTGCGGCGGCACATCGGACAGGACGACGCTTCCCGCACCGATCCTCGCTCCGATGCCGACACGGATCGCGCCCAGGAGGATGGCGCCGGCGCCGATCAGCACGCCGTCGTCGACCTTCGGATGGTGGTCACCCCGTTGCTTGCCGGTGCCGCCCAATGTGACTCCCTGCAGGATGGAGACGCCGTCCTGGATCACACAGGTCTCGCCCATCACGATGCCGGTCGCATGGTCGAACATGGTGCTGTGCCCGATCCGGCATGCCGGGTGACCGGCCCGCGCGCAACTTGATGGTGAAGGAGCCGCGCTATGCCGATCGCTCGCCGTGCGGCACGGGGACTTCAGTCCGCATGGCTCTAGCCCACTCGAGGGGTGAGTTCGGCCTAAACGAGCCCATGGTGTGCGAGTCGATCATAGGATCGCGCTTTGAAGGACGGCTGCTCGGGACCACCACCGCGCATGGCATCCCGGCTGTCGTGCCACAGATCGGGGGGCGCGCATGGATCGTGGGTTCCTCGGAGTTCACAGTGGACCCGAGCGACATCTTCCCCAGAGGGTTCAATTATTGCTAGCGCCTTGGTCGACTGAGCGCGCCGAAGCAGTCAGCCGGTGAGGGCACGACCGCTAAAGCCGCGAGTTCGCCCACCCGGTGGTCCGGCCCGTCATGGTGCACTGAGCCATAGGAAGAGTTCATTTTCGTCCGACCGTCAGCTTCCCCGCAGCGATTTCGAGCCTTTGAGAGCCTCTGCTTGATCGAAAGCGCCAATCACCCGGGGATTGTTGATCCGCCGGTTGCTAGCAGCCAGTTCCAGTGCTCGGTGAGACGATCGGCAGGTATGCAGCCATCAGCCGTCATTCCCCGTGCGAATGCAAAGCAGCCCCCACTTATGGTCCGTGCGGCCGACGACCCACCGCGCTGCAAGGCCGCCATAAGCCCGCGCTATGCGTCCAGACAAAAGGCGTCTTGGACCTGCTGGCGTTGACCATTAAGGTGGCGTCGTCCGTGACCACCAGGAACCGAACGTGAGCACGATCCGAATCGCCGAGCGCATGCGCCGCATCAAACCCTCCCCCAGCAGCGCGGGGACCGATCGCCTGGCCCAGCTGCGGCGCGAAGGACGCGACATCGTCAGCTTGATGATCGGCGAGCCCGATTTCGACACGCCCGAACACATCCGCCGCGCCGCCGTCGCGGCCATTGACGCCGGGCAGACGCGTTATACCCAGACTGCCGGCACGCTGGCGCTTCGTCAGGCCATCTGCGCCAAGCTGAAGCGCGAGAACGGCCTGAGCTACGAGCCTGGGCGCGTGATCGTGACCGTGGGCGCCAAGCACGCGATCTTCAACGCGCTGGCGGTGAGCCTGGAGGC
The DNA here is from genome assembly GCA_937871935.1 of uncultured Burkholderiales bacterium. Taxonomy (GTDB): domain Bacteria; phylum Pseudomonadota; class Gammaproteobacteria; order Burkholderiales; family Burkholderiaceae_C; genus JAEUPI01. The sequence continues at coordinate 47,173 of CALMQI010000017.1, forward strand.
GGGTGACGAGGTCATCGTGCCGGCACCCTACTGGGTGTCGTACCCCGACATGGTGCTGGCTTGCGAAGGCACGCCGGTGACCGTGGCCTGCCCGGAGTCCGAGGGCTTCCTGCTCACGCCTGCCGCCCTGGAGGCCGCGATCACACCCCGCACGCGCTGGCTGATCCTCAACTCGCCGAGCAATCCGACTGGCGCGGCCTACTCCGCGGCGCAGTTGCGAGGCCTCGCCGACGTGCTGCTGCGCCACCCGCAGGTGATGGTGCTCACCGACGACATCTACGAGCACATCCGCTTCACCGACCACGGCAACCCGCACATCGCCGCGATCGAGCCAGCCCTGATGCCGCGCACATTGGTGATCAACGGAGTCTCCAAGACCTACGCGATGACCGGCTGGCGCATTGGTTACGCCGCCGGCCCGGCTGAACTGATCGCAGCGCTGGACATGCTGCAGTCGCAGTCCACTAGCGGCGCCTGCTCGATCAGCCAGGCCGCGGCGCTGGCGGCGTTGACCGCGCCGATGGACTTCCTGCCCGGCTGGGTGGCCACCTACCGCCAGCGGCGCGACCGCGCGATTGAGTTGATCCGCGCGATCCCGGGGCTGTCCTGCTCGGTGCCGGACGGCGCGTTCTACCTTTACGTCAACTGCGCGGGCCTGATCGGCCGCACTACGCCCTCGGGCCGGCGTCTGACCTCCGACCTCGACGTGGCGCTGTACTTCATGGAAGAGGCCGGCGTCGCCGTGATCGGCGGCACGTCCTACGGCCTCGCCCCGTATTTCCGCATCTCGATCGCCACCGGGGTCGATGTACTCGAGGAAGCGTTCCGGCGCATCGCGGCATCGATCGCGCGCCTGCTCGCGTGACCGGGTTTACCCGGCATAAGCGCGCCTGATGGCGGAAGCTGAAGTCCGTATTGGCCCCGCGGGAGGCCGCTTCCTATGATGAATTTTTCCCCAACCGTAGACCCAGGACTCCAGGAGCCGACATGAACCGCCGATCGATTTTCCGCATGACGCTGCTCGGTGCCTTCGGCGCCGCCACGCTTTACGCCGGCACCGTGTCGGCTCAAGAAGCCTACAAGATCGGCATCATCAGCCCGATGAGCGGGGCCAATGCCCGATATGGTGCCTTCGCCAACAAGGGAGCGAACCTCGCAGCCAAGGAGATCAACGCTGCCGGTGGCGTGATGGGCCGCAAGATCGAGTTCGTCAGCGGCGACAGCCAGTGCGTGCCGGCCGAAGGTGTGTCGGCGACCAAGCGTATGGTCAGCTTCGACAAGTTGCCGGTCATCATCGGCGACATCTGCAGCTCGGTCACGCTGGCGATGCAGCCGCTGGTCGAGGAAGCGAACGTGCTGCTCGTCAATGCGGCCTCGTCGAACCCGATGATCACCTACAAGGCGGGTGTCGGCGGCTTCAAGTGGACCTTCCGCAACTACCCGACTGACGAGTCGCGTGCCGCCATTGTGCTGGAGCATGCGGTGAAGAACCGCGGTCTGAAGAGCTTCGCGGTGCTGTCGGTGGACAGCGACTACGGGCGCGGCGCGATCAACTTCACCAAGAAATACCTGCCGCGCTTTCCCGAGGCCAAGATCCTGAGCGAGGACTATTACAAGGACTCGGAGACCGACTTCCGCCCGGTGCTCAGCAAGATCAAGAACTCCGGCGCCCAGGCGATCCTGATGTACGGCCTGGCCGACACCACGCCGATCATCGCGCGCCAGATGCTGGAGCTGGGACTGGCCGGCAAGGTCATGCTGGTGGGCAACGCCGAGTTCAACACCGCCAAGACCATCGCCGCCGCGCCGACGGTGCTCAACGGGTCGATCGAAGCAGCCGCCTGGTTGCCGGAGTGGACCAGCGCGCGCAGCCAGAAGTTCGTCGAAGAGTACAAGAAGGCCTACGGCGGCGAGATGCCCAACAACCATGCTTACACGCATTGGGAGACGACGCACCTGATCGCCGCGGCCATCAAGTCGGCGGGCAGCCTGAAGAACGAGGACATCCGCAACGCACTGGCCAAGATCAAGTACGACAGCGCGATGGGTCCGACGAGCTTCGACGACCACAACCAGGCCATCCTGCCGATGGTGCTGCTCGAAGTGGCTGACGGCAAGCCGGTGATCAAGAGCGCGATCGCGTCCAAGGTCGACTACCCGAAGTGAAGCGCTGACGCGAACCGCATCGACCGCGCCGTTGTCAGACCATCGCCATGGGCAGCTTTCTCTTTGAACAGGTCGTCAACGGCATCATCACCGGGTCGATGTATGCGCTGATCGCCGCCGGCATGACGATGATCTTCGGCGTGCTGCGGGCGATCAACTTCGCGCACGGCGAGTACTACATGCTGGGCACCTTCGGCGCCTGGCTGGTGATCGAGAAGATGGACGTCGGCTATGCCGCGTCCATCGTGCTCGGTGTGGCGGCGGCGGCGCTCATCGCCGCGGTGATCGGGCGCGTCGTGATGCAGCGTCTGGTCGGTGCGCCGTTCCAGGCTGGCGTGCTGGCGACCCTGGGTGTCTCGCTGATCCTGCAGAACGCCGTGATCCTGGGCCTCGGTGGCGGCTACAAGGTATTCAACGGCGGCTGGATCGAGCCGGTGGAGATCGCCGGCGTCGGCATGGCCAAGCAACGCATCCTGCTGATCGTCGTCGCGCTGGCGGTCTTCGCGGCGCTGGAGTGGATGGTGCGCTACACCCGCATGGGCAAGGCCATCCGTGCCGTGTCGCAGAACATCGAGTGCTGCGAGGTCAACGGCATCGACGTCGAGGCGGTCGTGCGTCGCACCTTCCTGCTCGGCACGGCGCTGGCCGCGCTGTCGGGCGTGCTGACCGCGCCGGTCAACGTCAGCGTGTACGGTGGCATGGGCGAGTCGGTGACGCTGAAGACCTTTGCCGTCATCGTGATGGGTGGCATGGGCAACGTGCGAGGCACGCTGCTGGCCGGCATGTTGCTGGGCGTCGTCGAGGCCCTGGTGGCCGGCGTGATCGGTCTGCAGTATCGCGACGCGGTCGGTTTCATCGCGTTGTTGCTGATGTTGATGCTGCGGCCGCACGGCCTGTTCAGCCAGAAGGCGCGGTTCTGACCATGGCCATCACGCTGGATACCCCTCACGCGCCCAGCCCGCGCCTGCCTGCCGTGCGCTGGGCCGTGGCTGGCACCGCACTGGCGCTGCTACTGCTTGCGCCGCTCGTGTTGGATTCGTACTACCTGCACGCGCTCATCTTCGCGATGATCTTCCTGCTGCCGGCGCACGGGTTGAACCTGATCCTGGGTTACACCGGCATGCTGTCACTCGCGCAAGGGGTCTTCTTCGGCATCGGGGCCTACGCCTCGGCGCTGCTGTCGATGCACTTCGGCACGCCCTTCGTGTTCAACCTCTGTGCGGCGGCCGTCGTCGCCGGGCTGGTTGCGCTGCCGCTGGGCATCCCGGCACTGCGACTGCGCACGACCTCGTTCGTGATGTGCACGCTGGGCTTCGTGGTCATCGCTCAGATGGTGGCCAAGAACTGGATCGACCTCACCCGAGGCGACATGGGCCTGTCGGGCATTGCCCGGCCGAAGCTCGCGCTGCCTGGCCTGGGCGAGCACGTGCTGGCGATCACGCAGATTCCGCAGTACTACTACCTCATTCTTGGCGTGGCGTTGCTGGCCACGGGGCTCTTCGTTGCTCTGATCCGCTCGCCGGCAGGCCGCTGCATGGTGGCGATCCGCGACAACGAAACGCTGGCCGAGTCGGTGGGCATCCCGACCTGGCACTACAAGCTCATCGTCTTCATGCTCAGCGCCGCCTTTGCTGGCTTGGGCGGCAGCCTGTATGCGCACTACGAGACGGTGGTCAGCCCCCTCGTGTTCCAGATGTACTACTCGAACACGATCCTGATCATCGTGCTCGGTGGTGGCGTGGGCCGGCTGTCGGGCGCCCTGATCGGAAGCTTCCTGTTCGTGGCACTGACCGAGGCGCTGCGCATCACGCCCGAACTGCGCATGATCCTCTACGGATTGGTGCTGCTGCTGCTCGTGTTCATCTTCCCGCAGGGGATCGCGCCGCTGGTCGAGCGCGCTACGGAGCGGCTCGCCCGCCTGGGCGACAAGACGGGCAGAACAGCATGAGCACGGCCGAAGTCATCCTTCGTGTCGAGGGCCTGCGCAAGAACTACGGCGGCGTGCCGGCCTTGCAGGGTGTCGACTTCGAACTGACCCGCGGCGAGGTCTGCGGCCTGATCGGCCCCAACGGTTCGGGCAAGTCCACGCTGTTCGATTGCTGCACCGGGCTGCAGAAGAGCGACGGCGGGCGTGTGCTGCTCAAGGGCACCGACATCACGCAGTGGCCGATGAACCGCATCGCCCGCGAAGGGCGGCTGCTGCGCAGCTTCCAGAAGACGGTCGTGTTCCCGACCATGGATTCGGAAGAGAACCTGATCCTGGCCGGGCAGATGGCGCGTTTTCCGAGCATTGCTTCAACCTTCTCGATCGGCCGCAAATCGCGCGAACGCATGGCGGCGCTGCGCGAGCGGGCGCGCGAGCTGATCGAGGTCTCGGGCCTGGCGCGTGTGGCGCACCTACCCGCCGGCAACATGTCCGGGGGTCAGCAGAAGCTGCTGCAGTTCGCGACCATGCTGATGCCGGAGCCCGAGTTGGTGCTGCTCGACGAGCCGCTGGCCGGCATCAACCCGATCTTGATCGAGCGTGTGATCGAGTGCATCCGCTCCGGCAACCGGCAGTTCGGCATCACCTTCCTGGTCATCGAGCACAACACCGACGTGCTGATGAACCTGAGCCACCGCGTGATCGTGCTGCATCAAGGCCAGAAGCTGGCCGACGACACACCCGAGTCCATCGTGCGCAACCCGCAGGTCGTGGAGGCCTACCTTGGCGGCTGATCTGGTCATTTCCCACCTGCGCGCCGGCTACGGCCATCTGGATATCCTGCACGACGTCAGCCTGACCGTGAGGCAGGGTGAGTTCGTCGCGCTGCTCGGCCCCAACGGCGCGGGCAAGTCCACGCTGCTGAAGACGCTCTACGGCATGACCACGCACAAGGGCGGCAGCATCCAGTGGAAGGGCCAGGAGATTGCGGGTGGCAAGCCGCGCGTGTTCCTTGCGCAAGGCTTCGGCTACGTGCCCCAAGGCCGCTGCAACTTCCCGACCATGTCGGTGCACGAGAACCTGGAGATGGCAGCCTACACGCTCAAGGACGGCGATCTCGAAGGCGAACGCAACCACGTCTACGAGCTGTTCCCGATCCTGCAGAAGCGTCGCAACGAGTTCGCCGGCAACATGTCCGGCGGCGAGCAGCAGCTGCTCGAGATGGCGATGGCCGTGCTGCGCCGGCCCGAGATCCTGCTGGTCGACGAGCCCTCGGCAGGCCTGTCGCCGCAGGCCATCACGCTGGTGTTCAACGAGCTCAAGCGGCTGCATCAGGGCGGCCGGACCATCCTGCTGGTCGAGCAGAACACGCGCAAGGCCATGGACACGGCCGAGCGTGCCGTCGTCATGCGCCTGGGCCACGTGATCTGGGACAGCCCGAAGGCTGAACTGAGCCACGCCGACCTGGGGCAGCTCTTCATGACCGGCAAGGTCGAGAAGGCTTCCGCTGCCTCGCCGCCGCACGGCATCCACTGAATCCCTTCCGAGAACCCCTCCGATCATGAGACTGGCCTTCGATACCGGTGGCACCTTCACCGACTTCGCCTTCGCCGACGACGACGGCAGCATCCACCTGCACAAGGTGCTCAGCACGCCCGATGCACCGGCACGCGCCGTGCTGCAAGGCGTCGACGAACTGCTGGCCAAGGTGCGTGGCGGGCCCATCGCGCGCGCCGGCGAAGGCGCGCTGCAGATCCTGGGCGCCACCACCGTCGTCACCAACGCCGTGCTGGAGCGAAAGGGCGTGGCCACCGCGTTCATCACGACCGACGGCTTCCAGGACATGCTGCGCATCCGCACAGAGGGACGCTACGACCTCTACGACCTGCGCATCCAGTACCCCGATCCGCTGGTGCCGCGCGAGCGGTGCTTCGGCGCGGTCGAGCGCATCAGCGCGCACGGTGCCGTCATCACGCCGCTGGACGAGGCCGGCGTCGTGCGCATCGCGTCGCGCCTGGTCGAACTCGGCGTGGGCTCGGTGGCGGTGTGCCTGCTGCATGCGTACAAGTATCCGCAGCACGAACAGCGCATCGGCGAACTGCTGGCGCTGCATGCGCCGGGCGTGTCGGTCTCGCTGTCATCCAGCGTCTGCCCCGAGGTGCGCGAGTTCGACCGCGCATCGACGACCGTCGCCAACGCCTACACCTGCCCCCTGATGGCGCAGCACGTCGGCCACCTGGAGCGTGAGCTGGGCGGGCGTGGCGTCAAGAGCCAGCTGCTGTGGATGACCTCCAGCGGCGGCGTGGTGCCGAGCTCCACTGCGGCGCGCACACCGGTGCGGCTGATCGAATCAGGCCCGGCGGCTGGTGCGGTGGCCGCCGCCGACTACGCACGCGCTGCCGGCGAGGCCAGCGTGCTGTCCTTCGACATGGGCGGCACGACCGCCAAGCTGTGCCTGATCCCCAACGGCCAGCCGCAGATCGCCAACGAACTGGAAGTGGCGCGCCACGAGCGCTTTCGCAAGGGCAGCGGATTTCCGCTGAAGATCCAGTCGATCCACATGATCGAGATCGGCGCAGGCGGCGGCAGCATCGCCGCTCGCACCCGCCTGGGTACATTGCAGGTCGGTCCGCGCAGCGCAGCCGCGGCTCCAGGCCCGGCCTGCTACGGGCGCGGCGGCGTCGAGCCGACCGTCACCGACGCCGACCTGCTGCTGGGTTACCTGGACGAACGTTCGTTCCTCGGCGGCGACTTCGCGCTCGACCGTCCGGCGGCGCAGGTGGCGCTCGCGCGTCTCGCGGGCGAACTGGGCATCAGCGCCGAGCGCTGCGCCTTTGGCATCCACGACATGGTCAACGAGAGCATGGCCGAAGCGGCGGCCATGCAGGCGACCGACAGCGGCGTCGACCCGCGCTCCCTACCGATGATCGCCTTCGGCGGCGCAGGTCCGGTGCATGCCTACGGCGTCGCGCGCAAGCTCGGCATTCGCAAGGTGATCTGCCCGCTTGGCGCCGGCGTCACGTCGGCGATCGGCCTGCTGGGCGCGCCGGTGGCGGCCGATCTGTCGTCCAGCGCTCCGATGGCCGTGCCGCAATGGGATGCCAGCGCCGTGCGCGAGATCATGGCCTCGCTTGCGGCGCAGGGACGCGAGGTCGTGCTGGCCAGCGGCGTCGCCGCGCCGGGCATCTGCATGTCGTACACGGTCGATATGCGCCACGTCGGCCAGGGCCACGAGATCTCGGTCGTGCTGCCAGACGGTGACCCGGGTCAGCCCGCTTTCCTCGACGTGCTGCAGCAGCGCTTTCACGATGCCTACGTCAAGCTCTACGGCCGCAGCGTCTCGGGCACAGACGCCGAGGTGATCACCTGGCGCATCCGCGTTGCAGGCCCGAAGACGCCAGTGACGGCCAGCCGCCTGCGCGGCGAAGCCAAGGCCGTGCGCAATCCGCGCAAGGGCAACCGGCCTGTGTACTTCGCCGAGGCCGGCGGTGTCATCGACACCCCCGTCTACGACCACTACGCGCTCGCGCCGGGTGTCACCGTCCAAGGCCCGGCGATCGTCGAGCAGCGCGAGTCGACGGTCGTCGTCGGTCCCAAGGCCAGCGCATCGCTCGACGCGGCGTTCAATCTGATCATGCTGCTGGAGGCCAAGTGAGCCAAGTCGACTTCAACGACCCGATCACGCTGCAGGTGATGTGGGACCGGCTGGTCTTCATTGCCGACCAGGCCGACTCGGCGCTGGGCCGCACGGCGTTCTCGCCGATCGTGCGCGAGAACCACGACTACGTGACCGTGGTGCTCGACGCCAAGGGCCGCGCGCTGTCGCAGTGCAGCTGGTCTATTCCGGTGTTCATCACCTCGCTGCCGATGGCGGCGCAGAACCACTTCCTGCCGGCCTTCCCGCCTGAGACGCTGGTAGACGGGGACGTGCTCGTCACCAACGACCCGATGATCGGCACCGGTCACCTGCCCGACATGGTGATGCTCACGCCGATCTTCCGCAGTGGCAGGATCGTCGGCTACGCCGGCAGCATCGCCCACATGCCCGACATCGGCGGCCGCCCGCAATCGCCGGACTCGACCGACATGTTCGAGGAGGGCATCCGCATTCCGATGCTCAAACTCTACAAGGCCGGCAAGCCCAACACCGATGTCTTCGCCGTCATCGAGGCCAGCGTGCGCCTGCCCCATGAGGTGCGTGGCGACATCCAGAGCATGGTCGCGGCCAACGAGGTGATGTGCCGCGAACTGTGCCGATTCATGGACGAATACGGCCTTGAGGACCTGGAGGCGCTGGGCGCCGCAATCCACGGCCGCTCCGAAGCCCAGATGCGCCAGGCCATCGCGGCCTGGCCACCGGGCAGCTACAAGGCCGAGGTCACGATCGATGGTTTCGAGACCGACGTGAAGCTCTGCGTGGACGTGCAGGTCCGAAAGGACTCGATCCACGTCGATTACACCGGCACCTCGCCGGAGGTGGCGCGTGGCATCAACGTGGTGCCGCATTACCGGGTGGCGCATAGCGTGTACGCGCTCAAGTGCCTGCTCGACCCGGACACGCCCAACAACGAGGGCTGCATGATCCCGCTGACGGACGATGCGCCGCTGGGCACCATCCTCAACCCGCACCCCCATGCCGCGGGAGCGGCGCGCAACCTGGTGGGTCACGTCATCCCGAGCCTGATCTTTCGCGCGCTGCAGGGTGTGGTGCCCGACCGTGTGATGGGCGACAGCGGTGGCGCGCCGATCTGGGGCATCAATTGCCAGGGCCACATGGCCGACGGCCGCGCCTACGGCAGTGCGCAGAACTTCCACGGCGGCCTGGGTGGACGATCGACGATGGACGGGCTGGACTGTTTGAGCTTCCCGTCCAACTGCAAGGTCACGCCGATCGAGATGTACGAGCTGGCCGTGCCCGTGCTCACCGAGCGCAAAGAACTGATTCCCGATTCCGGCGGAGCCGGCAAGTATCGCGGTGGCCTCGGCCAGCGCGGCGTGCTGCGCAACCTGTCGGACCGGCCGATGAACATCTATCTGTCGACCGAACGGGTGAAGCATCCGTGCTTCGGTGTCGTCGGTGGCAGCGACGGCACGCCCGGGGCGGTGCGGCGCAACGGCGAGACGGTCTTTCCCAAAGGCAAACTCACGCTGCAGCCCGGCGAACGCCTGGAGCTCGAACTGCCGGGCGGCGGCGGCTGGGGTAACCCGCTGGAGCGCCCGCGTGAACTGGTCGAGAACGACCTGCGGCAGGGCCTCGTCAGCGAGGCGCAGGCGCGTGCCATCTACGGCTGGAAGGGACGGTGAGTATGCCCACTCTCGACGGACAAGTCGCGCTCGTCACTGGCGGCGGCTCGGGCATCGGGCGCTGCACCGCGCACGAGCTCTCCTCCCTTGGCGCCAAGGTTGCTCTGGTCGGAAGAAAAATTGAAAAACTGAAAGGCGTGGAAGCGGAGATCGCGAAAGCCGCAGGCGAAGCGCGCTGTTATCCCTGCGACATCCGCGAAGAAGAAGCGGTCAAGCAAACAGTCGCGGCGGTGTTGAAGGAGTTCGGCCGCATCGACGCACTGGTGAACAACGCCGGCGGCCAGTTCGCGGCGCCGCTGGAATCCATTTCGGCCAAGGGCTGGGACGCGGTGGTGCGCACCAACCTCACCGGCGGCTTCCTGATGGCGCGCGAGTGCTACTCGCAGTGGATGAAGCAGGCGGCGTCCGGCGGGAACGCGGGCGCGATCGTCAATATCATCGCCGACATGTGGCACGGCATGCCCTCGATGGGCCATTCGGGAGCCGCGCGCGCCGGCATGCTCAATTTCACCGAGACCGC
>CALMQI010000018.1 GCA_937871935.1 uncultured Burkholderiales bacterium
CGTAGGGTGCAATAGCGCGGGAGCGCGTATTGCACCGGGTGCGCGCGAAACGAATCGCGTCGACCGACATGTCCATGCCGGTCACGGCGCCGTAGCGCGAGAGGAAATTCAACATTGCGCCGGTCCCGAACCCGATGTCGAGGATGCGCATCCCGCTGCCGACGATCGACTTCGCCACGGACGAGGAGATGAAGCCGATCCTGCCCACGCTGAGCCTGGCCAACTCGGCGCGCTTCGGGACGCTGTTCTCGTTCGCCTTCACGCGTCCGGCGGACGCCGTCGGCGCACTGTTCGACAAGGTGGCGCGCCCTGACGGGACCAAGGCGGATGACGGGGGCGCGCCCGCCGGCGTGCCGGTGGGCGAGCAGGCGCAGCGTGCGGCCCAGCGCGCCGACTGGGACAGCGTGCTGCAGTCCTTCGAGCAGCGCCTGTGCCGCGTGGCGGGCGCGCGCGCGCGGCCCCTCGAACATGCCGCCCTGGCTTGACAGCGGACGGCTGCGCAGCGTCGAGCTCGACCTGCGCAGTGCGCGCGCGCTGCATCGCGCGGCGTCGCACCCGCCGCTGCTGCGTCTGCTGGCCGTCTGCAGCCGTCTCGGCGACGGCCCGTTGTGGTTCTCGCTGATCCTGCTGTGGCCGTTGCTCGACGCCGATGTCGGCTGGCTGGGATCGCGTCTGGTGCTCGCGCTGGGTGCGACCAACCTGCTGATCTACTGGTCGCTGAAGCGCAGCACGCGGCGGCTGCGGCCGTTCGACTGCTGCGACGACATCCGCGCCTGCGTGACGGTACCCGATCCGTTCAGCTTTCCGAGCGGCCACACGCTGCACGCCAGCGCGTTCGCGCTGCTGCTGTCGGCCTTCTACCCGGCGCTGGCGCCGTTGCTGTGGAGCTTCGCCGCACTGGTGGGCGTGTCGCGTGTCGTGCTCGGCCTGCATTTTCCGAGCGACGTGCTGGTCGGCGCGCTGATCGGGGCCGGCACCGCGAGCGCCGTGCTGCTGCTGGTGACGACGTGACGCGCGGCCGCGAGATGCCGGCGCCGATCGCGCCGCGGTCGTTTCGCTGCCGCTGCGCCCGGCCGGTGTTCTTTGCCAACAGCCAGTGCCTGGCCTGCGGCACGCCGCTCGGCTACGACGCCGAGCGCCGGCAGCTGATGCCGCTGGTCGCGGTGCAGGGCCGCTCCGGCGAGGCCGACGCCGTCACGGGTGGTCTGTGGCGTCGGGTCGGCGCTCGCGCGGCGCCGGCACGCTATCGCCGCTGCAGCAACCTCGATTCGGCGGCGGCCTGCAACTGGCTGATCGAGCAGGGCGACGCTGACGCCGGCGCGCCGCCGCTGTGCCGCTGCTGCCGGCTGACGCGCACGCTGCCCGATCTGGCGCAGCCGGATGCGGCGCTGTGGTGGCAACGCATCGAGCAGGCCAAGCGCAGGCTCGTGTCGACACTGATCGCGCTGCGGGTACCGGTGCGCTCGCGCGTCGCCGAGGACCGCGAGCAAGGCCTCGTGTTCGACCTGCTGCGTGACCCGCCCGGCGGGCCGCCGGTCGTCACCGGCCACGCCGATGGCGTGATCACGCTGAACGTGCAGGAAGCCGACGACGTCTGGCGCGAGCAGCGTCGCACCGAATTGGCGGAGCCGTATCGCACGCTGCTCGGCCACCTGCGCCACGAGACGGGCCACTACTATTGGCAGCGCCTCGTCGCGGGCACGCGCTGGCACGAACCGTGGCGCCACCTGTTCGGCGACGAGCGGCGCGACTACGCCGCCGCGCTGCAGGCGCATTACCGCGACGGTGCACCGGCCGACTGGGGCGAGCGGCACGTCAGCGCCTATGCGAGCAGCCATCCGTGGGAGGACTGGGCCGAAACCTGGGCCCACTACCTGCACCTGCAGGACACGCTGGACACCGCGCGCAGCTTCGGCCTCGACGGCGAACACGTGCAGCTGCACTACGACCGCTTCGGACCGGCCGCGCTGGGTGATATCGACGTCGACGCGCAGTCGCTCGCCTTCCTGCGCCGCATCAACGGCTGGATGGAGCTGACCGGCGTGCTGAACGAGCTGTCGCGTTGCATGGGTGTGGCCGACTTCTATCCCTATGTGCTGTCGGCGGCGGCGGTGCGCAAGCTCCATCTGGTCGACCGCATCGTGACGGCGGCTGCACCGGACTGAACGCTGCAGCGGACAGGGGCGGGCACGCCGATTGCCGGCGCGGCTTCAGAAGGAGGAAGCCATGCACAAGGCATCGAGGGACGCGCGCCGCCCGCGCGCCGGGGAATACTCGCGGGATCGTCAGGCCCGGTTCGGCCGAGCCGCAGGTCGCGGCGCCGGCCGGCAGCTGCTGGCGCTGCTGCTGTGCGGGTGGCAGCCGCAAGCGGCGCTGGCGCAGCCGATGCCCGTCGAGGTGAAGGCGACGCAGCACTGGGTGCTGTACGCGCGCCTGCAGGGCAACGAACCGTTCGTGGTCGCCGAAACCGCCGGCGCACACAGCCGCCTCTGGTGGTTCGACGCGCAGGGCCGGTCCATCGCGATCGACCGTCGTCAGCGGGCTGCGCCGCCAGAAAGCCCCGGCCCACCGATCGGTCGGCCGGGGCTGATGATCCTGCTGCCCGCGGCAGCGTCGACCGACGTGGCACGGGCTGGCGTCCCGCCACCCATCTCACCGGAGAACTAGCCCCGGCGTGGGTGGGGTGCGCGGATCAGTTGCGGTCGCTGCGTGCCGGCCGACCGGTCGACGGATCGGTGCTGCTGGAACCGCTGGACATGCTGCTGCCCGAGCCGCTCGAGGTCGACGGGCTGGTCGTCGAACCGCTCGACGAGCCGCTGGTCGCCGAATCGCTGGTCGACGGACTGGTCGTCGAACCGCTCGACGACCCGCTGGTCGTCGAATCGCTGGTCGATGGGCTCGTGGTCGGCCCGCTCGACGAGCCGGTGGACCCGGTCGAACCCGAGGTGCTCGAGTCGGTACTCGGACTGGTCGTGCTGCCCGAGGTGGAGCCGCTCGACGACCCGGTGCCGCCGGTGTTCGGCGGCGTCGAGCCGGCAGGGGGCGTCGTCATGCCGCCCGACGACGAGCCGCTCGGCGACGTGCTGCTCGACGAGCTCGAACCCGTGGGGCCCGTTCCGGTCGTGCTGTTGCTGCTGCCCGTGCTGTCGGACGGGCTCGATGCACCCGTCGAACCGGCTGTCGGCGATGTGGATGTCTGGGCGTAGGCCATGCCGACGGCAACCGCCAGACAGGTAGCAGCCGCGCCGGCCACCTTGGTCAACTTCATTCTCATAGAGATCTCCTGGATGTGGATGGAAAGCCCGCTCGCGATGCCCAACAGGCCATGAGGCAACGGCAAGCGCCGCATGGGATCGGCGGCAACGGCTGTGCCTGCGGCAGGCGGCACCGGGCTTGCCGAGCGCACAGGCGAAACAGGAGGTTTCGATCATGGACCATGAACACGAGGTCAGCTTCGGGGTCTTCAAGCCGGTCGACCATGTGGTCGTCTCATTCCCGTCGGCGCAGCAGGCCGACGCCGCCGTGCGCGCGCTGGCCGAGATGGGTATCGCCGGCGACGAGGTGCGCCGCTACAGCGACCGCGAGATGATCGAGCAGATCGACCGCGACCTCGAGCGCGCCAGCCCGATCGCCACCATCGGCCAGGAGGTGAACCTGGTGCGCGCGCACCGCGCGCTGGCCGAGCAAGGCTACCACTGGCTGGTGGTGCACGCCGACGACGATAAACGCTCCGGCCAGGTGGCCGAGGCGGTGCGCCGCTGCGGTGCCGAACGGGCGCAGCACTACGGCCACTTCATCATCGAGGAACTGCTCGAGCGGCCGGGCCGGCTGCCGCAAGTGGGCGAGTCGCCCGATCGCGGACTCGACGCGCAGACGCCGTCCGGGCGCGAGGCCGACACGTCGGCGGCCGCCGACAAGCGCAGTCCCACGTCCGGCACCGCTGACAAGCGATAGCGGCCGGCACCGACAGGGCGCCCGGGCCACGGCGCCGGCGCCGACGGCCGACCGGCCGGGCGACCGCGAACCGGTGGTCGCGCGGCGCACCCATCTTGCCGCAGCGCGTACCGCCCGCGCCGCCATTGCCGCCCCGGCATCCTCCTTCAGGACAGTCCGGCGATGCGCCAGTGCATCGCGTCCATCACCACGCCAGGGCCGAAGGCCAGCGCCAGGCCGCCCGCACCGGGCCAGGCGCGCCGCAACAGCCGGCGCAGCACGAACAAGGTGCCGGCAGCGCCGACATGGCCGACCGCCTGCAGCACGGCGCGTGAATCGGCGAGGGCCTCGCGCGGCAGCGCGAGCGCGGCCTGCACCGCGTCGAGCACCGCCGTCTCGGCATGCGCCACCCACAGGGTCGGCGTCGCGGCCGCGGCGAGCAGCGCATGCGCGCCGCCCCGCTCGCGCTCGTCGATCAGCGCCTCGGCGATGCGGCCGGGCACCAGGCCCGACTGGTGGAGGCGCAGGCCCTGATCACCGGGCCGCCAGGTCATGAGTTCGCGGCTCGCCGGCAGCAGGCGGGTGCGGAAGTCGAGCAGCTCGGCGCCCTCGGCCTCGGTGCCGAGCAGCGCCGCACCGGCGCCGTCGCCGAGCAGCAGGTGGGGCAGCAGGTCGTCCAGCGCATGGCTCTCGCGCAGGTGCAGCGACGCGAGCTCGACGACGACCACCAGCACATGGGCATCGGGCGCCGCACACAAGGTGTCGCGGGCCAGGCGCAGCGCTGCCAGCCCCGCCGCGCCGCCGACCGTGGCGAGCGCGGTGCGCTGCACATCGGCCGGCAGCGCCAGCGCGTCGATCAGCAGCACCTCCAGCCCGGGCGCACCGCAGCCGGTGGGACTGCAGACGACGAGATGCGTCACGCGAGCCAGCCGCGCGGCCAGCTCGTCGGTCGGCGCCAGCGCATGCACCGCCTGCAGCCCGAGCGCCAGCGCGGCGCTGTCGTGCAACGCCATGCGCGCGCCGCTATCGGCATGGGCACCCAGGTTGTAGAAGCCACTCTCGGGCAGGCCGCGCGACAGGGCCGCCGGCTCGAGGACCGAATAGCGGTGGGCGATGCCGCATCGTTCGGCCAACCGGTCGAGCAGCTGGCGTTCGCGCTCGCTGCGCAGCAATTGGCGCGCGTGGGCGATGAACGCCTGATGCACATCGTGACGGGGCGTTGCCGTGCCTACGCGCTGCAGCCATGCACCCATGCGGAAATGTCGACCCTTCGCGCCAATGCACGGCGGGCGACGAGCCGCCCGCCGCGCGTGTCATGCCAGGCATCGCGGCAAGCCCCGTACCTGCGGGCACGGCGGCTGCCCGCAGCTGCATTTGCGCCCATCGTGCGCATTGATCAGTCGACCCCTTTTCACCCGGCACGCCATGAGGACCGCATGAATCCGAAGACCGACGACGCCACCCTCGACACCCAGCGCAGCATCCAGCGCGAACAGGACCAGCGCGACGCCGCGGCGCCGCAGTCGGCGCCGAAAGCCCCGGTGCAGGCCGGCGCGCGCGAGCAGCCCCACCGAGTTGCCGGCGCAGCACATGGTCAAGCCCGGCCGCGAGGCCGAACTGGAACTCGCGCCGCGCTTCCGTGCGCCCGACTACCGCGGCAGCGGCAAGCTGCAGGACTTTGCCGCGTTGATCACCGGGGCCGACTCGGGCATCGGCCGCGCGGTGGCAGTGCTGTTCGCGCGCGAAGGTGCCGACGTCGCGGTGGCCTATCACTCGTCGAGCGACGACGCGCGCGAGACCCAGCGTTGCGTCGAGGCCGAGGGCCGGCGCTGCCTGCTGCTGCAGGGCGACGTGAAGGACAGCGCCTGGTGCGAGCAGGCCGTCGAGCAGACCGTGCGCGAGTTCGGCCGGCTCGACGTGCTGGTCAACAACGCCGCGTTCCAGGAGCACGCGAGCGATCTGGCCGATATCGACGACCGCCGCCTGCAGGAGACGCTGGACACCAACATCGGCGGCTACGTGCGCATGGCCCGGGCGGCGTTGCCGCACCTGAAGCGCGGTGCGTCGATCATCAACACCGGTTCGGTGACCGGGCTCGAAGGCAGCGCCCGGCTGCTCGACTATGCGGCCACCAAGGGCGCGATCCACGCCTTTACCAAGTCGCTGGCGAGCAACCTGCTGCAGCGCGGCGTGCGTGTCAACGCGGTGGCGCCAGGCCCGGTGTGGACGCCGCTGAACCCGGCCGATTCGCCGGCCGGCAAGGTCGCCGAGTTCGGCAGCCACACCGAAATGATGCGTCCCGCGCAGCCGGAGGAGCTGTCGCCGGCGTACGTGTTCCTGGCGGCGCCGGCCTGCGCCGGCTACATCACCGGCATCGTGCTGCCCGTCACCGGCAGCGTGGGGGCCATCTGAGCCCGCTGCCACGGCACGGCATCCGGATTGCCATGTCGCGCCACGGGCTTTTCGCCTGTGCCAACCAACAGGAGCAACTTCATCATGAATCTCATCATCTGGCTGGTCGTGGGTGGTCTCATCGGGTGGGTGGCCAGCATGGTCATGCGCACCGACGGGCAGCAGGGCATCATCCTCAACGTCATCGTCGGCATCGTCGGCGCGGCGCTCGGCGGCTGGGTCATCTCGCCGCTGGTGGGCGTGGGCACCATCAACCAGGGCCAGTTCAGCGTCGGCGGATTGCTCGTGTCGCTGCTCGGGGCGATCGTGCTGCTGGCCATCGTCAACCTGTTCCGTCGCGGTTCGCCGCGTTGACGGGGCGCATCGATCCGAAAGGGGACATCCACCATGCCCACGCCTGACGATCTGCCTTTTCCCACCGCGTCCAGCGCAATGCCTTCGAGCGAAGGCGGCAGTGGCAACGGTCGCGAGGCTGCGGAGTCGGCGGCCGGCGCCGCGCGTGGCGGCAGCGGCGCGTTCGAGCGCGTCGTGCAGGGCGCGCACCGCACGGTCGACCGCCTGGCCGAGGCGGCCGGCGGTCTGCGCGGCGCAGGCATCGAGGCCGACGCCGACGGCAGCCTGGGCGAGCGGGCCGAAGAACTGCGCGCTCTGGGCGACGAATGGGCCGAGAGCCTGCGCAGCACCGTGCGCGAGAACCCGCTGGCGGCTCTGTTGGCCGCGGTGGCGGTCGGCGTGATCATCGCGCGCGCCTCGCGCTGACCGCAGCGCCGCATGGCCGCCTCGCTGTCGTCGACAGCCGCCGCCTCGCCCGACCCGGCGACGGCCAGTCCGGTC
>CALMQI010000019.1 GCA_937871935.1 uncultured Burkholderiales bacterium
GGCGACGTGCCGCTGGTCGGCTTCTTCGCCAACGGCGAGATCGCGCGCCACCACCTGTACGGTTACACCGGCGTGCTGACGGCGTTCCTCGGCTGAGCGCTCGGCCGCGCGCCCGGCGATCGGTGCGCTAGAGTCAGGCTCCGCCGTGCCGCGACGCTGCAGCGCCCTTCACCGATGAACGCCCCCGACCCCACCGTGCACACCGACCCTAGCGATCGCGCGGCGCGGCAGTCGGCCGTGGTGGCGGCGCTGTCCCGCGTGCTGCCGGCGCATGCGCTGCTGTGGCGGCGCGAGGACACGGTGCCCTACGAGTGCGACGGCCTCACCGCCTACCGCGAGCAGCCGCTGGTGGTGGCGCTGCCCGAGACGGAGGCCCAGGTCGCCGCGCTGCTGCAGGCCTGCCATCGCCTGCAGGTGCCGGTCGTGGCCCGCGGCGCCGGTACCGGCCTGTCGGGCGGCGCGCTGCCGCACAAGCTCGGGGTCACGCTGTCGCTGGCCAAGTTCAACCGCATCCTGCAGCTCGACCCGGTCGCCCGCACGGCCACCGTGCAGTGCGGCGTGCGCAATCTGGCGATCAGCGAGGCGGCGGCACCGTTCGGCCTGTACTACGCGCCCGATCCGTCGAGCCAGATCGCCTGCACGATCGGCGGCAACGTCGCCGAGAACTCCGGTGGCGTGCACTGCCTGAAGTACGGCCTCACGCTGCACAACGTGCAACGCGTCAAGGGCTACACGGTCGAGGGCGAGGCCGTCGAGTTCGGCGGCCTGGCGCTCGACGCTGCCGGGCTCGACCTGCTGGCGGTGGTGATCGGCAGCGAGGGCATGCTGGCGGTCACCACCGAGGTCACCGTCAAGCTGGTGCCCGAGCCGCTGACCGCGCGCTGCATCATGGCGAGCTTCGGCGACATCCGCCGCGCCGGCGACGCAGTGGCCGCGGTGATCGCGGCCGGCATCATCCCGGCGGGCTTGGAGATGATGGACAAGCCGATGACGGCGGCGGTGGAGGACTTCGTGCACGCCGGCTACGACCTGTCGGCCGCGGCGATCCTGCTGTGCGAGAGCGACGGCACGCCCGAGGAGGTGACCGAGGAGATCGGTCGCATGCTGGACGTGCTGACCGGCGCCGGCGCGACGCGTCTCGAGGTGAGCAAGGACGAAGCGCAGCGGCTGAGGTTCTGGAGCGGGCGCAAGAACGCGTTCCCGGCCAGCGGCCGCATCAGCCCCGACTACATGTGCATGGATTCGACCATTCCACGCAAGCGCCTGGCCGACATCCTGCTCGCGATCCAGCAGATGGAGATCAAGCACGACTTGCGCTGCTGCAACGTCTTTCATGCGGGCGACGGCAACCTGCACCCGCTGATCCTGTTCGACGCCAACGACGCCGACCAGCTGCACCGCGCCGAGGCGTTCGGCGCCGACATCCTGGAAGCGAGCGTCGAGATGGGCGGCACCGTCACCGGCGAGCACGGCGTCGGCGTCGAGAAGCTCAGCTCGATGTGCGTGCAATTCAGCCCCGAGGAACGCACGCAGATGGAGCTTCTGAAGCGCGCGTTCGATCCGGTGGGCCTGCTCAACCCCGGCAAGGTGATCCCGACGCTGCAACGCTGCGCCGAGTACGGCAAGATGCACGTCAAGAAGGGCCTGCTGCCGTTCCCCGAGCTGGAAAGATTCTGATGTCCCACCCCCGTAACGGCCTTCGGCCGCCCCCCCTCAAGGGGGCGCCACCAGCGGCCCGGCAGAGCCGGTTCCGCGGTGGCCGCATGGGGATCCGATGACGAACGAGCCTGAACTACAGCGCTTGATCGACCAAGTGCAGACCGCGCGTGCGGTGAAGGGCACGCTCGACATCCGCGGCGGCTCGACCAAGGCCTTCTATGGCGAGACGCCGCGCGGCGACCCGCTCGACGTGCGACCGCTGGCCGGCATCTCGAGCTACGAGCCGAGCGAGCTCGTCGTCACCGCGCGCACCGGCACGCCGTTGGCCGAACTGGAGGCCGCGCTCGCCGAGAAGGGCCAGTGCCTGCCGTTCGAGCCACCGCGCCTGGGGGACGGGTCCACCGTCGGCGGCATGGTGGCCGCCGGCCTGGCCGGCCCGGCACGGGCCGCGGTCGGCGGCGTGCGCGACTACGTGCTCGGCGCCACGTTGCTCAACGGGCGCGGCGAGGTGATGAGCTTCGGCGGCCAGGTGATGAAGAACGTGGCCGGCTACGACGTGTCGCGCCTGCTCGCCGGCTCACTCGGCATCCTGGGCGTGATCTGCGAGGTCTCGCTCAAGGTGCTGCCGGTGCCGCCCGCCGTGTGCACGCTGCGCTTCGAGCTCGACCAGGCCATCGCACTGAAACGTCTCAACGAATGGGGCGGCCAGCCGTTGCCGCTGAATGCCAGCGCGTGGTGGGACGGGATGCTGGTGCTGCGACTGGCTGGCGCCGCCGCGGCCGTGCGGGCGGCCGTCGCCAAGCTCGGCGGCGACCTCATCGAGCCGCAGCTCGCCGCGTCGTTCTGGACCGGCCTGCGTGACCAGAGCGACGAGTTCTTCGCCACCGCCAGCCAGGCAGTGGCGCGGGGCGGCACGCTGTGGCGCCTGTCGGTGGCGCAGACCGCTGCGCCGCTGACGCTGGCCGGAGCGCAGCTGGTCGAATGGGGCGGCGCGCAGCGCTGGCTGGTCAGCGACGAGCCGGCGGCGCAGGTGCGCGCGGCGGCAGCTGCCGCCGGCGGCCATGCCACGGCCTACCGTCACGGCGACGTGCGCGGCAGCGTGTTCGCTCCGCTGGCGGCGCCGCTGGCGCGCATCCACCGCGAACTGAAAGCCGCGTTCGATCCCGACCGCGTGTTCAACCCCGGCCGGCTGTACCCGGAGCTGTGATCGTGAGCAATGTCGTCGCCGACATGCAGGACTACTACGCCCGCCGGGCGCAGATCTACGAACGCGTCTATCACAAGCCCGAGCGCCAGGCCGACCTGCGTGCGATGGAAGCGGGGCTGCCGGCACCCTTCGCCGGCCGGCGCGTGCTTGAGGTCGCCTGCGGCACCGGCTGGTGGACGCCGCACGGCGCGCGCGACGCGATCAGCTGGCTGGCGACCGACGTGAACCCCGAGACGACGGCCATCGCGAAGGCCAAGCCGCTGCCCGCAGCGGTGCGCTTCGCCACCGTCGACGCCTATGCGCTGGCCGAGCTCGGCGATGCGCGCTTCGACGGTGCCTTCGCCGGCTTCTGGTGGAGCCATGTGCCGCTGGCGCTCTTGCCGGGCTGGCTCAAGACGCTGCACGCCCGCCTCGAACCGGGCGCCCGCGTGGTGATGCTCGACAACTTGTATGTCGAAGGCAGCAGCACGCCGCTGTCGCGGCACGACGCCGACGGCAACAGCTACCAGCGGCGCCGCCTCGACGACGGCAGCACGCACGAGGTGCTAAAGAACTTTCCGACGCGCGATGAGGCGATCGCGATGCTGGGGCCGCGCGCGCGTGCTTGCCAGTGGATCGAACACGCTCACTACTGGGTGCTGTCCTACGAACTGAACTGATGCAAACCTCGCTCGCCCCCGAATACCGCGACACGCCCGAAGGCCAGGCGGCCGAGGCCATCCTGCGCAAGTGCGTGCACTGCGGCTTCTGCACCGCCACCTGCCCGACCTACCAG
>CALMQI010000020.1 GCA_937871935.1 uncultured Burkholderiales bacterium
CACGCGCGCAGCTGGGTGCCGCTGCAGGACACGCCGGGCGTGCGCTACACCTACACCGCGCACATCGAAACCGATCCGCACCTGATGGCGTTGATGAGCGCCGACAACCCGCCGGATGCCGCGCGCGACGGCGACTACGTGTATCGCATGAGCCAGCCGATCTCTTCGTACCTGATGGCGATCTCGGCCGGCGACTGGGCGCCGATATCGAGGCCGATCGGGCACTTGATCCGCGCGATCTCGACGGGCGTGAACCCGGCCGCCAGCAGTCGCTCGGTGCGCTTGGCGTGGTTGCGCCTGGAGCCCAGCGCGCCGACGTAGAAGCACTCCGAGCGCACGGCGAGCTTCAGCGCCTCGTCGTCGATATGGCCGACGTGGGCCAGCGCCACCACCGCCGTATAGGGGTCGAGGCCGATCCTGGGGATCGCCTCCTGCGGCCATTGCGTGTCGAGGCGGATGCCGGGAAAGCGCCCTTCGGCGGCGAAGGCCGTGCGCGGGTCGATCACCAGCACCTCGTAGCCGGCGAGCGTGACCAGCTGCGCCAGGATCTGGCCGATGTGCGTGGCGCCGATGATCAGGATGCGGGCGCGCGGCACCAGGGCGTGCAGGAAAACCTCACCCGAGGAGCTTTCCATCAGCGTGCTTTCGCCGCTCTCGAAGCGCTTGCGGACCTCCTCGTCCGTGTGCGCATCCTTGCGCTCGAACACCTCGCGGCGGCCATCCTCGAGATGCGTGCGCAGGACCAGCCCGCTGCGCTTGGTCCCCGCCTCGATCGCGCGGGTCAGCAGGGGCAGGCCATCGGGCTTCTCAAGGCGCTCGAGGAAGACCTTGATCTGGCCGCCGCAGGGCAGGCCGACCCGCCAGGCCGTCTCGTCCTCGACGCCGAGCTGGCCACCCTGCTGCACCAAGTCCAGCAGCAAGGCCAATTCCGCACCCGCCCCGCAGCGCTTCGCCTCGTGCTTCGCCACTTCCTCGGCCAAGGCGCGGCGATGATGCAACCCGTCGACGCGGCCCCGTTGAAAGACGGCGTGGCCGCACTCATGCGTTCCAATCACGAGCTGCTACCGATCGGCAAGAACATCAACCAGATCGCCAAGTCGCTGAATGCTAGGCAGGGCGGGTTCCGCAACTCGGATACCAGGAACCTGCAGGCCTTCGCTCAAGTGGTGAGGGATCACGTCGAGCAGGCGGCAAGGCTCGTCACGGCGATGCGCTCCCTTGTGACGCCCCACAAGCCGAAACCATGAGCCGCGAACGCACCAAAGGCACCGCCGGGCCGGTCTCGGCGCACGACACGGTGCGCAGCATGCTGGACACCGACGGCATGCTGGCCGAATGGGGTGCCCGGCTGTTCTATCCGATCCCGAAGGGCAAAGGCGATTCAGGGGGCGGCAAGCTGCCGCTTGTGGCCATCGCTGCAGCCATGACACCGATGGAAGTCCGCAGCCGAATTCGCAGCACGGTGGCGCCAGGCGCTACACAGGTGATGGTGAAGATCACCGGTGGCGGTCGGGGCATGAAAGCGATCGCTGCGCACTTCAGGTACATCGGCCGGCTGGGCAAGGACGAGGTCGGCGGCAGGGGCCAAACGCTGGAGATCGAAGACGAGCGCGGCGAGAAGATCCAGGGCAGCGCCGGGCTGGCGCAGCTGACCGACGAGTGGCGCGTCGCCGGCGCGTACATCGACGACACGAGCTCGCGACGAGAGGCTTTCAACATCATCTTCTCGATGCCAGCAGGCACGCCGCCAGAGGCGGTTCGCGAGGCCACGGCCGACGCGGCGAGCGAACTGTTCGAGGGACACAAATACGTGTTCGTGCTTCACGAAGACCAAGGCGCCCCTCATGTGCACCTGTCGGTTCGCGCCGACCGATACGACGGTGTGCGCCTGGCACCACGCAAGGCAGACCTGGACCGCTGGCGCTCGGTGTTTGCGCGAGGGCTGCAGGACCGCGGTGTCAACGCGGTGGCCACCCGGCAACCCGTCAGGGCCGCCAATCGCAACTACCGCAAGCTGTGGGAGGAACGAGCGGCCGGCCGCGGGGCACTGACTCGGCAACGCCCCGTCCAACGGACCAGCGCGAACGCCCTCGCTGCACGCGCCGAAGCCATCAAGGCCTGGGAGCAGATCGCGCGAGCGCTGGCCAGCTCGAAGGACCCAGCCGATGTTCGGCTCGCAGTGGACGCGGTTCGGTACCTCGCGGAAGTGGCCCCGGGCGGGCAGGAAGCGGCAAGGGTGGCGGCGCAGCGTGCCCGGCATCAGGAGGCCGAACGTTCAGCGGGCGCGCGCAGCGCGCCGAGGGCACAGCGGGATCTCTCAAGGTCGCCGCGACGCTGAGGCATGGCTCGCCGCTGCATTCGGCGCATGTTTTGCAAGGACCGGTTCCGGTTTCCCAGCCGACCTTCGGGCTTCGCGAGTGGCCAACTGCACTCGACCGAGATGGAATGGACACCGCCCCTTCTTCCACGCTGAGTCCTCGGCGAGGGGTGGGTGGTGGGATTGGTGTGCGAGAGTGACATCTCCACCAACCAACCTTTGCAGAACGGAGGTCCCGAGATGCATGCCACGACGTACGGATTGGATGTTGCCAAGCGAGTCTTCCAGATGTACTGGGTCGACGGCGACACGGGTGAGATCGTGAATCGCCGCTTTGGGCGCGATGATCTGATCCAGTACCTCAGCCGACGCCCGCCGGGTCGAGCCGCACTCGAAGCTTGTGGCAGCGCGCACTGGTGGGCACGCAAGATCAAGGCGTTGGGTCATGAATTCGTGCTGTTGCACGCGAAGTTCATCCGGCCGTTCGTGCAGACCAACAAGACCGACGCCGCGGATGCGCGCGCCATCTGGACGGCGGTGCACCAACCAGGAATGCGGACGGTGGCCGCGAAGACTGTAGAACAGCAGTCCATGCTGAGCCTTCATCGCATCCGTTCACTCGCACACCCCCTCTGCGGCAATTGACCAGAGGGCCTTGAGGCCACGCTTACGTAGGAAGCACCGGTTGGCCTTCTGCTCCACTGCGAAAATTAGTGTGCGGCAAGGCCGACCCGACCCTCCTCGCTTGATGGGGCGGGTTGGCGCAGCGAGATTGATCGGCACTAAGGCTTCGCTTGCCCGGTCTCAACGTATGGTCGGTCCTTTGCGAGAAGGACTTCGTGGTGCCCTTGTCCGGCAGGAATCATCGGAAAGCAGTTCTCCTCCGCCGCGACCTGCACATCTAGGAAGAAGGGCCCATCGGATTCGAGGCACTGCTCGATCGCTGCATCAAGATCCTCCCGCCGGTCGACGCGTCTCGCACGCCAGCCGAAAGCCACGGCCAGGGCAACGAAATCCGGCAGGGCCTCGGTGTAGCTATGACTGTATCGTCCCCCGTGAATCAGTTCTTGCCATTGCGAACCATGCCCATCCGCCCGTTGTTGCACAGCACGACCTTCACGGGGGTGCGTGTTGTGCAGCGGTCGACATCTCTTGAATGTTCATCAGGATCGACGCGTCTCCGCTCACGCAGATGACCAAGCGCTCGGGAAATGCAATTTGCGCACCGATGGCCGCCGGCAGGCCGTAGCCCATCGTGCCCGCGCCGCCGGAGGTCAGCCAGTCGTTCGGACGATCGAAGCGCAGATGTTGGGCGGCCCACATCTGGTGCTGGCCCACATCCGTGGAAACGATGGCGCTTCGGTCACTAAGCGCGGCTTGGAGGCGAGACATGAGCGCAGGGGTATGAATGACCGCTTCGTCGTCGAAGAACGCGAGCGACTTCTCGTCGCACCAAGTCTCGATCTTGGACCACCAATCAACAAAGCGGCGAGGGTCTGGCGCGCGGGCCGACCTCTTCGATGAGCGCGAGAAGAAACTCGCCGCAGTCGCCCACCAACGGCAGGTCCGCCTTGACGACCTTGTTGATCGATGCGGGATCGATGTCCATGTGAATGAACTTTGCGCCCGGACAGAAACTCTCCAGCGTCCCGGTGACGCGATCGTCGAATCGCGCGCCGACGCACACCACCACGTCTGCATGGTGCATCGCGAGGTTGGCCTCGAGCGTACCGAGCATCCCGAGCCACAGCGGATCGGAAGCCGAAACTGCGCCGAGGACCATCAACGTGACAGTGCAAGGGGCGCCGGTCATGCGCACTAGCGCCGTGAACGCCTCGCAGGCGCCCGGGCCGGAGTTGATCAAGCCGCCGCCGCCGTAGAAGACCAATCGGCGCGCGCTACTCATCAGATCGGCGGCTGCGCGCAGCCGCGCGATCGGAAGCGGTTTCACCGAACGGTACGCTTCGCCGCGATGGTCCAGTTCGAATGCCGGTCGCCCTCGACCGCGCGCCAACCCGAGCTGGACATCTTTCGGTACATCGATCAGGACAGGGCCGGGCCGTCCACCCGTCGCGATCGCGAACGCCTTGCGCACGGTGTGCGCAAGCTCGTGCGTCTCGCGAACCTGCACGTTCCACTTGGTCACGGAGCGGGAGATGCCGAGCGCATCGCATTCCTGGAACGCGTCCGTTCCAATCGCGCTCGTGGCCACCTGCCCGCTGATGCACACGACCGGTATCGAATCGCAGAGCGCATCCAGGAGGCCTGTGGTCGTGTTGCTCATGCCAGGGCCGGACGTCACGAGAACGACGCCGACCCGCCCCGTCGTGCGCGCATAGCCTTGAGCTGCGTGGACCGCGGCCTGCTCGTGCCGGACGAGCACGTGTCGCAACTGCGGCGTCCAGTGGAGCGCGTCGTACAGGGGCAGTACAGCCCCTCCGGGGTAGCCGAAAACGGTGTCCACCCCGAGCTCGAGCAAGGTCTCCACGATGGCGCCCGCGCCGTTGATGGCAACCGGCGTCGACGCTTCCGCTGGCGCTGCGAGCGGTGATGCCGATGGGTCATCCCGTTCCGGTTCAGGGGCCGGCCATCCGGCTCGCCGTGCCGTGTCCGGGCCTGCGCCAAGAGGGAAAAGACTGAAGGTTCAGTTTCATTCATGGTTCAACGTCTGCGCAAGGGGGTTCCGAGGTTCTGCAAGCGCTTCTTGTCTCGAATGGTCTGGTTGCCTGAGTTGGGCTGTCGGCGCAATCGGCCGTGTACGACTTGATCGGTGTTGGACGGCCGCATTGATGACCTGGTCTTACGGCGTGGCCCGCAAGACGGTCAAAATCTTGCTGGCGAAAAAGCTTCTGCCGGCGTGTAGGGTGAGTTGCCCTCCATCAGGTCTGCGAGCAGCCTGGCGCTGGCAGGGCCCAAGGTGAAGCCGTGATGACCGTGTCCGCAGTTCACCCACATGGTTGACGACAATTACCTTGGCCGGTCGACGACAACTATCTTGGCCGGTTGAAGGCCTGCGCCGGGCGGGTCCTGGAGGCGAGGCTACCGTGAGTCTTTCGACGACAGATCGAAGGCGAGCGGCATTCCCGGCAAGAAGATCACGGACCACCAAGTGCACCAGTACAAGCAACATCGCAACACGCTCACGCAGGTTGCAGCCGCCGCCCGCCCCGGCATCAGCGAGCGCAGCGCCCGGCGCATAGACGACAACGACGCCTTGCCCTCGCAGCGTCCAGCGCGAGGCTGGCGCACCCGCGAAGAACCGCTGACCGAGGTGTGGGATGTCGAGGTCGTCCCGCTGCTGCGCACCGACGCCTTGCTCAACGCCGTCAAGTTGCTCGAAGAACTGCAGCGTCGCCACCCCGGGCAGTACGACACCGGCGTGCTGCGCACCCTGCAGCGCCGCATGCGCCAGTGGCGAGCCTTGCACGGCGCCGAGCGCGACATCTACTTTGCGCAGGAACACCCGCCCGGCCGGCTCGGTCTGTCGGACTTCACCGTCTGCGATGAACTCGGCGTCCAGATCGGCGGCGCTGCGTTCCCACACCGGCTGTACCAGTTCGCGCTCGCTCA
Source organism: uncultured Burkholderiales bacterium (assembly GCA_937871935.1). Taxonomy (GTDB): domain Bacteria; phylum Pseudomonadota; class Gammaproteobacteria; order Burkholderiales; family Burkholderiaceae_C; genus JAEUPI01. The sequence goes on from CALMQI010000020.1 coordinate 5,888, forward strand.
CTCAGGCTGGCGTCATGCCGAGGTCAGCGTCGGCGGAGAGAGCTTCATTGCCTTGTCTGCCGGGCTGCAGGCTGCGCTGTGGCGCCTGGGTGGCGTGCCCGAGGAGCACCGCACCGACAGCCTGTCGGCCGCCTTCAACAACCTCGCAGAGCAAGAGACGCTGACCCGTCGCTACGACGAGCTGTGCCGCCACTACGGCATGCGCGCCAGCCGCTGCAACCCGGGTCAGTCGAACGAGAACGGCTCCATCGAGTCGCGGCACGACTCGCTCAAGACCGCACTCGACCAGGCCCTGCGCTTGCGCGGCAGCCGTGCCTTCGATGATCGACCAGGCTACGAGGCGTTCGTCGACCAGATCGTGCAACGCTCAACATGCGCGTCACCAAGAAGCTGGCTGTCGAACGCCCGATGCTCAAGTCGCTGCCGACGCGCCGCACCGCCGAGTACGAGGAACTTCCGGCACGGGTGAGCAAGTACGCCATCTTCACCGTCAAGGGCGCGCAATACAGCGCCCCCAGCCAGCTCATCGGGCACCGGCTGTCAGATCAGCGACGAAACGCTGTCGTGCAGCCGGCCCGCCGGCGACCTTACTTCTCCCGATTCACATCGGGGAAAACCCAAATCGAGAACACCAGGAACACGCCAAAGGCGATCGTGATAAGGGTCGGCCATTGCAGGCCCTTGGAGTGCTCGTACAGGGCTGCCAATCCCGAGATGGCGAGCATCACGAGCGAACCCAGCAACTTGACATAGGTAGGCATGGCTGTCTCCTCGCTTCAGCTTCGCGCCTGCGCCGACGCCCTGGCCGTCGGAACGAAGGATCGGCGCAGGTCGTTGCGCACATGGGTCTGGTCGTAGCCGTTGAACAGGTGTCCCCAGAATCCGCAGTCCAGGTCGGAGGTGCCCATCAGCCAATCGGGCAAGGCGGTGCCGATGCCCATGTTCACACCCATCATCAGCGGATGATCATGGTGCGCCGTGTGGTGTCGTCGAGCCGTGTTGATGAGGGGCATGTTACGAACCAGCCAGTTGTCATCAATGTGGCAGCAGAAGTGGATGAGTTCGTAGAACATGTAGCTCGCAGTGAGTGCGGCCATCAGCAACCAACCGACGTTCTCCGAAATCACGATGCCAGCCGCCAAGGACGGGATGATCGACAAGAGCGTCAGGCCAAGCATCGTAAATGGCGGGAAGAACGTGACCCGCCAGTCTTTGTGGTCGGCGAATCGCATCTCCTCCTTGGTGAAAAACTGGTGGTGCATCAGCGTGTGGCGGATGTAGAGCGCCCTCAGCACCACGTTCTTTCGCGGGCGGTGCATGACATACATGTGCAGTATGTACTCGGAGGTCTGGTAGCTGATGAACCCGAAAGGCAGCGCCAGCCACTCCCACCACTGCACATTTGCCGTGTTCGCACCATAGATGTACAAGGCACTGGAACCGGCGAGATAGATGATCATGACGTGCAGCCACCCGTTGTACCAGCCGGCGACCCTCTCGCGATATGTCTCGCGATACCGCCGCTGCCGTTGCCCCATGATCGTACTGATAAGTTCCATGACGTTCTCCGTTGAAATAGTCCACGTTGATTGCCTGACGGCCCCGCGTCAACAGTCGCGCTGCGCGTAGCTCCGTCAGGCGCGTTGGCCCGTTCGTTCGGGCGATTTCAGTACAGCCTCGATATCGACGCTCGAGATCGACCACTCGTTGTCGAGTTTGGCAATACAGCCTTCGACAAATCTCGGAACCAGCACCTTGGCGCGGTTCGTGTCACCCAGGTGATCGACCAAGATGACGTACGCCAACTCGCGTGGGCCTGGGCCGTCGTACCCCCACTCGAACCCGGTGTCCGAAAATATCGCTCCGCCCAGATCAGGCAGCAAGCGTGCTTGGTCCACGAGCACGATCACGCCGTCGATAGTTCGATCGCCCGAGTAGGTCTTCATATTTGCTCCTTTACGACTCCACTCCAGTCGCGTGTCCTGATTGGCAGGTCTGCAGAATTTTCAGCAGCGCTCGCGATTGTGTGAGGTGAGGGTTGTGGGATGCGTCCAGGGCAAGAAACTGGCAGGTGGCCCTTTCTCGAGCCCGTTGCGCCGACAGGCTGAAGGTGTCGTGGACGTTGGTGCGCGTGCAATAGACGTAGGTCGTCGGGAGCGATCGACATCGCCCGGTCAGTTCGATCGGCGACGTGAACGTCTGCATGGGTTGGGGCCCGCGGCGCTGTTGCGCGAACTGCACTGCCTCGGGTGGTGTATCTGCTGGCAATGGGGGCGCGGGGATCAGCCACCCGGCGCCGTGCCGATCAACGTCGTCACGGATCATGGCAATCTGAGCGGATGGCATCAAGTCAAACACGCATTCACCGTCGTCGGGCAAAAAAGCGTCGACATAGACCAAGTGTCGAACCCGAGCGGGCATGCGGTCGGCGGCACCCGTGATCACCATGCCGCCATAACTGTGGCCCACCAGCACGACATCGTGCAGATCCTCCATGAACAGGACTTCGCAGATGTCCCGGATGTGGTCTTCCAGCTCGATCTTCCGGGTCAGCAAGTGCCGACGTTCGCCCACGCCTGTAAGCGTCGGTGCAAAGACCGTCGTCCCATCGCGTGTCAGCTGTTCGCGGAAGTCACGCCATGCCCAAGCCGCCGACCAGGCGCCGTGAACGAGAACAATGCCGCTCATTGCTGCAGGCTGCCGGTCAGTAGTTGTAGGCGGTGTATCCACCGTCAACCACCAGGTCAGTGCCGGTGAGGTACGAGGCATCTTCTGAGCTGAGGAACAGGACAGCCTTGGCCGCCTCCTGGGCGGTTCCCTCGCGGTTGATCGGCACACGCTCGAAAAAGCGAGCCCGCATGACTGGATCAGCAGACACCACCGAAGTGCGCATCGGTGTCATGAGTCCAGGCACCACGCTGTTCACACGCACACCTTGACGGGCGTATTCGCCGGCAGCGCAGCGTGTCATGGCAAGCACGCCGGCTTTGGCAGCGTTGTAGCCCATATGTTGACCATTGAAGCCTTCATAGGCGGCAATCGAGGACAGTGTCACGATGGCGCCGCCTCCGGATTGGGCGATCGCGGGCGCTCCGTGCTTGATCGCGAGGAAACAGCCCCGCAGATGGATCGCCATGATGCGGTCCAGGTACGCCGTGCTTTCACGATCGTGGACGAAGCCGCTGATGCCAGCGCTGTTGACCAGCACGTCCAAGCGCCCCAGTTTGTCCCGGACCGCATCGATCGCCGCCGACCATTGCGTCTCCTGCGAGACATCAAGATGAACGCACGTCGCGACTCCACCCTCGGCCTGGATCGCCCTACACAGGGCACCGGCCTCCTCATCCAGGAGGTCTGCTACGACCACGGACGCCCCTTCGGCGGCAAACATCCGGATGCAGGCCTCGCCGATCCCGCTGGCACCTCCCGTGACCATTACAACTTTGTTCCTGAATCGCACGCTCTGACTCCTTGATTGCATGAAAGTACTAGGGCTTCAGTACCCGAGATAGTTCTGCCGCACCCGTGGCTCGTCTGAAAGCTCTTGGGCGGTTCCACTCAGTACCACTCTGCCGGACTCGATGACATATGCGCGATCTGCCATTCGCAGCGCGAAGGACGCGTTCTGCTCCGCCAACAAGATGCTCAGTCCACCGGCCGCCAAGTGGCGGATCGCGGAGGCGATTTCCTCCATCACAATCGGCGCCAGCCCCAAGCTGGGCTCGTCCATGAACAGCAGCTTCGGACGACTCATCAGACCGCGCGCAATGGCCAGCATTTGCTGCTCCCCACCGGACATCGACCCGGCCTTTTGTGCCCGGCGCTCGGCCAAACGAGGGAACAAGCCAAACACGTTGGCAAGGTCGCCGTCGATCCGGCCGCGGTCAGGACGGTGGTAGGCCCCCATCATCAGGTTGTCCAATACGCTGAACTGGGTGAAGACTTGGCGGCCTTCCGGCACCAGCACAAGGCCTTCGCGCACTCTCTTGGAGGTGCCCAAAGCATCCACGCAACGACCGTGGAAAACGATCGATCCGGCGCTGGTCGCCTTCAACCCGAGGACGCAGCGCATGGTGGTGGACTTGCCCGCCGCGTTGGGGCCGATGAGCGCCACCACCTCGCCCTCGCCGACCGAGAGTGACATTTGGTGCAGGACCTGTTTCTTTCCGAAGTGGGCACTCAGGCCGCTCAGCTCAAGCAACATGAGCGTCTCCCAGGTAGGCTTCGATGACCGCTCGTTGCGACAGTACCTGCGATGGGGTCCCCTCGGCGATTTTGGAGCCGTGGTACAGCACGATCGCCCGATCCGCCAGCGCACCGAGGAAGCCGACCCGGTGGTCGATGACGCACAGTGTCATGCCTTGGCCGCGCAGGCGCCGGAGTACGTCCGAAAGGCGGTCCAGCTCATCGTGCGAGAGTCCGCTGCCCGGCTCATCGAGCAGAAGCATGCTTGGTGCGCACATCAGCGCCATTGCGACACCGAGCATCTTCTCGCCACCGTATGACAGCGAGCCCGCGAGTTCGCGCGACTGCGCTTCCAGTTGGGTCATCTCAAGCACGGCAGCCACCCGCGCGTCGATCTTGCGCGCTGCCGCTGTTCTGAAGGCAGACGGCAAGATGGTGCGCACGCGTGCCGCGCCGAGTTCCGACTTGAGCAGCAGGTGACCGGCCACGCGTACGTTCTCGGCTACCGTGAGCTCGCGGAACAGTTGCGGGTTCTGGAAGGTCTTGACAACACCACATGCCGCGACCTCGTCGGTTCTGAGGCCGCCGAGGGCGCGACCCTTCCAGCGAACCTCGCCCCGAGTGGCCGGGAAGACACCGGCGATCACGTTCATCAGCGTCGTCTTTCCAGACCCGTTTGGGCCGAAGATGCCCACGATCTCGCGTTCGGTGATTCGGAATGCCACGTCGTCGACGGCTACAAGACCGCCAAAGCGTTTGGTCACATGATCGATTTCAAGCATGTTTGCGAAGCCTCCGCAGTGATCCGACGATGCCCTGAGGCATGAGCAGGATGGTGAGGATCAGGATGAGGCCATAGATCAACAGACGCCACTCGGCATTGAGGTCGATCAGGTGCGGCAGTGCGGTGACCACCAACGCGCCGACCACCGGGGCGGCTACCGATCCTGTGCCGCCGATCAACGCCATCGACAAGATGGCCAGCGACTGGTTAATGTCGAGCAAGTGCGGGTCGACGAAACCCATGTAGTGCGAGTACAGACCGCCGGCGAACGAGGCCCCCATGCTGCCCAGAACGAACGACAAAAGCTTGTAGCGGAAGGCGTTGAGACCGAGGGAGGCCGCCACGTCCTCATTGAGGCGTATGGCCTTGAACGCGTTGCCGATCCATGAATTCACGACCAGTTGATATGCCAGCACGACAACGACGACGCAGGCCAGCGAAAAGTAGTACCAACGCACCGGCCCCTCGATGACCAGCGCTCCGGCTCCGGGTAACCACACGCTGGGCTTGAGGCTGAAGTTGATTCCCAGCGAGCCGTTGGTCAGGCTGTGCCAGTTCATCACCCCCAGGCGGATCATTTCTGCGAAGGCCAGGGTCACGACCGCGAAGTAGAACTCCTTGAGCCTGAAGCGAAAGCACACGATGCCCAGGAGCAGCGAGACCACGGCCACGCAGCCCAGCGCGAAGGCTGTTCCCAGCCAGAAGGAGATGGACCAGTGGGCCATCGAGAGGTGGGTGGCGTACGCCCCCACACCGAAGGCCGCCGCGTGAAAGAGCGTGAGTTGGCCCGTGATGCCGTAGATGAGGTTGAAGCTGACGGCAAGGATGCCCAGGATAAACGTGAACGTGAGCACCGACAGCACGACGTTGTTCGCGGTGAGCGCCGGGACGAGCGCGACTGCACCACACAACACAAGCAGAAGCACTCGCATCACCGCCCCCCGAACAGGCCAGCCGGCCTGAAAAGCAGCACCAGCACGAGCATCAGCAAGCCATAGGCGTCGTTGAATGCAAGTGGCAGAAACACCGAACCCAAGCCTTCGGCCACACCGATCAGCATGCCGCCAAACAGCGCCCCGATCACGCTGCCGATACCCGCCAGCAGCGCCCCTTCGACGCCCTTGAGCATGTACAGCGCACCGATGTCAGGAGTCAGTGAGTAGAGCGTGGCGTACATCGATCCAGCAAGTCCGCACAAGGCCGCACCAAAGGCGGCCACGCCGACTTGGAGACGGCCGGTGGCGACCCCCATTAAGGCGGCGGCTTCGGGGTTTTGTGCATAGGCGTAGGCCGCACGCCCCATCCACGTCCGCGTGAGCCCGAGGTAGGTCAGGCCAACGATCGATACGAGCACCCCCCCCATCAGCAGCTTCATCTTCGGCACGATGACCCCGCCCACGGTGAACACGCCCGCGACGAAAGGCTGCATGTTCTGTGGGGTGGATGTCCACGTCATGTGCACGAGCGCTACGATCACCGATACCAGACCGATCGAGACGATCAAGCCGTTTATCAGGTTGTTGCGCGTATGGCGGAACAGCAGCACATCGGCCACCAAGCCGATCAAGGCCACCGCACCCATGACCAAGATCACGGCAAACGGGAAGGCCACGCTGTAGGTTTCGTTGAGGTGCCAGGTGAGGTAGGCACCGACCAACATGAATGCGCCCAGCGCGAAGTTCACGACGCCCGTGATTCCGCTCGTCAACGATACCGCCAGCGCGATGATTCCGTAGAGGGAGCCCACGATGATCCCGTTGATCAACTGGCCCGCGATCAATTGCATCATTTGCTGCCCGGCTTCACGAGGGTCATCTTGATCGCACCGCCGCGCCGCACCTCTGCGATCTCATAGCTGTGGATGCCACCGCCGACGGAGTCGAACTTCTGCACCCACAGGCCGTCGTAGGTCATCGACAGCAGTTCCTTCTTGACCGCAGCCACGTCGTTGATCGAGCCCGCGCGCTTCATGGCCTCGGCAAGCATGAAGACGTGGTCATAGGAGGCCATGTACAGAAGCGGGGCCAGGTCGTACGGGAAATCCTTGACCTTGAAGAAGTCCTTGTAGTCCTTGATGAACTTCGCCACTTTAGGGTCGGTTTTCTCGGCCTCTTCGAAGTACTTGGGCATGTAGGCGATGTACTCGTCGATCGAGGCCTTGTTTCTGATGGCGGGGCCGAGGGAGCCGCGCACCAGCCAGAATTTGGTGAGCCCGAGCTGTGTAGCCTGCTGCACGATATCGTAGAGCGCAGCGTCGGTGTAACCAGGGAAAAGGTAGTCCGGCTTCCATGCGGCGATGCGCGCCAGCACGGCCGAGTAGTCCTTGGTGCTGGCCTCGAACCAATGTGTCTGAATCTCGATCCCGGCCTTGGCGAAACTGTCTTTGTAGATGTCCACCGCGAACCGCCCGAAGGCGTCGTTCTGCATCAGGATGGCGACCTTCTTCGCACCCTTGCTGCGAAGCATTTCAACCATGTAGGTGCCGAAGCCCTCCGGGGCAGTGTCGAAAACGACCGGGCGCAGCAGAAAGCCGTAACCGGGCTTGCCCAGTTCGGGGTGCGCGGCGGTGGCCGGCGCGAACATCAGCAGTTTGCCGTCGTAGCCGCGGGTGTACTCACGCACCCCATTGAAGACGTTCGAGAGCGTCGGCCCGAGAATGTACTTTCTGTGGTCCTGCTCGAGCATCTTTTTGAGCTGAATCAGGCCTTGCTGGGGACTGCCCTGGGTGTCTGGCGAGTCGAGGTCAATCGGGTACTTCTTGCCGCCGACTTCCACGCCGCCGGCTTGGTTGATCTGATGAACTGCAAGCTTTGCACCCTGTGTGGCCATGAAGCCTAGACTGCTGGACGGGCCGGTCTGGGCCTCGATCTGACCGATCTTGATGGCCTCCTGCGCGACAACGGGGCCCGCAAGCCCGAGGCTGAGCGCCGCTGATGCAAGGAAGTTCAATAGGCTCTGGCGCATAGCGTGTCCTTAATTTGAGTCTGTCGAAGCGGCTCGTCACGTTGGTCATATTTGTGACGCACAACTAATATAGCAGTTGAATGCGCGTCGCATGATTCGGACTAACCCTGATGGCCACCCAAATTCCCCCGTCTATGGCCACCTCAAACTCCCCCACCTGAACTGATCGGGGATAGAGGTTAAACGCCGGCGTCGTCGGCACCTGTTGGCAGGACATTGATCCGGTCTTCCTCGAGGGAAGGCCAAGGAGTGAATGTCTTGAAGTCCAACCAACGCGCCACCATAGAGACACTGCTGGAGCGCAACACATCGCAACGCGAGATCGCCCGCATCACGGGCATCGACCGCAAGACGGTCAGGAGCTACCACCAGCGCTGGCTGGAGCAACTGCAGTCAATTTCCCCCGGGGTGGCCACCGGCTCGGCCCAGCAAATTCCCCCACCCTGGCCACCGGCTCCTGTGCCGGTGGCCACCTCCCTGTGCGAACCCTGGCGCGAGTTCATCGAAGCCCAGCTGCGGCTCAAACGCAACGCCACGGCCATCTACCAGGACCTGGTCGACCAGCACGGCTTTGCCGGGCAGTACAACTCCGTCAAACGGTTCTGTGCAAAGCTGCGCCACAAGGAGCCCGAGCAGTTTGATCGCCTGTCCTTCCTGCCTGGGGAGGAGATGCAGGTGGACTACGGCGAGGGCGCGCCCACCCGCGTGCCCGGCAGCGACCGGTATCGCAAACCCCGTCTGTTCGTGGCCACGCTGCGCTACTCCCGTGCCAGTTTCCGGTGCGTGGTCTGGAAGTCCAGCCACCAGGTCTGGGCCGAGCTGCACGAGCAGGCCTTTCGCCACTTTGGAGGCTGCCCGCAGTACGTGGTGCTGGACAATCTCAAGGAGGGCGTCATCAAACCCGACCTGTACGAGCCCGAGCTCAACAAGGTCTACGCCGCCACCCTGGTGCACTACGACGTGGTGGCCGACCCGGCGCGGGTACGGGACCCCAACCGCAAGGGCACGGTCGAGCATGCCATTGGCCACACGCAGGCCACGGCTTTGAAGGGCCGGCGCTTTGAGTCCATCGAGGCCCAGAACGAGTTCCTGGCGCACTGGGAGAAGAACTGGGCGGCCAAGCGCATCCACGGCACCGAGCGGCGTCAGGTACAAGCCATGTTCGAGGAGGAGAGGTCTCACCTCAAGCCCCTGCCGCTGCTGGGCATGCAGTATTTCGACGAGGCGGTGCGTACCGTCTGTGACGACAGCTGCGTGCGGGTGGATCACAGCAGCTACGCCGCGCGACCGGCGAGCATCGGCTCCAAGGTGTTGGTGCGCATCTACGCCCAGCGCATCGAGATCCGTGACATCAACACCGCGGCCTTGCTGCGCACCCACGCCAAGGCCGAGCGCCCCGGCACGGTGGTGCTGCCCATGGACGAGCGGGTGTTCAATCCTTCGCGCGAGACCCGTCTGATCCTGCGACAGGCCAGCGAGATCGGTGAGCACGCCAGCCGGCTGTGCCAGTTGCTCTTTGCCATCGAGGGCCGAGTGGGCCAGCGCAAGCTCTGGGGCATCGTCAGTCTGGCCAGGCGTTACCCGGCACACTGCATCAATGCGGCCTGCGCGCAGGCCCTGGAGCAAGGGATCTACAGCTACAAGCGCGTGCTGGCTCTGACTCAAACCATCTTTGCCCAGGCACTGGCGACCATCGAGACCGCCTCCAGCGGTGCGCCTGCCAGTGATTCCCACACGCTGACCCAGCAGCATGAGCTCATCCGCGACGCCGATGAGTACGCCGATCTGTTCGCGCACGCGGCCGCCGTCACAGCGACCACCGCCACCGGCAGCACCACTGCAACCACCACCGAGCAAGGGGGCCGGGCATGAACATGATCGAGATCGAACGCGCCCTGCGCGAGCTGCGCCTGTCCGGCATCGCCGAGACCCTGTCGACCCGCGTGATGCAGGCCCAGGCCGCCCAGCAGCCCTTCCTGGAGACCTTCGCCGCCATGCTCCAGGACGAGCTGGACCGGCGCCGCTCGCGCCTGACCGAGCGCCGCTTCAAGCGCTCGGGCCTGGATGAACGGCTCTCTCTGGCGGACTTCGACTGGCGTTTCAATCCCAAGCTGCCGCGCAGTGCCTGCTTCGATTTGCACACGCTGAAGTTCATCGGCGAGGGCGCCAACGCGTTGATCATCGGCAAGCCCGGCACCGGCAAGAGCCATGTGGCCAAGGCCGTGGCCTACCAGGCGACCTTGCAGGGCTATGACGTCCGTTACCTGGAAGCCGATACCGAGTTTGCCCGTTACGCGTTGGCCAGCACCGCAGAGCGCACCGAGCTGCTCAAGGACTGGGTCGCACCGGACTTGCTCATCCTCGATGACCTGTTCCTGGCCAGGCGCATCAGCGAGCACGCCGCCGAAGTCCTGCAGGCCATCGTGCACCAGCGCTACAAGCTGCGCCGAGCCATCGTCATCACTTCCAACCGCGTGGTGCAGGACTGGGGCAAATACCTGGGCGACGCCACCATGGCCAGCACCATTCTGGATCGCCTCATGCACCGCTGCGCGATGCTGGAGTTCGAGGGCAAGAGCTACCGCCTCAAAGAGGCCGCCGCTCGCATCGCCATCACCCCCGAGTCGTCATAATCTGACCGGTCCTGCCTGGGGGAATTTGGGGTGGCCAAGGGTGGGGGAATTTGACCTGGCCATCGGGGCTAACCCGCACCCACCGCGCTGGTGGCCGCCAGCCGATGATGAGGCGCACCGGGGCGAGTGGATTTGAGTCGTCAGGCCTCATCGCGTATCCCCGGTGGGCTCCGATTCATAGCGGCTCTGTTACATATCTGATGCGTATCAGATGTCTGTCAGTTGCACTTCAGAGTGTGCGTGCTATACCATCCGTAGGTTGAATTTGCGGAGGATCGTCACGTGGTCACGAGGCGAAGTGAAAGCAGGGGTGCCGCGAAAAAGAGTGACGCGGTGCCTAGGAGCATGGTTGCCCAGCTCAATGAGCCAAAGTCCAAACTCACCGACCTCGCCTATCAGATGATCGAGGAGGCCATCGTTACCCTGCGAATTCGGCCCGGCACAGCCCTCTCCGAGCAAGCGCTAAGCGAGATGACCGGTATCGGCCGCACGCCCATCAGGGAGGCCATTCAGCGCTTGGCGCGCGAGCACCTCGTTCTCGTCCTGCCGCAGCGCGGGCTCCTGGTGTCGGAGATGAACGTCAACAAGCAGCTCAAGCTCCTGGAGATAAGGCGAGAGATCGAGCGCTTGATCTGCCGCAGCGCCGCCAAGCGGGCCAGCGATTCGGAGCGCCAGTCGTTCCGGCGTCTCGCCGACGAGTTTGCGAAGTATGCTGCGCGGAACGACGATGTGGCGTTCGTCCGTGCGGACCGCGAGTTCAACGAGCTGTCCATCAGTGCGGCAAGGAACGAATTCGCGGAAGGTGCAATGCGCATGCTGCACGGCCTGTCGCGGCGATTCTGGTATCTGCACTACAAGCAGACGGCCGACATGCCAGAAATGGCTCGCCTGCACGCCGCCGTCGCCGTAGCGATTTCCAATGCCGACATCGAGGGAGCGGGGGAAGCGCTTGATCGCCTGATCGACCACCTCGAAGGCTTTACGCGCGCCACCGTCCTATAGGTTCCAATTCGTGGCGTGCCTGCATTGAGTACGGCCTGGCCCTGCATGACTTGTTGAAGGTGCGCGCCTTCACGACACGACCTTGCGCCAGCCGTGGCGATCCAGAAGTCGGTAGACAGTTGAAGGCGCTACCGCCTTGCCGAGGTGCTCTCGGTAGGCGCGCCGGATCTCGGCCACCACGAGCATGCCGCCCGCTTCGGCCCGTTCAACTGGTGCTCTCGTGGCTGCCGGCTTGCTTGAGCCGCCCGGCCAGTCGGAAATGGTGGGTCTGTCGCCCGCAATCAAGGTCTTCATCCACGACTCCTTGAGAGTCGTGGAAAGACACGATATCGAATTCATTGAACGCGAGAGGCCATCAGTTGCTCGGCGAAGAACTCGACGGGCCCTTGGTCGACAACGACCGCAAGTTGGTCGAGTCCAAGGTCGAGTGCCCGGTGATGGAGCGCGCGACACGCGGCGCGCCCAAGTCGGGCCTTGGATTCGCCTCTGTAGAGGACGCTCCTGGCCGTGAACACGCCGAACTTGCTGACCCGTGCATGGGGTGAGCAAAAGACACACAATTGACACACCGGCGCCCGACAACTAATATATGAGAAGAATGCAATCATTGGAGCCACCACCGTGATGACCGATCGCCAACGCAAGTTTCGTGAGCAGTACATGGGCAAAGTCAGTCCCCTATACAACGGCTTGCTGCATATCAGCGTCATGTACGCGGCCGGCATTGCAGGACTTTGGTACTGCGCGAGTCAGCTCAGCGGTGTCACATGGGAATGGCTCATCGCGATCCCGGTCTTCCTTGCTGGGAACCTTGTCGAATGGGCCATGCACACCTTTGTGATGCATCGACGCGTCGACGTCTTCGCGTTGCGAGCAATCTACGAACGCCACACACGGGAGCACCACCAATATTTCACCGACAACGACGTCACGATCGACACGACACGGGAGTTCCGGATCGTCTTTTTCCCTTGGCGCGTTCTCGCCGTCCTCGGCGTCGGCGGCACTGTTCTGGGCTACCTCTCGAGCGTGCTGATCAACCCCAACGCGGGCTACATCGTGTTCATGACGATGGTCGGGCTCTACCTCAACTACGAGACGTTCCACTACTGCTGCCACGTTCACGACAACTGGTTCGTGCGCAACATCCCTTTCATCAACACGATCCGTCGCCATCACACCGCCCACCACAACATGGGCATCATGATGAAGTACAACATGAACCTCACGTATCCCATCGCCGATTGGCTGATGGGCACCAGTGATCTTCGTCGCGGGCTGTTGGGCCACCTTTTCAACGGCACGAGCGAAGAGCATGTGAAAGCCGAGTTACGCCCCATCATCGCGCGCTTTCGCAACAGCGACATCCAGAACGCCCGGGTCACGCTGGACGGTCCGGTCCTGGACAAGGAAGAGAAACGCGCCATGGCCATGTAGTCGGCCGCCGCGTCCCGATTGCGATCACGCCAGTGCACCAGCACCGCCGCAGTCGCTTTGTATTGAGCCGCGCGGTGAGCAGGCGTGTTCCACGCTGCTCGATTGCCGGATCGGTAGGGTTGACATCTATGAGGATATTTGTACACGACACGTACTATATTAGTAGTGCATCACGCCGCCCCTTCTCTTGCTTGGTGGTCCAATGGCATCCGCGCTTCAACATGCGCTTCACACCCCCCTCGGTATCGTGACTGAACATGGTCGAGCGCTGCTTCCGCGACATCTCCGAGAACAGCCTGCGTCGAGGCGTCTTCACAAGCGTACCCGAACTCGTCGCCGCCATCGACGGCTACATCGCGCACCACAACATCAACCCCACGCCATTCATCTGGACCATGAGCGCCCGCGATATCTTGCAGAAGGTCATTCGCGCCGATGGTCGCTTACCTACCAAACAGAATGCACTGCACCAGGGATGGCCTGCGCCAATGAGATCCGACGACCTCGTTCATTTCTGCCCGCCGGGCCGCCTGATCATCGGAAACGGCAGCCGACATCAGTTGCCCGCGCTGCTTCACCGCCTGGGCTATCGCAAAGGACTCATCGTGACCGACGCGTTCTTCGTCAGCGCCACGCCGTGGGTGACCGAGTACGTCGAGGCGGCTCGCGCGCTCGGCCTGGCGACTCACGTGTACTCGGGCGGAATGCCCGACCCGACCACGACGTTGTGCGACGAGGCAACCGCGGTCTTGCGCGGCGAGCTCCTCGACGCGATGCCGGACCATGTGATCGCCCTCGGAGGCGGCAGCAACATCGACCTGGCCAAGGCCCTTTGTCTGACATTGCCAGAGGGCCGACCAGTCCTGAACTTCGCCGGTGACATCAGCTGGGCTCGGCCTCTCCCGCTGATCGCGATGCCGACAACGGCCGGCACCGGGTCAGAGGCAACACCTGGCGCGATCCTGCTGGACCCGAACAACTCCACCAAGGTCGCCGTGTCGGACAACTCGCTGCGTCCTGCGATAGCGCTGATCGACCCCGAATTCACCTTCACGTGTCCCCCTCGCGTGACGGCTGACGCCGGCATCGACGCGTTTACGCACGCGATCGAGTCATACCTCACCATCGACTCCGCAAACTATGACCGTGGCGGCCACACTGATCCCGGTTACAGCGGGCGCTCGTCGCTGACGATGATGTTCGCAAGGGAGGCAATGCGGCTGTGCATCGCCTGGCTGGACCGCACCTACACCCAAGGCGACGACATCGAGGCTCGCACTGGGATGGCATATGCGAGTGTGTACGCCGCGTTGTCATATGGAAGCGCGGGTCTGAACGCCGTACACGGCATCGCTTATGCGGTAGCCGGTCAAACCCACAAAAGCCACGGCAGCACCAATGCCGTGATCCTTCCTTACGTGCTCGATTCGTTGCGCGAGGTTCGTCGGCCCGAGATGCTTGAAATTGCGCGCCTCTTCGGTGTTCCGACGGGCGATCAGGATCGCGCCGTGCGCGAGATGCCGCGGCTGGTGCGAGACCTTGTGGACCGGCTTGGCATACCGACCAATCTCCGTGCTTTCGGCATCGAAGAGGCCGATCTCGAACGTCTGAGCGAAGACGCGATCGGAGTCGCGCGTTTGGCTAAAGCGTTGCCGCTGCCGGACGTCAAATCGGCGTATCGGTCGATCATTCGCAACGCGTGGCAAGGACGACTGTCAGCGGACACTTCTATGCAAGCACGGCCGGAGTCCGGTGTCTATGACAACGCTTCATCCTGAGGTTGGCGCTGACCCCGCGACAGCGCCGAGTGCATCGAACGAGAGTCGGTCCGATGCGGTGCGGAACGCGCGCCAGGCCGAGGTCGTCGCCGCGCTCGCCGAGTTGCTGCCGGCGCACGCGCTGCTCTGGCACGCCGAAGACACCGTGCCCTACGAGTGCGACGGCCTCACCGCCTATCGCGAGCAGCCGCTGGTGGTGGCGCTGCCCGAGACCGAAGCGCAGGTCGCGGCCGTGCTGCGCGAATGCCACCGCCTGAACGTGCCGGTGGTCGCGCGCGGCGCTGGCACCGGGCTGTCGGGCGGCGCCTTGCCGAACCGGCTCGGCGTGACGCTGAGTCTGGCCAAGTTCAACAAGATCACCAAGCTCGACCCGGTCTCGCGCACCGCCGTCGTCCAGTGCGGCGTGCGCAACCTCGCGATCAGCGAAGCGGCCGCCCCTTACGGCCTGTACTACGCACCCGACCCGAGCAGCCAGATCGCCTGCACGATCGGCGGCAACGTGGCCGAAAACTCCGGCGGCGTGCACTGCCTCAAATATGGTTTGACACTCCACAACGTGCTGCGCGTGCGTGGCTTCACGGTCCGCGGTGAGCCGGTCGACTTCGGTTCCGAAGCGCTCGACTGCGCCGGCCTCGACCTGATGACGATCCTGGTCGGCAGCGAAGGCATGCTCGCGGTGACGCTCGAAGTCACCGTGAAGCTCGTGCCCAAGCCGCAGCTCGCGCGCTGCATCATGGCCAGCTTCGACGACATCCGCAAAGCCGGTGACGCGGTCGCCAACGTGATCGCCGCGGGCATCATCCCGGCCGGTCTCGAGATGATGGACAAGCCGATGACGGCGGCCGTCGAAGACTACGTGCACGCCGGCTACGACCTGAACGCCGCCGCGATCCTGCTGTGCGAGAGCGACGGCACGCCCGAAGAAGTGGCCGAAGAAATCGGCCGCATGGAAGCGGTGCTCGGGTCGAGTGGCGCCACCCGCATCGAGGTCAGCCAGAACGAAGCCCAACGCCTGAAGTTCTGGAGCGGCCGCAAGAACGCGTTCCCGGCCACCGGCCGCCTGAGCCCCGACTACATGTGCATGGACTCGACCATTCCACGCAGCCGGCTGGCCGACATCCTGCTGGCCATTGGCGAAATGGAAAAGAAGTACGGCCTGCGCTGTGCCAACGTCTTCCACGCCGGTGACGGCAACCTGCACCCGCTGATCATGTTCGACGCGAACGATGCCGACCAGCTGCACCGCTGCGAGCTGTTCGGCGCCGAGATCCTGGAGCGCAGCGTCGAGATGGGCGGCACGGTGTCGGGCGAACACGGTGTGGGCATCGAAAAACTCTCGGCGATGTGCGTGCAGTTCTCGCCGCCCGAGCGCGAGCAGATGCTGTCGCTCAAGCGCGCCTTCGACCCGAAGGAACTGCTCAACCCCGGCAAGGCGATTCCGTCGCTGGCGCGCTGCGCAGAGTACGGGAAGATGCATGTGCGGCGCGGGCTGCTGCCATTTTCCGACATCTCGCGATTCTGACGATGAGCCCATACGACCCTGCGCTTCAGGTGCTGATCGACCGCGTGAAGAGCGCCCGCGACGCAGGTGCTCAGCTATGCATCCGCGGTGGCGGCACCAAGGAGTTCTACGGCGAGGCCCCGCGAGGCGAAGTGCTCGACACGCGCATACTCAATGGCACTTCGAGCTACGAGCCGACCGAGCTGGTCGTGACAACGCGCTGCGGCACTTCGCTGACTGCGCTGGAAGCCATGCTCGAAGCGCAGGGCCAGTGCCTGCCATTCGAGCCTCCACATTTCGGCGAAGGTTCGACGGTCGGCGGCATGGTCGCAGCCGGGCTCTCGGGCCCGTCGCGGGCCTCGGCCGGCTCGGTGCGAGATCACGTGCTCGGCGCGACACTGCTCAACGGCAAGGGCGAGGTGGTCACCTTCGGCGGCCAGGTCATGAAAAACGTCGCCGGATACGACGTCTCTCGCCTGCTGGCCGGCTCGATGGGCACGCTGGGCGTGATCCTCGAGGTCTCTCTAAAGGTCATGCCGGTGGTGCGTGCGGCGCTGACGGTGCGATTCGAGATGAACGAGACAACCGCGCTTGCCAGTCTAAATGGATGGGCGGGAAAGCCGTTGCCGCTGAACGCCAGTGCGTGGTCGAACGGAGTTCTGTTTGTGCGATTGCGAGGTGCACGCGCAGCGGTACACGAAGCTCGTGTCCGCCTGGGAGGCGAATTCGTCGAAGACGAATTCGCCTCCCCGTTTTGGGAAGGTCTGAGAAATCATTCGGGGTCCTTTTTTTTGGTCGCGCTCGAGGCTATTGCGAGCGGCACGCCGCTGTGGAGACTGTCGCTGCCGCCGACGGCTGCGCCGCTCGCGCTCTCGGGCGAGTCGCTGATCGAATGGGGTGGCGCGCAGCGCTGGCTGTGCACAGCGCTGTCGGCCGGCACGGTGCGCGACGCGGTCGCAAAGGCAGGCGGCCATGCGACGTTGTTCGCGGCGCGTGACAAGTCGCCCGGCGTGTTCGCGCCGGTGAGATCGCCGCTCGACCGCATTCATCGCGAACTCAAGAAGGCCTTCGACCCTGCCGGTATCTTCAACCCCGGCCGCCTCTTCCCCGCACTCTAGGGCAACGCGTGCAAACCAACCTTGCGCCAGAGTTCAAAGACACGCCCGAAGGCAACGAGGCGGGGGCGATCCTGCGCAAGTGCGTGCACTGCGGCTTCTGCACCGCCACCTGCCCGAGATCGGAAGAGCACACGTCTGAACTCC
>CALMQI010000021.1 GCA_937871935.1 uncultured Burkholderiales bacterium
GCCTTTTCCGAAGGCGATTCTCCGTCTCACGTTTTTGTCTGGTTTGCCAGTGATCAATGTGCGGCCGGTGATCGATGCGCGGTTTGAATCGCGCATCGCGAAGCTTTGTTACAGGAAATTCCTCGAACCAGCATACGGGCGGTCGCATGGCAGCACAGCAGCATCCGAACGATCATGTCCAGTCGAAGCGAGACGACGTCAGCTATTCCTACGCACTCGATCGGTTCTCAAAGCCGGACGTCGCCGACGATTACCCTTCGAAATATCGCAATACCACGCGCGACCGGCGCGAGATCAACGGAATTCACAAGTCGCTCCGGGATGTGCCACCCAGGGCGCACGTGCTCGATCTACCGTGCGGTTCCGGACGCCTGATGGAACTGCTCCTCTCGGCCGGCTACAGCGTGACGTGCGCCGATTCGTCCCCAAGCATGGTGGATCTGGCCGAGGCACGTTGGCTAGAGATCAAAGCCGCTGCGAAGGGAAGTTTTCGCGAGCCCCGTTTTTTTGTGAGCAACGTTCTGCAGACCGGATTCGCCGACAACGAGTTCGACGCCGTGATCGTTGCGATCGGCCCGCACCAGCTCAAGGCCCTGCTGCCCGACGCCGCGCCGGAGTACGAATACCAGCCCATCTACACCTGTTATCTCCAATACACGCCAGAGGTGCGGCTGTCCTTCCCGATGCTGGGTTTTTCCGCAGGCCTCGTGCAGTGGGCCTTCGACCGAGCGCCTCTCACCGGCGAGCCGGGGCTCATCGCCTGCGTGATCAGCGCGCAAGGCGACCACCAGCAACTGTCGAAAGATGAACTGGCGGCGGCCTGCCACCGCGAACTGAAGGAGGCGATGCCGGGCCTGCCCGACGCGCTGAGCGGCCTGACCAGCACCATCATCACCACCCGCCGCATCGAGCGCGCCATGCAGAAAGAGGGCGAAGCCGTGCTCGGCCTCGTGACCATCACCCTGCGCGGCGAGTTCCGAACCCTCAGCAACGCCCCCGACACCATTCTTTAACGAGGCACACCATGGCATACACCTTCTGGAGCAATGTCGGCATCGACATTCAAACCGCGCTGGCCACGGCCATTCCCATCACCGGTATCACCAAGGCCAGCCCGGCGGTGGTGAGCTACACCGGCACCGACCCCGTGAACGGTGACTATGTCGTCTTCGACGTGCTGGGCATGTACCAGCTCGACGGCGTGGTGGGCCGCGTGGCCAACGTGAACGGCGCGGGCAACACGTTTGAAATCGAAGGCGTTGATTCGACGCTGTTCGAAACCTTCGTTTCGGGCACGTATCAGATCATCACCTTCGGCGCCAGCATGACGAACGTGCAGGAAGTCAACCCTTCTGGTGGTGAGCCCGAGTTCGCCGACATCACCACGATTCACCAGAACATTCGCACCCGCGTGCCGGTGGTTACCTCGCCGCTGTCGTTCAGCATGACGGGCCTGTTTGACCCCACCGACCCCGGCATGATCGAGCTGGCCAAGGCAACGCGCGCGATTGCGCAGCGCTGCATCAAGTTCCGCTTTTCGAACGGGAACAAGATGGTTTTCCAGGCCTACGTCAGTGCGCCGGGTGTGCCTACCGGCTCGGCCCAGCAGGCGGTGCAAACGCCCATCAGCCTTGAGGCGCAGGGCATCCCCACCGTCTACAGCACCTGAGCGGGCAGCGCTGAATGAGCGAACCCGTTCTGCGCAGCGAGCGCCACGAAATGCCGGGCGTGGGCCCGGTGCTGGTGCGCATGCTCAAACTCAGCGAGCGCCTGGCGCTGAGCCGGCCACTCGACAGCGCCGACCCCGCCACGGCTGCCACCGATTCGCGCGACATCTTTGCCGCGCGGCTGCTGGCCGTTTCAGTGCGCACGCTGGACAGCGAGCCGCTGTACAGCATGGAGCAGTGGGACATCTTCGGCGCCACCCAGATGGAGGCTTTCTACGGCGTGCTCGAGGTGGCCATGCGGCTGTCGGGCATGGATGGAGAGCAGTCAAAAAACGTTTGATCGTCCAGCCCGAGCTGCGCGCCGCATTGCGGCTGGCAGCTCAAACGCATCGCACTCTGCAAGAGCTGGGCGAGCAGATGACAGCAGAGGAATTCGGACTGTGGCAAGCCTACCTGCACGAAGAGCCGTTGCCGCCTGCCTACACCGCAGCGCTGGCAGAGCTGATCGCCGCGTCAGCAAACGGCAAGATACCGCCGCCGCGCGGCCGTTGGTGGGGCGCGCTCGACTTCATGCCCAAGCGCTGGCAGGGAAAGGCCACGGCGGGGCCGGCCGCAGCGAAGAGCGGTTCTGGCGGTTCTGGCAAAGCGGGCAGTGGCGCGTCGGCCGAAGCGCTGCGCAGCTTTCTGGGGCGGCGCCGGTGATCGGTGGCGTGACCGTCCTGGCCGGGGGCGGGCGTGGCTGAACAAGCCCGCATCGTCCTGTCGGCGGCCGACAGCACCCGCGCTGCCTTCGCGTCGCTGCAGGCCAACCTGTCGAAGGCGCAGGCGGGCGTGGCCACGCTGGGCGCGCGCTTCGGCAGCATTGGCCTGGCCATCAGCTCGGCGCTGGCCGGTGTGTCGCTCAAGGGCGCCATCGACGCGGGCGACGAGCTCAACAAGCTGAGCCAGAAAACCGGCATTGCGGTAGAAAGCCTGTCGGCCCTGAAGTTCGCCGGCGCGCTGACCGACGTGTCGATCGAAGACCTGGCCACCGGCATTCGCAAGCTCGGCAACAACATGGCCAGCGCAGCGGGTGGCGGCAAGGAAGCGCAGGCCGCGTTCGCGGCGCTGGGCGTGAGCGTCAAGACGTCGAGCGGCGCACTGCGCAACACCGACGACGTGCTGGCCGACATTGCCGACAAGTTCGCCGGCTATGAAGACGGTGCCGCAAAGGCAGCGCTGGCCACCGACGTGTTCGGGAAGAACGGCGCGGCCTTGATTCCGTTCCTGAACCAGGGCCGCAAGGGTTTGGCGGAAATGCGCGAAGAGGCGCAGCGCCTGGGTGTGGTGTTCAGCGACGACCTGGCCAAACAGTCGGAAGAATTCAACGACAACCTCGAGCGGCTGGGCCAGGCGGTGCAGGGCGCCAAGATCGCATTGCTGAGTGACTTGCTGCCCGCGCTGACGGCGATCACGAATTCATTTCTCGACGGGCGCAAGGCCTACGGCAGCTTCGTCACGGCGTTCCTGGACAGCCCGAAATTCAGCACGAAAGACATTGACGACACGCGCAACAAGTTGGCCGACTTTTCGGCGCAGCTTGAAGAAGCGCAAACCAAGGCGGCGAAGGGCGGGCTTGGCGCGCTTTTTCAGGAAGGCGCCATCGAGGGCCTGAAGGAAGAAATCGACCTGCTGCAAAAGCGCAAGGCGTTTCAAGACCTGCAGCAGCAGCGTGACGCGCTTGCAGTGGGTGCCGGCGTGCAAGATGAGCGGCGCCCGCGTGCGGCCACGGTGGCGAAGGTGCAAGCCCCGGTGATCGACCGCAGCGGGGCCGACCGCGCCGCAGCCCTGCTCAAGCAGCAACTGACCGACCGCATCAAGCAACTGGAGGCCGGCCTGTCGGCCGAGCGCGACGCGCTGCAGTTCCACCAGCGCTACCTTGACCAGGTGTATGACGCGGGGCAGCTCTCGGCGCAGCAGTTCTATGACGAGCGCACCGCTGCGGCGCAGCGCGCGTTGCAGGCGCAACTGGCCATACTCGACCAGGAAGCAGCTGCGCTGCGCCGTTTCCAGAAGCAGAGCACCGACCCGAAAGAGCGCGCCAGCGCTGAAGGGCAGATTGCCGATGTGCTGGCCAAGCAGACCAAGCTGCGCCAGGACGCTGCGCAGGAAGCCGTGCTGGGTGCAGGGCAGCAGCAAAAGGCGGTGGAGCGCTTGACCGAGCAATACCAGGGCCTGCAGGCCACGCTGCTGCAACTGCAGGGTGACGAATTCGGCGCCACCGCGATTCGCAACGCGCAGCAGGTGGCGCAAGCTGAAAAGCTGCTGGCGCAGGCGGGCGGCGACCCGGCGGTGGCGGGGCGCATCGGCGCGGCGTTGGATCAGCAAAACCGATTCGCGCAGATTCGCGAACAGGTGGCCGAGGTGTCGCGCCAGGCAGCGGCAGCCGAAGAGCAGTACGTCACGGCGGCCGAACGCGGCGGCGCCTCATTGGCGGAAACCGAGCGCGGCATCTTCGCGCTGCGCAGCGATTCGCTGGCGCAGCTCGAGGCGCTGCGCGCCAAGCTCGATGAGTTGGCTGCGGCGTCGCAGAACCCCGAGATTGCCAAGTTTGCCGAAGAGCTGGGCCGCACCGCGAAGCGCGCCAGCGAAGAGCTTGACCCCGCCTTGCAGCGGCTCAAAGACGCCAGCAAGGGCTTGGGCCAGGGCATTGCCAGCACGTTCGAAAACGCACTGGTCAGCGGCGGCAAATTCGGCGACCTGTTGAAAGACATTGAAGCACAGATTCTGCGCACCATCACGAATCTGCTGATCACGCAGCCGCTGGCCAAGGCGTTGGAACAGTCGTTCGCGAACATCGGCCAGTCGGCCGGGTTGGGCAGCAGCAGCAGCGGCGCGCAAAGCGGCGGCAGTGGCTCGGGCGCGTTTCTGAACAGCATTGGCGGCTTGTTCGCCAAGTTTTTCGGTGGTGGTGGCGGGGGCGGTTTTGGCAGCGGCGTGCCTTTCGGCAATCAGGACTTGGGGCTATTTCTGCACTCGGGCGGGCTGGCCGGCGCAGCCGGTGGGGCGTGGCGCGCTGTCGATGCGTCGGCGTGGGCTGGTGCGCCGCGTTATCACCGAGGCGGCATTGCCGGCCTGCAGGCCGACGAGGTGCCTGCGGTGCTGCGGCGTGGCGAAGAGGTTCTGACGCAAAGCGACCCGCGCCACCGAGACAACGCCGGCGCGCGCGGTGCAGCGGCCGGGCCCACCGTGGTGAACCAGACCTTCAACACCACCGGTGCGATCGACACGCGCACGCGGCTGCAGATCATGGCGGATGCGCAGGTGTCGTTCAGCCGCGCGCGGCGCAACCTTTGAAGCGGCGATGACGTTCCTGGAGCAACGAATTTCCACTGAGGTGATGCGCGGATCACGCGGTGGGCCGCGGGCGCGGCGCGAGAAGACCTATGTGCAGAGTGGGCGCCTCAAGCAGGATTTTCACTGGACGCGGCCGTTGCAGGTGTACGACTTGAGCTACGGCATCAAGAGTCAGGCCGATTTCGAAGAGGTGCGGGCGCTGTTTTACCTCGTGATGTTCACGCCCTACGATGGGTTTCGGGCGCGCGACTGGAATGACTACCAGTGCACGCAGGCGAACAGTTCGCTGACGTTCATCTCGGGCAGCGACTGGCAGATGTGCCGCAAGTACACCCATGTTGCGGCCAGCTACCTGCGGCCGGTGTTCAAGGTGTCGGGTGCGGCCACCATCTACCGCACGCGTGCTTCGGTGGTCACGGTCGCGTCGGCCACGGTGGACGCGAACACCGGTATCGCCACCATCAGTGCCCACGTAGGCGGAGACACCTATACATGGGTGGGTGACTTTGATGTGCCTGTCACGTTCGAAGACGAGGTGCTTGACCAGATCGAGCTCGACGGCAATTGGAATGCCGTGCTTCAGAACCTGCCGAGCATCAAGCTCGAGGAACTCAGGCTGTGAGGGCGCCCGAATGAGCAAGACCATTCCCGTCGGACTGCTGGCGCACTACGCGGCGCAGTCGCAGACGCTGGCGCAGTGCATCACGATCACGCGGCTCGACGCCGCGGTGCTGCGCTACACCAGCCTCGACGTGCCGCTGGTGGTGGCCGGCAACACTTACCAGGCGGCGGGCCTGAACGTGAGCGGCCTGGCCACCACCGCCGGGCTGGCGGTGAGCAACGCCGAGCTGCAGATATTGCCTGACGATGCGCTGGGCATCGTGCGCAGTGAGCTGATCACCGGCAAGTGGGACCACGCGGCGTTTGTGCTGTTCGAAGCCGACTGGGCCACGCCCGCGAACGGCATCAACACACTGATGGCCGGCACGCTGGGCGAGGTGCGCCCGGCGCGCGGCATCTACACGGTGGAGTTGCGCAGCCTGGCGCAGGTGCTGCAAAACCCGGTGGGTGCGAGCACCAGCAAAACATGCCGCTACCGGCTGGGCAGCACGGCGCTGCCGGCGGGGCTGTGCAACGTGGCGCTGGGGCCGTTCACGGTGACGGGCACGCTCACCAGCGCGGCAAGCCGCCAGGTGTTCACCGACACCGCGCGCGCCGAGGCCGACGACTATTTCGGTGAAGGCTTGCTGACGTGGACCGGCGGCGCGAATGCCGGCTACTCGGAAAAGATCAAGACCTATGCGGCCGATACGTTCACGCTCGTGCGCCCCGCGCCGTTCGCGGTGGTGGCGGGCGACACGTACACGGCAATCGCGGGCTGCCGCAAGCGGCTGCCGGAAGACTGCATTGGCAAGTTTTCGAACGTGCTGAACTTCGGCGGCGAGGCGCACCTGCCGGGCGTGGACGCGATGCTGCGCGCACCGGAAACGAGCGTATGACGGACCATCGTCACCCCGGCGCAAGCCGGGGTCCACTGCCCACCGCCGCGCAGGTCGTAGCCGAAGCCCGCGCATGGATCGGCACCCCCTGGCAGCACCAAGCCGCGCTCAAAGGCGTGGGCTGCGACTGCACCGGCCTGGTCCGCGGCGTGGTCGGCGCTTTCCGCGAGCTCCCCCCCGAACTGCTGCGCATGAGCTACGCCCGCACGCCCGACGGCGTGACGTTGCTGCGCCTGTGCCGCGAACACCTGCACGAGGTGCCGGCCAGTGAAGTGCAGCCCGGGGACGTGCTGGCATTCCGCTACACCGCGCACCCGCAGCACCTGGGCATCGCCGCCGACTATGTGCACGGCGGCTTGAGCATCATTCACGCGCTCGACCAGCAAGGCGTGGCGCGTGGCAAGGTGGTGGAACACCGGCTCGATGCTACGTGGCGCGCCCGCATCGTTGGCGCTTTCCGCATCGCCGAAACCGCACCCGTCGCCCCGTCGAACCGTTGCCCCGTGCTCGACACGGGGGCCGGGGCCCACTGCCGGCCGAGCGAGGTGCTGGCATGACCGTCCGCGGCGCCCTCACCGTCGTCGGCCAGGTGGCCGGCTCGTATTTCGGGCCGGTGGGCGCGGCGATTGGCGGCTTTGTGGGCAGCCAGGTCGGCTTGCTGATTGAGGGGCCGCAGCAGGTGCAGGGCCCGCGGCTAGATGACCTGAAAGTGGCGGGCAGCAGCTACGGCACACCGATTGCCTACATCGAAGGCCACCCGCGTGTGGCGGGCACCATCATCTGGGCCAGCGACAAACGCGAAGTGGCCACCACCACCGAGGTGGGCGGCAAGGGCGCGCCCGAGGCCGAGCAGACGACCTACACCTACGTGATCGACCTGCTGATTCTGCTGTCTTCGAAAGAGATTGCGGGCGTCTCGCGAGTGTGGAGCAACTCCAAGCTGGTGTGGAGCGTGCTCACGGCCGAGGCCGCCACGAACAGCGCGCTGATCGAAGACTGGGCCGAAATGACGGTCTACACGGGCGACGCAGCGCAGTTGCCTGACCCGACGTATGAGGCCGCTGTAGGCGTGGGCAACGCACCCGCCTACCGGGGGCGCGGGTGCGTGATGATGCGCTCGCTCAACCTGGGCGGCGGTGGGCAGATCCCTAACCTGACATTCGAGGTGTTCACCAGCGGCACGGCAGGCGTGCTTGGGCTGGGCGAGGACTTTTCCGAAGGGTTGGCGCCCTACAGTGGCAGCCTGTCCACGTACTCCATTGGCTCCGGCGACTACGGGCCGCAGCTTGATGTGGCATCGCGAACTGGCATCGCATCGGACACGATCAGCCGGGCGATCGGCCCCAAGGTGGTGAGCGTGCTGCGTTGGAAGTTCTGGGTTGGCCCAGACCCGGTTGGCAATCAGGACGATAGCGCCGAATTCATCCTGCTCAACGGTGCAAGCGCTGTTTTTTACTTCGGCGCACGCCGCGAATCCACTGTCGATGCGCTAGAGCGCCCTTACTACGGCTTCAGCGGGGCATCTTCACCGACCAACACCGCCAAGCTCGACCCATCGACCTGGTACAGCGGGGAAATGTTGTTCAACGGGGCGGCACCGTCAACGTTGACCATCACCAGATTGACCGACAACGTTGTGGCGGGTGTCACGAATCTGGGTGGCGGCTTCCCGCCGGTAACCATGACGCATCTGGCGTTTTACCGGGAGTCGGCAGCGACCTACACCAACCCATTCACGAGCTACACCGATTTCAGTTTCGGCGCCGTGGCGGCCGTGATCACCGACGAGCTGCTGCCCGACGTGGTGGAGCGCCTGTGCCTGCGCGCCGGCCTGACGGCGCCGCAAGTCGACGTGTCGCTGCTGCCCGCTGTCGCTGTGCTTGGCCTGCCGGTGGGCCAGGTGAGTACCACGCGGCAGGTGCTGGAAATTCTGGCGGCGGCGTACCTGTTCGAATCGGTGGAGTCGGGCGCGGTCATCAAGTTCGTGCCGCGTGGCGGGGCCTCGGTGGTGACGATTCCCTATGACCAGATGGGCGCCAGCACGGGCGGTCCGATTGAGCCGCTGCCGGTATCGCGCCGCAATGACGACGAGGCGCCGGCTCTGTGCGTGGTGCGCTACTCCAACGCTGACAACGACTATCAGGACGGCAGCGAAACAAGCGACCGCCTCACCGGCTCGGGCACCGGGGTGCGCGTGGTCGAGCTGCCGCTGGTGCTGACGCCCACGGCGGCGAAGCGCCTGGCGGATGTTTACATCCATGACGTGTCGGTGTCTGACCTGGCGCTGGGGCCTGTGGCGGTGAACCGCGACTATGCGGTGCTCGAGCCCACCGACGTGGTGCTGCTGACCGATGTGGACGGCAGCACCTACCGCGCGCGCATCACCAAGTTCACCGACAGCGGCGGCGTGCGCAGTTTCGACGCCGTAATCGACGACGCCAGCGTGATCACCAGCGCGGGCACGACGTCGGGTGGCTATGAGTCGAGCACCACGATCGTGGCGCCGGTGGACACGCTGCTGCACCTGCTGGACATTCCGATTCTGCGCGACGCGGATGATGCCAGCGGCATCTACGCCGCTGCGCGGGGCGTGGCCGCGCCCTGGCCCGGCGCGGCGGTGTTGGACAGTCCCGACGCCGTTGAGTACACCGAGCTGGTGCGCGTGCTGGAAAGCGCAGTCGCCGGCGTGTGCCTCACCACGCTGGGCGACTGGACCGGCGGGCGCGTGTTCGATGAGGTGAACACGGTGCGCGTGAGCCTGGCGCTGGGCACGGCGGCGAGCGTTTCGCGCGACACGCTGCTGAATGACCAGACCGTCAACGCATGGTTGATAGGCAGCGAGATTCTGCAGGCCCGCGACGCGACGCTGGTGAGTGCCGGCGTGTACGACTTGGCGGGCCTGCTGCGCGGCGGCCGGGGCACCGAGTGGGCGATGGGCGGCCACGTGGCCACCGAGCGCTGCGTGAAGCTGCAGCTGGCCGGCCTGCGGCGCGTGCCGGTGGACACCAGCCGCATCGGCCTGGACCGCTACTACAAAGGCGTGACGCTGGGCCGCGCGATCGGCACGGCGCCGGCGCAGACCTTTGCCGATACCGGCGTGGACCGCAAACCGTTCTCGCCGTTCGATGCACGCGTGGCGCGCGACGGCAGCAACAACTGCACCATCACCTGGCAGCGCCGCAGCCGGCTGGCGGTGCGCACGACCGGGCCCGCGGGCATCAGCGTGCCGCTTGGCGAGGAAAGCGAGGCCTACCTGGTGGACGTGTACGACGACGGCACCTACACGACGCTGCTGCGCACCATCAGCGTCAGCACGCCCAGCGCCAGCTACACCGCTGCCGAGCAGACGACAGACGGCCTGACGCCGGGCGACCCGCTGTTCCTGCACATCACCCAGGTTTCGGCCGTTGTCGGCCGGGGCTATGCCCTTGAGGCCACCGCATGACGACAACACTGCAAACCATCAACGCCAGCGCCTCGCCTGAGGTGCAGAGCAATGAGAATTTCGAAACGCTCAGCGCGGCCGGCATCTTCGGCAAGCGCCAGCCGGCGACCACCGGTCTGACGTGGGGCTACTACGGCGGCCGGTACAACGGCAACACGGTGGCCAACGGCACGGTGGCGCTGACCGCGAGCAGCACCAACTATGTGGTGGCGCACCGCACCACGGGTGTGGTGACGGTGAGCACCAGCAACACCAACTACAACAACACCACCACCTATGCACGCCTGTACCAACTCACCACCAATGCCACGGCCGTCACGGCGGTGGTGGACGGCCGCATGGACAGTGGTGGCGTGCTCAATGGTGGGGGGGGCTCTGGCAGTGCTGATCTGGATGCGTACAACACTGCCACGGTAGCCGACGCCTACGGCGACAGCATCATGAACGGCACGGGTGCGAGCAGTGCGCCCAACCAGTTCCGCAACCTCATTGCCACCGGCCGTTCGTGGACCATCACCAACCACAGCGCCAGCGGCGACATGGTGGCCGACCAGGCCGACGAGGTGTTCGCGCTGTCGGTGGGCGACGCGCAGCAGTCGCTGCTGATGCTGGGCACCAACGACCAACGCACCTACACCACCAACACCTACAAACAGGGTGCCTTCAAGGTGGGCCACATGGCGCTTGCGGCGTGGCTGGCCATTCCGAACACGCGCAAGCAAAAAGGCCAAGCGAAAGATTCCGAGACCGGCACCTGGACCGACGTGAGTGTGTACGGCGGCACGCTGGGCCGGCAGTCGATCGTGAACGGCTCGACGATCACGTTCACGGCCTACGGCACCGTCGTCTACGTTGCGACGATCCTGCAGAACAGCATCACTGCTACGTTCACGGTGTCGGTCGATGGTGTGGTGAAGGGCACTTACCAGTGCATGCCGGGCAATTCGACCACCATCACCAGTGTGAACGGCCTCACCTACATGCCGGGGCTCATTCGCATTCCCGGCCTGTCGGAGGGTTCGCACTCGGTGGTGATCACGGTGGTGAGCTCGGCGGCCAGCAACCCGGTGTACGTGCTGTGGGTGGCGGGCAACCAGGGGCACCGCACGAAGGCGGGGCCGAATGTGTGGGTGGGCAATGTGCCGCGCTTCACGTCGGCGGGGTACACCGCCAGCGGTGGGTCGGACGCCGTGGTGGCGGTGTTCAACGACATGATTCGCCAGAACGTGGAAACGCTGGCGGCCGATGGCCTGAACGTGGCGCTGGTCGACTCGGCGGCGCGCCTGAACCCCGCAGTGGACCTGGACACCGACGGTGTGCACCCCGACGACAGCGGCCACGCCATCATTGCCGAGGCGTTCCTCGAGGCGATCAACCAGATTCAGAAACCCCGCACGATGGAGGTGCAGCCGCCGACGCGCCGGCTCATCAACCAGCAGACGGGAACGACCTACAAATTCGTCTGCGCGGACCAGAACAAAGAGCTGCGCATCGGCAACGCGTCGGCGCAGACGGTGACGGTGCCCACGAACGTGGAGGTGCCGTTCGAAATCGGCACGGTGATTCCGGTGGTGCGCTCGGGCGCGGGGTCGACCACGCTGGTGGGCGACACGGGCGTGACCGTGAACGCGGCGGGCGGGCTGGTGCTGACCTCGCAGTATGAGCGGGGCGAGCTGGTGAAGGTGGACGCGCTGACGTGGGACTTTTCGCGCGGCACGGCCGCGGCCGAGGCGGTGCTGCTGCAGTTTGCGGCCAGCGACGAGGGCACCGCGCTCACCACCGGCACCGCCAAGGTGACGCTGCGCGGCCCGAACTATGCGTGGACGCTGAGCGAAATCAACGCATCACTGAGTGTGGCGCAAACCAGCGGCGGCGTGCTGACGGTGGACGTGAACGAGGCCGGGGCCACGCTGCTGAGCACGAAGCTCACTTTCGACAACACCGAGAAAACCACGCTCACCGCGGCCACGCCGCCAGTGATCAGCGATTCAGCAATCGCGGCGAACGCGGAAATCACGGTCGACATCGACTCGCTGGGCGACGGCACCGCCAAGGGCCTGAAGGTCACGATGATGGGGGTGCGCGTGTGATCGTGAACCCGTTTCTGGCGGGCAGCGCCGGCGGTGACCCGAATTTCGCGAGCGTGGTTTTGTTGCTCGACATGGAAACCGGCGCCGATGGCAGCACCACGTTCACCGACCGCAGTTCGAGCCCGCGCACGGTGACGGCAAACGGCAACGCGCAGGTGGACACGGCGCTGGCGAAGTACGGCACGCGCTCTTGTCTTTTGGACGGAACGGGCGACTACCTGCAGTGCGATGACTCGCCTGATTTCAACATCGGCACCAGCGATTTCACGGTCGAGCTGTGGGCCTACATGTCGGCGGTGGCTGCTGCGCAGGCAATCATCTGCCTGCGCCTGACGGCCGACGGCGACACGCTGTACCTCTACCGGGAATCGTCGGCACACGGCACCGACCCGAACAAACTGCGGCTGAGCGACAGCACTGCGACACGCATCACAGGGGCTGCGGGGCTGAGCAATGCGACGTGGGTGCATCTGGCGTGGTGCCGCATCAGCGGGGTGCATAAAGTCTTCGTAGACGGCGTGCTGGAAACCCAGACCTGGACGACTGGCGGTTCGCCCGCGGGGGCCTATAACCCGACCGCCATTCGCATCGGGCTGCACCCGCTGGCGGTGCAGCCGATGAATGGCTCGGTCGACGAGGTGCGCATCACCAACGGGGTGGCGCGCTACACGGCCAACTTCACACCGCCGGCTGCGGCGTTCCCACTGTTCTGAAACCACGAGGTGCTGCCATGGCGCTGCCGACCATTCCACAAGACAAGGCTACCCACCTGCTCTACGGCTATGCCGTGGCCATGGCGGCGTGCCTGGGTGCATGGTGGTACGGACTGCGCGCGCCGGCGCAGTTGATGGCTGCTGCGCTGGTGGCCGCGCTGTGCGTCGGGTTGCTCAAAGAGGCTTACGACGCAGCGCGCATTGCGCGCGCCGAGGCCGCGGGCCTGAGCCCCACCGAGCGAGTGGAGTTCGCGGACGCGGCGGCCACCACGATCGGCGGCTTGATGTTCTGCGCGCCGGTGTGGCTGCTGCGCACGCTGCTGCGGTGGGCTGCGCCATGAGCGCGCTGGCGTGGTGGCTGCTGGGCTGCGCGGCGTGGCTGCTGGCGCTGGCGTTGCTGGTGTGGCTGCGCTGGCGGCGGGTGCGTGACCAGGCGCCGCCGGTGGACAGTGAATTCCCGATCACGGCGCCGCAAGAGCGCCCGGGCGGTACCGATGCGCGCACGACAGCGCAACAGGAAGGGCGACGATGAGGCACGAGGAAAACGAAGACGAAACGATACCCGGCGCGCTGGACGGCATCCGCCAGCGCCTGGGCGGCACCGAGCGGCGCGTGGGCGACATCGAGCACCGCATGGCCGGCGTGGAAACCCTGCTCACCGAAAACACCGCTGTGACGCGCGAGATTCGCGACGTGGTGATCGCCGGGCGCATGTTCACGCGGGTGGTGAAGTGGTGCGGTGCGATTGCGCTGGCGGTGAGCGCGATGTATGCCGCCTGGCACCAGTTCATGCACGACGGCCGGCTGCCGCCGCATTGAGCACCGCGCCACACACCCGGGCCCCACCATGGACATGCAGGACCTGACCGCCTACGGCGCCGCACTGTTGAGCTCGGTCACTATTCGCGTGCTGATACCGTTGCTGATTCTGTTTATCCTGCTGGGCATCGCCTGGCGCCTGTTGACGCTGGCGCAGCGCAAGGATGGGTTCCAGATCGAGCAGATGTTCACCGACGAGGCGGGCAAGGCTTCGGCCGCGCGCTTCCTGGCGATGATGGCGTTTGCGATTTCAAGCTGGGCGCTGGCGGTGCAGGTGTTTGCTGCCACGCTGTCGGCTGACCTGTTTTTCTACTACCTGTCCGCCTGGTCTGGCGCACTGGTGTTCACCAAGTTCGCCGACAAGTGGGACGGCAGCCTGCCGTTCGGCAAGGGCGCGCCAGGCGCGGCGCCCACCACACCACCCACACCGTAGGAGTTTCACACCATGTTCGCCATGACGTTTTCACTCATCGTTGTCGTCGCCGTTGGCCTGGCCTGCATCGGCCTGGGCGCTGCCGGTTACCGCTACCTGCTCAAGCGCAACCCGGCCAAGCTGGAGGCCTGGGCGGCGGCCATCAAGGCGGCGCGCGACAAGGCGCAGGCGAAGCTCGAAGGGTGAGCGCAACGTGAGCCACCTGCTGTATCAAACGCGCCTGTGGTGGGACGGCCGGCGCGGGCTGGCCATGCTGCACGGGCGGCAGCACCTGTTCATCGCGCCGCCGCCCGCGTTCGAAAAAGCCGAGTACATCGACTTCGCGCCTGAGGTGCGCTGCGCGCAACTGCGCATGCGCGCCGGGCCCATGCGTGACATGGAGGCCGACGAGGTGGCCGCCGCGCAGCAGTTCCTGGAGCAGTGCCATCCGAAGGTGACGCCATGATCGAGTTGCTGGGTTTGCTGGGCGGCGGCCTGTTCCGTCTGCTGCCCGAAGTGTTCAAGGTTTTCACCGCCAAGCGCGACGCCGACCACGAATACCGCATGACCGAACTGCAGCTCAAGATCGACCAGGCGCGCGCCACCCAGGCGCTTGACCTGGTGCACGGCCAGGCCGAGGTGGCCGCCAGCGCCGGCGAAATGCAGGCCTGGGGCGATGCGATTCGCGCGCAGGCCACGCCAACGGGCAACAAGTGGGCCGACGCGCTGAGCAGCAGCGTGCGGCCGGTACTGACCTATTGGTGGGTGATCGGCCTGTACAGTGGCGCCAAGCTCATCGGCATCGTGGTCGCGGTGCAGGGCGGCGCCACGCTCGAGCAAATTGCGCCGCTGCTGGTGAGCGAGTTCGACCGCACGGTGATCGGCAGCATTCTGGCGTTCTGGTTTGTCGATCGGTCGTTGCGCAAGAGTGGCAAGGTGTGACGTTGGGTCACGCCTTGCCAGAGCCCGCGCCGCAGGGCGATGCGGGCCCGCCGGCGCTGTGGATCGTCGAGGATCTGTGCAAGCGCTTCGAGGGCTTCCGCAGCCGGCCCTACCTGTGCCCGGCCAACGTGTGGACCATCGGCTATGGCGCCACCACCTACCTCGACGGCCGCGCGGTGCAGCCGGGTGACGCGCCGATCAACCAGGAGGTGGCCGAACGGCTGCTAGAGCGGCAGATCACCGGCGTCTACCTTCCCGGCGCGCTGCGGCTGTGCCCAACGGCCGACACACCCGGGCGCCAGGCGGCGCTGGCCGACTTTGCATTCAACCTCGGCCTAGGGCGGCTGAAGGCCAGCACGCTGCGCAAGCGCGTGCTGGCGCAGGACTGGGACGGTGCGGCCGTGGAGCTGCGCAAGTGGGTGCGCGGCGGTGGGCGGGTGCTGCCGGGGCTGGTGCTGCGCCGGGCGGCTGAGGTGGCGCTGTTGGGGTGAGTTCTCTGGTGTAAATTCCGGTGTAAATTGAGGTCAGACAATGCCCCCTTTTGGGGGTGTCTGCCTGCGTGATTACCTCTGGCACGGTGTCTGACACTTGCGTTCACACGGCAGGGGCTTTGCCAATGAAATCAACCAGTTGCGCTTCCCGGTGTAAATCGGCGGTGTAAATTGGGCGGTTAGCTCAGGGGTAGAGCGCCTCGTTCACACCGAGGAAGTCGGGGGTTCGAAACCCTCACCGCCCACCAGCGCCGAGTCGAAACGATTCGACTTCGAGCGGTTCTGGTGTTTCGGAATCACCTGCAGGATCACCCCGTCCTTTTTTTTTGAGAAGCAGAGTAGAGGGAGCCCAGCTTCGCCAGCGCCTCGCGCTGAGGCCCGACCATCACGTGCGCATAGCGCTCAGTCGTCTTGATGCTGGTGTGCCCCAATATCTCGCGCACGATGTGCAGGTGCACGCCCAGGCCAAGCAGGATGGTGGCGCAGCTGTGGCGCAGGTCGTGGAAATGCACCTCTGGCATGCCGGCGGCTTCGCGCGCACGGCGAAAGCCGCTCTTGACGCCTTCGAAGCCGATCGGCAACGGCAGATATGCCAGCCACGGCCGCAAGGCCGGCACGATGGGCACCTCACGATAGCGCAGGGTCTTGGTGTTGCCGGCCTGGAGCCGGATGGTCTTGGCGCCGATGTCGTCGGCCGCGATCTTGCACACCTCGCCGCGCCGGCAGCCGGTGAGCAGCGCCACCCAGATGGCCGCGCGCACGGCCGGGCTGGCGTGCTGCGCGATGCTGTCGACCTGCGCCATAGTGAGATAGGTGGTGCGCTGGTTGTGCTCTGGCAGGGCTTTGATGAGGGACGAATAGTCGACCGGGGTGCGGTTGCGCTCCCATGCCATGCGCAGGGCCTTGCGCAGCGCCCCCAGGCTGCGATTGATGGTGGCGGGGGCATAGTGCCCGGCCAGGTCTTGCGTGATGCTGGCGGCAACCTCGCGCACCTCGGACGCGCGCCGCCCCTCGAGCCAGCGGCCGATGCGCCAGGCGTGGTATTGCGCCGTCGCTGGGCTGCGCAGCGTGAGGGCGTGGCGCTCGGTGTAGTCGGCCAGCAGCTCGGTGAGCGACGGGTCGCCGGGGATGGCGGGCGTGCGGCTCGTGGCCAGGCTGTGCAGTGCGCGGGTCAGGTCGGCTTCGGTGCGCTTGGCATCACTCGCAGTTGCACCTGGCGGCAAGCGGCGGTGTAGGCGGCGGCGGCCGACGCAAGCCTCTGCGTGCCAACGCCCGCTGGCGTCTTTTCGGACTGGCATAGGGCTGACCTTTGTTGCGTCCAGGCGATCACGGCCGCCAGGTCAAACCGGCGGCGTTTGCCCACAAGCATACTCGGGCAGCCGTCGAGCACCATGCGGGCGACGGTGCGCTCGGACGTGCGCAGATGGGCGGCGAGTTCGGCAGGGGTGAGCATGGCTGCCTTACTGCGCATCCAGCGGGCTGCGCACACCGTGCCCGGGCCCACCGATGAGGTGGGTGTAGATCATGGTCGTCTCGATGCTGGCGTGGCCAAGCAGTTCCTGAATCTTGCGGATGTCGCAGCCGGCCTGCAACAGGTGTGTGGCGAACGAGTGCCGCAGCGTGTGCGGCGATGCGGGCTTGTGAATGCCGGCCGCCTGCACCGCGCGTTTCATCATGCGCTGCACGCCGTCTTCGTGCAGGTGGTGACGGCGAATGACGCCGGTGCGTGGGTCGACCACATGCTCGGAAGTGGCGAACACGAACTGCCAAGCCCAGGCGCGCGCAGCGCTGGGGTATTTGGCATGCAAGGCGTGAGGCAGGTCGACATCGGCGCGGCCGGTGGCCAGGTCGACGGCGTGCCATTGCGCGCGCTGGGCGATGAGTTCGCGCAGCGGCGCCACCAGGCGCTGGGGCAACATCACCACGCGATCTTTGTTGCCCTTGCCTTCGCGCACGGTGATGGTGAGGCCGTCAAGGTCAAGGTCTTTGACGCGCAGGCGCAGGCCTTCGGTGATGCGCAGGCCCGACCCGTAGAGCAGTTGCAGCACGATGCCGCGCGCGCCGCTGACGTGCGGCCACAAGCGCGCCACCTCTTGCTGGCTGAGCACGCAGGGCAGGCGCTGCGCCTGCTTGGCGTGCACGATGCCGTCGACCCATGGCAGATCGACCTGCAGCACGTCTTTGTAGAGAAACAGCAGCGCGCTGAGGGCCTGGCGCTGGGTGCTGGCAGACACGTCGCGCGCCGTGGCCAGCCAGGTGAGAAAGCGGCCAATCTCTGGGGCGCCCATTTCGAGCGGGTGGCGCTTGCCTGACCAGAGCACGAATTGTTTGGTCCAGTGCCAGTATGCCTGCTCGGTGCGGCGGCTGTAGTGGCGGGTGCGGATGGCGTCGACGACTTGCTGCTGCAGGCGCGGGGCCTCGCTGCGGTGTAACGCGGGCGAGGGTGCGGCCGTAATGGTGGTGACGGTTGGCGGCGCCTGGGTGAGCATGGTGGTGGCTCCGTGTTACGCCGCGGGGGGTGCGGTCGAATTCAAGTTAGGCCTCAAGAGCCTTGCGCGCGTCAAACGTGCGCAGCATCGAGCGCTTGATGTCAGCGGCCATTGCTGCGTCGATGTCAGCGCAGGCCGAGCTGTAACTCATCACGCCCATGCGCCCCAGCAGTTCGCGGCACTTGGCGCGTGTCTCCGCGTCGGCGTGGTCCTCAGTCAGCCACCGAAAGCGTTCGCCATCGTCCGGTCGGTCACTCCCGCCGAGGGCAAGCACGAACAGCGCGAGCGTGCCCACATCGTCCATGTCGAGTTCTTCGCGCGGGTAGTCCTTCTGCGTGGCCAGCGCGATGCGTGCCGCGTGGGCGAACGGAATTGAGGTCTTGAACCCTGCCGCCCACATGATTGCGGCAATCACCCACTCGTGCGGCATCCACGTCTGTGCGTCGGCATCGGTAACCGGCAGGTAGCCGTGGCCTTCGCGGCTGTTCAGCGCTTCACGGCGCGCGATCTGAATTGCTTGGTCTCGTGTCATTCAAAGTTCTCCATGTTTCTCCGCCAGGCCTAACTGGCGGTTCAAGCGGACCGAGTACGGCCGCTTAACCTAGACGTTCGGCCCCAAGGCAACGCGGGCAGCAACCCACGCGGCATCCTTGCGGCTCCTGTAGTCGGCCTCGGTGTCGAGCAAGTCTTGCGGAAAGACTCGCGTCACTGATTGAGGCCTACGCTGCCGAACGCGTAGACACTCGTCCTTGATGTCCTTCAGCGCCACCAGTTCCCGCAGCGCGTCCTCAGCCCGCTTGGCGCGGTCGAACAGGTCGTCAGCGAGTTTGTAGCCTTCACGCGCCTCCTGCTCCCACGTCACCGGCCACAGTGGCCCGCAGCCGTTCGGGCAAGGCTCGGTGTCACTGTCGCCAGCGCCGACCGTGCCGCTCAGCATGTAGAGGGTCTTGCGCACCAAGCGAAAGTCGCAGCGTGCGCAATGCACAACGCCAGGCACCACGTCGGCGCGTTGGGGCCGAACAGGTTGGTCAACCGGACTTGCGCCGGCAAGGTCTGTTGTCATCGTCACTCCTGTGTGGGCGCAAGCCGGTTACCGCCGACGTTAGGTTTCACAACAGCCCTTCCTGCACAGGTTCCCTCGCAGGTTCAGCATCCAAGAATTCGCCGCTTTCTTGTGCCTCGCGGATGCGCTGGCACGCGATGTCGAAGTAATGGCGCTCGCGCTCAATGCCGATGAACCGCTTCCCCAACTTTGTGCAGGCAACGCCAGTGGTCCCCGCGCCCATGAACGGATCAAGCACCGTCTGCCACTCCGGGCGCACGCTCAGCAGGTCAGCCATCAACCCGATGGGCTTCTGTGTCTGGTGCTCCTTCTCGATGCCGTTCACGCGCACGTAGACCACACCATCAGCGCACGCGCCTTCGGCCTTGTGGCCGGTCAGCATCACGCCCACGCTGCCCCACACCACGTATTCCACGTTCGCCCGGAACCATCCCTTTCGCGGGCGCTGGTCCCAGCCCTTGTGCCACGGCACGCAGCCTCGATAGACCCAGCCCGCCACCTGTACCGCGTCAATCACGCTTGAGAGGTTCCGCCAGTCAATGAAGCAGCCCAGCGCGCCACCGTCTCCAACGATGTCAAGGCAGTGGCGCATCCACTCGGCACACCACTTCTCGAAACTGCGCTGGTCGCGGTTGTCGCCGCTGAACGCGGCATAGGTGCGCTGTGTCTCGGCCTGGTGCTGGTACTTCTTGTCGGTCGGCTGCGAGCGGTCGGCCCGGAACGCTCCGCCGCTGCTGTACGGCGGGTCGGTCAGCACAAGATCGCACCGCCCAACATGCGGCAGCACGTCCAGGCAGTCCCCGTGCCACAGTTCCGCGTTCCCGATCACTACTTTCTCAGCCATCTTCATCCTTTGTTGGTGCGCCACCAGTGAAACCTAACCCCGCGTTCGAGCCGAGTCACAACGGCGTACCGTTGTGCCCGGGTCAACGCTACCGTTAGAGCGCGCAGCACCACTGCCGAACGCCGTCAAAGATACTTGCAAATTTCGTTTGACAGGTTGCATTAGATGGCCTATATTTAGGACATGCGCAGGGCAATCGGGCCCGCGCAAGATGGCAGAAAGGCCACATCATGACCAGCATCAAATTCAACCGCGTCGCCAAGCTCTCCACCACCGCGCGTTTCCCTCGCACTTTCCGCGCACGCTTGGCAAACATCGACGCCGCACTCATCGACCAACTGACCTCGAAGCAGATCGCGGCCATCATCGACGGGCCGATGCAGCGCAGCTACTCGGCAGGCCATGACACTGGCTACAAGGACGCGCAGTGAGCAGGCTGCTGGTCGAGTCTGGTGAGGCGCTGTATGGGCCTCGCTGGCAGTCCGAGCTGGCGCGCGACCTCGGCGTGTCTGACCGCACAATGCGGCGCTGGGTTGCCGACACCAGCGCAGTGCCGACCGGTCTGTACGTTGATCTGCTGCGGTTGCTGTCAGCCCTGGCCGCCGCCGCCCGTGACCGGCTGGGCGACGGCGAGCAGGCCGCGCTCGCGCAGGACGCCGGCGCTGCCGACCCGGGCGTGGGCGCAGGGGGCAACGGGCGGGCGGTGTCGTTCGTCGACGACTTCGAGCTCCGGTACTGGCAGCTCGACCAGCGGCTGCCGGACCCGGCCGATGTCTTTGCCGTCGAAGATGCCGGAGCGGGCAGTGTCACCCCCATCGGCGCCGGTGTAGCGGGAAGCTGCGCCGAAGGTGCAGGCGCGACGGGATCATCGGCAATGATCTTGCGAATCGATGCGAGGATCTCCTCCATCGACGGGTCCCCCGCCTTCTGCGTCGTCTGCATTCCCACCTCCGCACCGCGTCGCCCACAACACGCATGCTAAGCAGAGTTCGCAAAAGTGTCCCACGCGGTTTTGCGACAAAACTCTGCTAAAGCAAGAACCTGAGCAGACCACACATTGGCCTTCCAACGAAGGCCTGCTCAGAGCATTTTCCGGTCAAGTGGACACCGGTTAACCCCAGAAAATGCGACAAGCAAGGCTCCAGAGCGCTTCCACTCGATTTCAATCAGAGGAACGCGCTCTAGCCCTGAATTCGGGCAATTTTCCAATTGTCCGAAGGCGCCCCCCGTTCGCTGGCGGTTTTAGCAGTATTGCCGGTGTTGCAGCAATGGCAGGTGCATTCCTGGCAGGCGACGACAGCACGGGAGATCGCCGGAAACGAGCAAGGCGGCCACGCGAGGCCGCCTGTTTGAACGAGCACGGATAGCCTGATCCGATTTTATTTCGCCGGCTTATGCGTCACGGGCTCCCACGTGGCATCGACCTTCTCCCTGCGGCCGTCGGCATGGGTGATGCTGAGCCCGAACCACTTCCGCCTGATCTCGAAGTAATGGATCTCCGGATCGTATATTTCCTCGCCGAGTGCCATCTCCGCCGGCGTCAGCCGCCCGACCGTCTGCAGCAGCGTAAAGGCTTGCACGGTAGCGTCGCGCCGCGCCGTGACCTCGGAAACCTGGGAGTTCAACAATTCCTGCTCGGCGTTCAGCACATCGAGCAGCGTGCGCTGCCCCACCCGATACTCCTCACGCACCCCGGTGAGCGCGGTCTGGTTGGCGCGCACCTGGGCCGCCGTCGAAACGCCCTGCGCCTTGGCGGCCGAATATCGTGCCCAGGCCCCCACGACCAGCGACAGCTGCTCGGTTCTGACCTGCTCGATCTGCTGGATACGGGCGACGTGCGTATGCTTGGCAGCGCGAACTCGCGCCTCGATGTCGCCACCCGAATAGATCGGCACCGTCATCGTCGTCGTGATCGTGCGCGCATCGGACTGATCGACGGTGCGGCTCGGATCGAACGCGCGGGAGTAGGAGGCATTCAGCGAAACCGTCGGCAGCAATTCGCCGCGGATCTGCTCGATGGCGTATCGCGCGGCCTGTTCGAGATACAGCGCATTGACGATCAGTGGATTTTCGCGCTGCGCGATCGATGTCGAATCCGCCAAGGATTTTGGCATCAGGCGCGACGGTTCCCCCGTCTCCACCAGCCGTCCTGGCGGGCTGCCCACGAGCCGTTCGAACACCGCACGGCTCGCCTGCAGGTTGCCCCGGGAAACCTCGAGCGCCGCAACTGCGCCCGCCCGCCTCGCTTCGGCCTGCGCCACATCGGTCCGCGTCACCTCACCGACCGCGAACTGATCCCGCGTCGCCTTCAGCTGATTGCTCAGCACGTTGACGTTGTTCTCGCCCAACCGGACGATCGCCTGATCGCGGACGACATCGACGTAGGCCGTGGCGGCCAGCAGCAGCACGGAGCCGAGCGACAGGCCGTACCACAAGTTCTGCGCGATGCTCCACATGGCCAGCTGGGCGTCGATGGCGCCGATGGCCTCGGCGGCCAGCCGCTGCACGGCCTCGGGCTGGTTGCCGGGCAGTCCGGCCAGCAGGCCGCGGGCGTCCTGGTCGCCGCGCTCGCGGATCACGACGACGGCGGCCAGCTTGTCGACCTCCTTGGCGTCGGCCATGAACAGGATGACGGCCGCACGGGCCTCCTGCAGCATCTTCTTCAGGCGCGCATCCTTTTCCCGGCCGATGGCGGTGTCGAGAGCGGGGAGTGCGGCGGCATCCTTGGATTTGAACACCGCCTGGGCGGCCTCGAAGCGCTTGGACGCATCGGGCGACAGCAGGGTGAGGCCGCCGAGTGCCGCCTCGAGCGAGCGGCGCAGGCGATTGTTCAGGCGCACCGTCTTGAGATTGGCCGGCGCCGCGCCGGCGACGGGTTTGCCGGTGGCTGCCTCGAGCAGGGTGCCCGCCCGCTCGCGCACGTAGACCTTCTTGTCGTCGCCGAACTGCAGGCGGCCGTCCTGCAGGGCCTCGATGATCTGTGCGGCCAGCGGATTGCCGCTGGTGGCCACGGCAGCGATACCGGCGTCGGTCTCGTTGAAGGAGTCGGTGGTGAACTTGGCGAGCGCGTCCTCGAAGCTCTGGGCGTTGGCGCCCGCGCTGGCCGTCAGCGTCATGACGAAGGCGGACAGCGCTCGGCGTGCCGACCCGATCAGGACGTGGCCGAAGCTGGCCCAGTCCACCTGTCCTTCCTCGCCGGCGAAGGTCCGGCGCCTCGGCCCCACCGAGCTGGAGCTGACGATCCACGAGGGCCGCAACCGGCAGGTCAAGCGCATGTGCGAGGCCGTCGGGCACCGCGTCGTCGAGCTGCGTGCGCAGCGGCGCGACGCGATCGATCATTTCGTCGAATCGTTTCGTGTCGAACGCGCGATCAGCGGCGCGTATGGCGAAGCGATCGGACGCGAACCTTTGTCGCGTGAACGCGT
>CALMQI010000022.1 GCA_937871935.1 uncultured Burkholderiales bacterium
GCGGCCGACGATGCCGTGCAGCCGCAGCAGCGCAAAGCCCGGCAGTAAGCCGAGTTGGATCTCGGGCACGCCGAAGCGGGCCCGCTCCGAGGCCAGGATGAAGTCGCAGGCAATCGCGAGTTCGAAGCCGCCGCCGAACGCCACTCCGTTGACAGCCGCGATCAGCGGCTTGCGGCAGCGTTCGGGTGCCTCCAGCACTGGCAGCACGTCGGCGATGAAGCTGCGCGCCTGCTCGGGCGTGGCCGGAAAGGTGCTGATGTCCGCGCCGGCACAAAAGGCCTTGTCGCCTCGTCCGGTGAGGATGCCCACGCGGATTTCGTCGTCGGCCTGGATTCTTGCCAAGCTCTCGATCACGCCTTCGCGGATGCCCATGGAGATGGCGTTGAGCTTGGCCGGCTCGTCCAACGTGACGATCGCGACACGGCCCTGTTTCACGAATTCGACACTACCGATGCGCATGGACTGCTCCTGTGAAGGCTTCAAGGCTCTGTCGGTCGGACTATCAAGACTAACGAACGTTAGGCAGTTCGTCAATCAATAACATGCTTGGGTCGAACGCCGCTCAGCGGCGCAGGCCGCCGTAGCTCGCCCACGGCGTCGCGACGAGGTAGCCGGCGTCGACCGGCAGGTTGATCCCGGTGATCGCCGACGCCCGGTTCGATGCCAAGAAGGCCACCGCATTCGCGATTTCGCGCGGCTCGATCAAACGGCCGAGCGCCGCATGCGTGGTCATCGCGCCGGTCTCCAGCGTGCGCGTCGTGATGCCCTTTTCGAGCGCAGGCGTGTGCGTGAAGCCGGGCGACACGGCGTTGACGCGCACGCCCTTGGGGCCCCACTCCGCCGCCAGGCATTCGGTCAGGTTGATGACGCCGGCCTTGGCCGGGCCGTAGGAATGCAAGGGCCCCGAGCCCATGCCTGCCACGGACGCGATGTTGATGATCGCGCCGCTGCCGCGTTTGGCCATGGCGGCGCCGAAGCGCGCGCAACAGAGGTAGGTGCCGCGCAGGTCGATGCGGGCGACGAAGTCCCATTCGCGCAAGCTCAGTTCCTCGGGCGGCAGCGTGCGCTGCAGCACGCCGGCGCTGTTGACCAGCACGTTGGGCACGCCGCAGCGCTCCTGCACGGCAGCCACCAGTGCCTCGACCGATGATTCTTCGCCGACATCGAGCGCCAGCGCGATGCCGCCGATCGCCTCGGCCACCGCACGCGCCGCTGCCTCGTTGCGGTCGGCAACGACGACTTGCGCACCGGCTTCGGCCAGCACCCACGCGCAGGCTTCGCCGATGCCACTGGCGCCGCCGGTGACGACGGCAACTTGCCCCGAAAAGTCGAGCTTCATGTGGTTGATCTCTTGGGTTTGCAGGTCAGTTCGGCACGCAGCACGCGCTTGAGCACCTTGCCGGACGGCAGGCGCGGCAAGGTCTCTCGCAGCACCAGCTCCTTGGGCAGCTTGAAGCCGCCGAGCTTGCCGCGGCAGAAGGATTGCAGTTCTTCGAGCGTGAGCGTCGTGCCCGGCCGCAGCACCACGACGGCCGCGACCCGCTCGCCCCAACGCTCGTCAGGCAGGCCGACGGCCGCCGCTTCGAGCACCTGCGGCAGCTGGTACAGCACGCGCTCGACCTCGCTGCTGGCGATGTTCTCGCCGCCGCTGATGATCATGTCCTTCTTGCGGTCGGTGAGGAACAGGAAGCCTTCGGCGTCGAGGTAGCCGATGTCGCCGGTGCGGAACCACTGGCCAGGATGAAAGCTAGCCGCGGTCTTCTCGGGGTCGCGCCAGTAGCCGCTGGTGAGCTTGGGGCCGCGCAGGCAGATTTCGCCGGCCTCGCCCGACGGCAGTTGGCGGCCGTCGTCGTCGCAGATGCGGATCTCGACGTGCGGCAGCGCGCGTCCGGTCGAGCCGATCTTCTCGATCTCGCGCCCGGCCTCCATCAGCGTGTCGCCCGAGCAGCTCTCGGTCAGACCGTAGCCGTCGATGTAGCGCCCGCTCTTGAACAGCGAGCCGAACTCGCGGATGCGTTCTTCAGGCGTGCGCTCGCCGCCGCCGATCTGCCAGCGGAAGCTGCTGACGTCGAAGCGCTCGCGATCCGGCAGCGCCAGCAGGCGGTTCAGCATCACCGGCGCCATCCAGCCGGCGGTCAGGCGTTCGCGCGCGATCAGCGCCAGCGTCTCTTCGGGCTCGAACTCTCGCTGCACCGCGAGCATGCCGCCCATCTGCAGCACTGCCAGGCCCGGCAGGTCGAAGGCGCCGACGTGGTACAGCGGCCCGACCACGAGCAGCCTTTCGCCGCCATGCAGGCCCAGCACGGCGATGTGGTCCAGGCACTTCCAGTGGTAGTTGGCGTAGGAATGGATCACGCCCTTGGGGCGGTCGGTGGTGCCCGAGGTGTACATCAGCCGGAATAGGTCCTCGGGCGCGCGCACCTGCGGCGCCCACGCAGGCTCGGCGGCGGGGCCGAGGCGGCGGCTGTCGGATTGCGCCGCTTCGTCGATGGCGACCACGTGGCCGAAGCCGCCCGCCAGCGCGCGCAGTTCTTCGTCCACGAGCAGCAGCTTTACCCCCGCGTGGCCGACGATGTATTCCACCTCGTCGGCGCCGAGCCGGTAGTTGATGGGCAGCAGCACCGCGCCCAGGTGACTGACCGCCAGCGCCAGCTCGATGAAGGCGGCGCTGTTCTTCATCAGCAGCGCGACGATGTCGCCTTCGCCGATGCCGCGCGCGCGCAGGCTGCCGGCCGTGGCGGCCAGGCGTGCCGCCAGGTCGCCATAGCCCAGGCGCTGGTCGCGGTACAGCAGGGCCGGTCGTGCGGGCTCGGCACGCGCCCAGCGCAGGATGGCGGCACTCAGGTTGACCATCGCAAGCTCCCTCGGTCAGTAGGAACGCGGCATGCCCAGGTCGTGGTTGGCGACGTAGTTGAGGATCATCTCTTCGGACACCGGCGCGAAGCGGAACAGGCGGCAGTCACGCCACAGCCGCTCGACGTGGAATTCGGTCGCGTAGCCCATACCGCCCATGGTCTGCATCGCGCGCTCGGTGGCGCGGCCGACGGCCTGCGCGGCCAGCAGCTTGGCGGCGTTGGCCTCGCTGCCGTAAGGCAGGCCCATGTCGCAGTTGACCGCCGCCTTGTGGTTGAGCAGGCGCGCAGCCTCGACCTCGACATGGCATTGCGCGAGCGGGAACTGCAGCCCCTGGTAGCTCGTGACCGGCTTGTCGCCGAAGACCTTGCGCTCGTTGCCGTACTTCACCGCCAGCTTGATCGCCAGTTCGCCGGTGCCGGCCAGTGCCGCGGTGGTGACGATGCGCTCGGTGTTGAGCACGTCCAGCAATTCGTGCCAGCCGCGGTGCAAGGTGCCTACGAGCTCGCCCGGCGCGATGCGCACGTCGTCGAAGAAGACGCTGCTCGACGCCAGCGTGCGCGTGCCGACCTTGTCGATCGCGGTGTGCGTGAGGCCCTTGCGCTCGACGTCGATCATGAACATCGACAGGCCGTCGCTGCGCGACTTGCAGTCGGCGAGCTTCTTGGTGCGCGCCACCACCAGCATCTTGGCCGCGTCGGGCACGCCGGTGATCCAGATCTTGCGGCCGTTCAGGCGCCAGCCGTCGGCGTCGGCCTCGGCATAGGTGCGCAGTTCGAGCGTGTTGGTGCCGGCGTCGGGCTCGGTCAGCGCCATGCAGCAGTTGATCTCGCCCGAGACGATCTTCGGCAGCAGCTCGGCCTTCATCGCCGCCGTGCCGAAGCGCGACAGCGCGACACCGCCGAAGATCGGGTTGATCATGAAGAGCTGCCCGACCGTCGCGCCGCCGCCGCAGGATGCCAGCGTCTCCACCACCAGCGCCAGCTCGAACATGCCTAAGCCAGTCCCGCCGACCTCGGTGGGCAGCGCGGCGCCACACAGGCCGGCGTCGCAGACGGCGCGCCAGAACTCCTTGGGGAACGCCTTGGCGGCGTCCTGCTTGCGCCAGTACTCGAGGCCGAAGTGGTCGCCGACCTTGCGCGCCGCCTCGATCATCTGCCGCTGTTCATCCGAGAGTCGAAAATCCATCGTGGGCTCCAGTGCCAAAGCTAGTCGAACAACAAGCGCGTCGGATGGGCCAGCCCATCGACGATCTGATTCAGCAGCGCGGCGCCACCGACCCCGTCGAGCACCCGGTGGTCGAGCGACAGCACCAGCGAAATTTCGCGCCGCAGCGCCGGCTGGCCG
Source organism: uncultured Burkholderiales bacterium (assembly GCA_937871935.1). Lineage (GTDB taxonomy): Bacteria > Pseudomonadota > Gammaproteobacteria > Burkholderiales > Burkholderiaceae_C > JAEUPI01. Next base: position 4,201 of record CALMQI010000022.1, read on the forward strand.
CGCGCGTCGGGACGGAACAGCTCGCGCACGCTGCCCACGCCGAGGATCATCGACTGGCCGGGCACGATGATCGAGGTCATCGCGGTCAGACCGTGCATGCCGGCATTCGACACCGTGATGGCGCCGCCGGCCATGTCATCGGCGCCGAGCCGCCCCGCGCGCGCACGTTCTGCCAGGGTGTTGGCCTGGCGCGCCAGGTTGACCAGGCTCAGACGCCCAGCATCGCGCACGATGGGCACGCGCAGGCCGTGCTCCGTGTGCACGGCCACGCCGACGTCGCTGCGGTCAAGCACCAGCGCGCCCTGCGGCGTCCAGATGCGATTCAGTTCGGGCAGTGCGCGCAACGCCCGGCCCAGGGCCGCGACGAAGAAATGGTTGAGCGTCAGCCGGGGCTCGGTCTCAGGGTCTTTCAGCTTGGCGCAGAGCTCGAGCAGGCTCGACACCTCGGCCTCACGCGCCAGGTAGAAGTGCGGGATGTCCTGTTTGGCGGCGGTCAGCCGCGCGGCCGTCGCCTGCTGCGCCGCGGTGAACGGCTGCAGGCGGCCGGCAGCCGTCCCGAGGGTCGCTGGCGCAGGCGGCGGTGAGGGGGCTGCGGCCGGCGCACGGTTCGTCACCTTCGCGGATGCGGTGGCAGGCGCCGGCAGCGCCACGGGCGCAGGCGCCGGTGCAGGAGCGGATGTCCGCGCCTTCATCACGGCCTCGACATCGCGCGCCCGCACGCGACCGCGCGGCCCCGAGCCCGTCACGTCGGCGAGCGCAATCTGATGTTCGCGCGCCAGACGGCGAGCGAACGGTGTGACGGGCCGGCGTGCGGTGGTGGGGGTCGCTTCGGCCACGTCGGCCACGGCGGCTGATGTGATCGACGGCACGCCGTCGTCCCAATGCCCGACCACCGCACCCACGGGCACGGTCTGGCCCACCGCGACCAGCGGCGCGCCCATCACTCCGTCGCTTTCGGCTGCGACCTCGGTCGCCGCCTTGTCGTTCTCGACCACGAACACACAATCGCCGGCCGAAAAGCGCGCGCCGGGCGCGAGCGTCCATTCAACCAGCGCGCCCTCGGTCATCGTCAGGCCCAGCTTGGGCATGAGCCAGTCTCTGCGCACGCCCTCAGGTCCCTTTGAACCCGGCCTTGCGCTTCTCGAGGAACGCGCGGCAGCCCTCGTGCGCATCGTTGCTGTCGAGCACCAGGCCGATCATCGCCTGCTCGTGCGCCAGCGCGGCGGGCAGCGGCATCTCCAGGCCCTGGCGCAAGGTGCGCTTGAGCAGCTTCAGCACCAGCGGCGACTTCTCGGCGATGCGCGTCGCCAGCGCCAGCGTCTCGTCCAGCAGCTTCGCACGCGGCACGGTGCGGTTGCACAGCCCGAGCGCCACCGCCTCGGCGGCGCTGATCTGGTCGCCAGTGAACATCAGCTCCTTGGCGCGGCACAGCGGGATCTGGCGAATCAAGCGCTGCGTGCCGCCCGCGCCGGGAAACAGCCCGAGCGTGATCTCGGGCAGGCCGAGCTTGGCTTCCTCGGCCACCAGGCGAATGTCCAGCGCCAGCAGCAACTCGGTGCCGCCGCCCAGCGCCCAGCCGTTGATGGCGCCCAGCGTCGGCTTGTCGCAGTTGTCGAAGCGCGTGAACAGGCGATGGATGACTTCGGCGAACTGTTCGTAGTGCGGCAGCCCGCGCCGGCTGTCGAGATCGGCGATGTCGCCACCGGCCACAAAGGCGCGTTCACCGGCGCCGGTAACGACGATGGCACGCACCGCATCGTCGGCCTCGAAGGCCGCGAGCGCGGCGTCGAGCGCATGCATGGTGGGCACGTCGATGGCGTTCAGAGTCTTCGGCCGGTTGATCGTCAACAGGCCCACCGGGCCGCGCTTTTCGCTCAGGATGCTGTCGTTGGCCATGCGTGTCTCCATGTTCATTCGAGGGTGCGGCGCACGGCCTTGACGATGGCCGCGGTACCGATGTTGTAGCCCTGCTCCAGCGACTTGGCGAAGGGCACCGGCATGAAGGGGGCGCCGACCCGCACCACCGGCGCATCGAGTTCGTCGAAGCCCTCGTCGGCGATGGTCGCCGCGATTTCGGCGCCGATGCCGAAGGCCTGCACCGCCTCGTGCACGATCACCGCGCGGTGGGTGCGCGCCAGCGACGCCAGCACGGTGGCCCGGTCCCAGGGCTGCAGGCTGCGCAGGTCGATCACCTCGACCTCGACGCCCTCGCCGGCCAGTTCCTGCGCCGCCGCCAGCGAGGTGTGCACGGTCGCGCCGTAGGTCACCAGCGTCACGTCGCGGCCGGCGCGAACGGTGCTGGCCTTGCCGATCACGTCGCGCACCGACACGTCGACCGGGCCCTTGCTGCCGTACAGGCCTTTGTGTTCGATGAAGATCACCGGGTCCGGGTCTTCGATGGCGGCGCGCAGCAGGCCGTAGGCATCGGCCGGCGTGGCCGCACACACCACCTTGAGGCCCGGCACGTGCGCCAGCCATGCCTCCAGGCATTGCGAATGCTGCGGACCGGCGCTCAAACCGCCGCCGTGCGGCGTGCGCAGCACCATCGGCACGCTGCACTGGCCACCGAACATGAAGCGCGCCTTGGCAGCCTGGTTCACCAGGGCGTCCATCGCCAGCGTGATGAAGTCCATGAACATGATCTCGACCACCGGGCGCAGGCCCGACAGCGCCGCGCCCACTGCGGCGGAGACGATGCTCGCCTCGGAGATCGGGGTGTCGAGCACGCGCTTCGGCCCGAACTCGTCGAGCAGGCCGCGCGTGGCCTTGAACGAGCCGCCGGGCGCACCGATGTCCTCGCCCATCACGATCACGCGCGGGTCGGCGGCCATGCTGTCGCGCAGCGCCTGCGCGACGCTGGCCATGTACTTCATCTCGGTCGGGCCGGCGCTCAAGAGGTCGTCTCCGTGTAGACGCCGGCAAAGGCGGGTTCGAAAGCCGGCAGGCCATCGGCGCGCGCACCTGCGATCGCCGCTTCGATGCGCTGTGCCACCTCGGCGGCCGCCGCATCCAGCGCCTGGGCGGCGACGCCCGCGGCGATCAAGGCCGCGTGCGTGCGCGCCAGCGGATCGGTCTTGACGCCCGCCTGCATCTCGTCGGCGCTGCGGTACTTCTGCGGGTCGCCTTCGAAGTGGCCGCGCACGCGGTGCGTCTTGCACTCGAGCACGCGCGGGCCGTGGCCTCCGCGGATCGCAGCCACCGCGCGAGCGGCCGCGTCGGCAACCGCGAGCACATCGTTGCCGTCCACGCCTTCGTGAACGATGCCGAAGGCCGCAGCCAACGCATCCAGCCGGGCCGCGAACTGGCGCGAGGTGGGCGAGAACTCGGACCAGCCGTTGTTCTCGCACACCAGCAGCAGCGGCGACTTCCACAGCGCGGCCATGTTCAGCGTCTCGTACAGCACGCCTTCGGCCATCGCGCCGTCGCCGAAGAAGCTGACGGCCAGCCCGCCGCTGCCCAGCACCGACTGCGCGATGGCGCTGCCCAGCGCGATCGGGATGCCGGCACCGACGATGCCATTGGCACCCAGGATGCCCAGGCTGGTATCGGCCACGTGCATCGAGCCGCCACGGCCCTGGCAGATGCCGCCGGCACGGCCCATGATCTCCTTGAAGAAGCCGTCCAGCGCCAGCCCGCGCGCCAGCACATGACCGTGCCCCCGGTGCGTGGTGGCCAGCGTGTCGCCGGGTGCGAGCGCCGATGTCACGCCGGCGGCGATCGCCTCCTGGCCGACACTGAGGTGGATGAAGCCCGGCACCTCGCCGTCGGCAAACAGTTTCGTCAGTGCCGTCTCTGCCTGGCGCACCAGCAGCATCGTGCGGTACAGCGCGAACAGGCGTTCACTGTCGTTCGAGGCCGCCATGCTCAGGCGCCGCCGCCTGGCTTGCGCTTGGCCGGCCACTCGAAGGCGCGCGGCTGCTTGTTCAAGAAGCGCGCCACCGCGTCCTGGTGGTAGTCGGTCTTCATCACCATGGCCTGCGCCGCAGCCTCGAGTTCGGACAGCGTGTCCTGGTCGAGATTGAAAGAGCGGTTGAGGATGTTCTTCGAAATGCCGATGGCCTGCGTGGCCGCGCCGTGGAAGCGCGCCGCCATCGCCAGCGCCTCGTCGAGCAGCTGCTCTTCGGGCACGACTTCGTAGACGATGCCGAGCGAGCGCGCTTCTTCGGCATCGACCTCACGCGCCGAAAACACCAGTTCCTTGGCACGCATCAGGCCGACCACACGGGGCAGCAGGTAGAACGCGCCGAGGTCGGGCACCAGCCCGACGCGGGTGAACACCGCGCAGAAGCGCGCGCTCGGCGTGGCCAGCACGAAGTCGCAGGCCAGCGACAGGATGAAGCCGGCGCCGAAGGCCGGGCCGTGCACCGCCGCGATCACCGGCTTTTCGAGGTTGACCAGCTCGCGGAACCAGACATGCAGGCGGCGGATGCGGTCGCGGTCGGCGAACACCGGGCGCTTCTCGGCCGACAGCGACTTCAGGTCGCCCCCGGCGCAGAAGGCCTTGCCGCTGCCGGTGATGACGACGGCGCGCACCTCGGCGGTGTCGCGGGCCTCGTACACCGCCTCTGCAATGCCCTGGCGCATTTCCAGGTCGAAGGCGTTGCGCAGCTCGGGCTTGTTCAGCCGGATGACGAGTGTGGCGCCGTGGCGCTCACGCAGTACGGAATCGCTCATGTCTTGAACCCCAGGTCGCGCGCGATGATGTTGCGCTGGATGTCGCTGGTGCCCTCGCCGATGACGTAGACGAGGGCGTCGCGGTGGATGCGGCCGACCGGGTACTCGCGCATGATCCCGGCGCCGCCGTGGATGCGGATCGCGGCCTCGCTGACCGAGACCGCCGCCTCGCTGGCCACCAGCTTGACCTTGGCGGCGGTGGCGGCGTCCAGCGTACCCTGGTCTACCCGCCAGGCGCCGTAGTACACCAGCCAGCGCGCGGCCTCGATCTGCGCGGCCATGTCGGCCAGGCGGTGGCCCACGGCCTGGTAGTCGCCGATGCGCTTGCCGGCCACGATGCGGTCGCGGGCGTAGGCCAGCGCCGCCTCGTAGGCCGCGCGCGCCATGCCCAGCGCGTTGGCGGCCACGCCGACGCGGTTCTCGCTCAACGAGTCGAGGATCACCGGGTAGGTGCCTTCGCGCGCACCGAGCAGCGCCTCGTCGGGCACGAGCACGTTGTCGAAGTGGATCAGTGCGGTCTCGGAGCCGCGGATGCCCTCCTTGCGCAGCTTGGACATGGCCACGCCGGCGTTGGGCAGCTCGACGATGAACAGGCTGATCGCCTCGGGCGTGAGCTCGGGCCGTGTGCGCGCCGCCACCAGCATGAAGTCGGCGATCGGCGCGTTCGTGATGTAGAGCTTGCTGCCGTCGATGCGCCAGCCACCGGGCACGCGCGTGGCCTTGGTGCGCAAGGCGCGCACGTTGGAGCCGCCGTCGGGTTCGCTCAGGGCGAAGGCGGCGATCTTCTGCCCTGCCAGCGCCGGCACGAAACAGCGCGTGCGCTGCTCGGGCGTGCCGGCACGCCAGATCGGCCAGATGCCCAGGTGCGAATGCGCCGACCAGCTCGATGCGAAGGCCTGGCTGCAGAAGCTCAGTTCCTCGCGCACGATGCAGTCGCTAATTTTGTCCATGCCGCTGCCGCCGTCGGCCTCGGGGTAGCGCACGCCGAGCAGGCCGAGTTCACCCCAGCGGCGAAACACGCCGCGCGGGAAGGACTCTTCTTCTTCGGCCGGCGTCACCAGCGGCGCCAGCTCATCACGGCACATGCGGCGCACCGTCTCGCGCACAGCCTCGTGTTCAGCGGAAAAGCCAAAATCCAGGCTCATCGATTCCCGCCCTCGTCCCGCGCCGGCCCGGATACCGCCCGCGACACCAGCGCCGCCCGGTCTCTGAGTTCTTCGCCCAGCGCCTTGATCGCGGAGCGCGGCAACTGGGCCGTGAACCCGGTGCCGCTGATGGCCATCATGGGTGTGCCGGCCGAATCCACGACAGCACATGAAACGCTCGTCACGCCCTTGACGTAGCAGCCCGCGTCGACCGCGTAACCCTTGCGGGCCGCTTCATCCACGCTGCGCATGTAGGCATCGAAGCCCGGTGGATCGTCCCAGCGCAGCGCCTCGACGCGGCGCCGCAACTCGGCCCGGGTCAGGCCCGAGTGGGCCGCCATGCTGCGGCCGAGCGCCGAAATGAACATCGGCAATCGCTGCCCGATGTTCATGTGCACGCGCATCGTTGCATCGTTGTCGGCACGATCCACAAGCACCACCCGCTCCTCTGAGGCTCGATGCCAGAGCGTGGCCGTCACGCCGTGGCTTGCGGCAATCGACTCCAGGTGGGGATGAACAAGACGTGCGTAAGACGCTGTCTCAAGCGCGCCCTTGGCCAGCTCCACCAGCCCCAAGCCGACCCGGTAGGTTTTGGTCGTTTCGTCGAAGGTCACGAGCCTTTCGTGAACCAAGGTCTTCAGCAGATTGAAGCAGGTGCTCGAGTTCAGACCGAGATCGCGAGAAATGCGACTGACCCCCACCGGGGTGGCCGCGATCGACAGATAACGCACGACCGCAAGCCCACTGGCCAGCGCGCCAACAACTTTCTCTGGCGTTTCGATACGGTCCATGCGCAAGTTCATCAATGCTGAAGACAAGCGAGCGATGTTGACACGACGGAACAGATGCGTCTAGACTTTTTCGCCATACAGATGCTTATTTTCTATAGCGAATGGTGAACTAAATATGAACTTGACCCGACGCATGATCCTCACGCTGCCGATGTTCGCCACCGGCCCGCTGAAGGCCCAAGAGAGTTATCCGGCAAGACCGATCACCCTCGTCATTCCGTCGGTCGCAGGCGGCATCCTCGACACGATCGGGCGCATCGTGGGCCGGAGCCTGGAGCCGCTGGGTCAGACGGTCGTTTATCAGAACGTCCCTGGCGCCGGCAGCATCCTGGGGACCGACGTGGTCGCCAAGGCGGCAGCCGACGGCTACACGCTCGCCGTGGTGGCCACCAGCCACGCCATCAACCCGAGCGTCTACGCGAAGATGCCGTATGACACCGGCCGCGACCTGGCGCCGGTCGCTCACACCGTCAATCTGACCAACCTGCTCGTCGTCAACCCTGCGGTGCAGGCCAACAACCTGCAGGAGTTGATAACGCTGGCCAAGCGCAAACCGGGCAGCCTGACCTTCGGCTCGGCGGGCATCGGCCAATCGAACCACCTTTCGGGAGAGATGCTCCGCGTCGCCGCTGGCATCGACATCGTGCATGTGCCCTACAAGGGCAGCGCCGCGGCAATGAACGACGTGCTGGCCGGTCACATCTCGATGATGTTCGTCGACCTGCTGTCGGCCATGCCGCATGTCAAAGCAGGAAAGTTGAGGGTGATGGCGGCCACCGGCTTGCAGCGTTCCGCCTCGGCGCCGGACATCCCGACGCTTCACGAATCCGGCTTGACTGGGTTCAACGGCAATTCCTGGCTGGGGCTCATCAGTCGCGCCGGAACGCCGAAGTCGGTCGTCGACAAACTCAGCGCCGCCGTGAGCCATGCGCTTCGGGACAGTGCAATGCGCCAGCGATTGATCTCTCAAGGTGTTGAACCCGTCGGCGGCTCCGCAGAAGAGTTCGCCACATTCCTAGAGATCGAGACCAAGCGCTATGCCGCCGCGGTCGCGGCAGCAGGAATAAAGCGCGAATAGTCGCAGGGCCTGCCCGCAGCGCATACGGCAAAGACCCGGTGCTCGTGAGAACCCGCAACTCATGCTCTTGCGTGGCTGGCAGTAACGCGCTCTGGCTAGTCAAACATCGTCCGGTGGCTACGATGAGACGGATGCACTCAATGGTCTTTGCGTTAGTTGGTTGATTCAAGAATGGCAACAGTTGGGCAGTTCTTGTAGGCCCGCCAATCAGCGGCGCGGCCGGGCCCCAAGCCGTCGCTTCAGGCGTCGCATGCCACCAAAGAGTCGGGGAGTCGTCGCCCACCTGTTGGGACGCAGAGCGGCGAAGTTCCGACTTCCGTAAAAACCCGCAGCTCACGCCCTTGCCCGGGTGCTGGCATCGCGCGCTGTCAGAGCAGACATCGTCGGGTATCTACGGTACAGACAGACTGGCTATCTAGTCTAACGTTAGTTAGTCGATGGCAGATTGCCGCCGCTCCCAGTTCCAGAAGCCGCCCGTCAGCCCGCTTAGGCAGTCGTTCCCCACGCACCCGCGCTGCGGGCGTTTCATCCCCTCTAAGGAGACACAAAGTGAACTTTCGAAATCTCTTCGTTGGCACGCTCGGCATCTCGGCTGCCGCTCTTGCGCAGGCGCAAACCACTGTCACGATGTACGGCCTTCTGGACGTCGCGCCCGCTGTTTTCAGTCGAACCAATGCAGTGGACGAGCGAATGGTCAAGCTCAACTCCGACACAGGAAGTTCATCGCGCTTCGGCTTGAGAGGCACAGAAGATCTCGGTGGTGGTCTCGCCGCTTTCTTCAATCTCGAGTCGCCGATCGACCCAAAGAACGGCACAAGTTCCGGAGGCGCGAGTTCCGGCTCGTGCAACGCCGCCGCAGGTTGTGCTGCGGCAACCGGTGCGGCGTTTTGGCGCCGCAATTCCTATGTCGGGCTTAAGGGGTCGTTCGGCGAGATCACACTGGGCCGCAACTACACCGCTGCCGTCATCAAGCAGGCAGGCACACTCAGTGCCACCCCTTCCGGGATCAATACCGGCATGGGCCTGACACTGCTGTCTCAAGGCATAAGCAACGACTTCTGGAATAGCAACCAGATTCGCTACGACAGTCCCCGTCTGGGACCCATCGACTTCGCCGTGCACGTCGCCGCGGGTGAAGGCGGCCTGGGCAAGAGCTATGGCGGCAACCTGCGCTTCCTGCAGGGGCCTGTCGCGGTTTCGCTGAGCGCCCAGAAGGACGAGAACCTCGCCAGCAAGAGTGTCACCTGGACCATGATTTCCGGTTCGTACGACTTCGGCGGATTCAAGCTCCACGCCGGGGCCAACAAGGTCGACAACAGCGACGCCGTGGTGGGCTTCGTCAACTCCAACCTTTGGACCGTCGGCGCCAGTTTCAAGGCCACCGACTTGTTGACCGTGGCGGCGCAGTATTGGACGGTGAAGGAGAAGGTCGGTGTCTCCACGTCCAGCAAGCTGCTGGTCCTGAATGCGGACTACCTGCTCTCCAAGCGCAGCGCCCTCTACGTCATGTTCGGCAACGTCGACAACAAGGATCTGGGGCTTGCACCCTTGTGGGGCAATCAAAACTTTTCCGGCGCCGGCAATGTCATCGTCACCAATGACAAGAGCAATGGCCTCGCTGCGGGCATCCGCCACACCTTTTGATGTCTCCTAGGTTGCCCCTCAGCGGGGGCATCCTTTGCGCGGCGGGAGGAAACTCCCGCCGCTTTTTTTGTTCCTGTGGTCAGCGGCGAGTCGGCCTGAAACGCGGCAACGCGACTTGGTCGTTGATGGAATCGCAGACCAACTCCACAGCCATGTCGAATTGCACGGCCATGGGATCTCCGCCGACCAACGAACTGATCATCCGCGGCCCTTCGGCCAGTTCGACCAACAACACGGCATAGGGCGTGTCTTGCTTAAAGGCAGGGCCTGGTGCGCGATGCACGACGCTGAAGGAATGCACGACGCCGCGCCCGCTGGCGGCGCGATGCTCGAGGGCCTCGCTGCCGCATTGGCGACAGATCGACTGCTGATAGAACTGGACGTGGCCGCAGTCAGTGCAGTGTTGCAGTAGCAGCTGACCGTCCTTCAGACCCTGCCAGTAGGCCTGCGAGTCCAAGTCGGGCGTGGGTAGCGGCTTGATGTGGGCTTCCTTGGGTTCGATGCGTCTCACAGCGTGGCCTCCGTTCCCAGAATTGTTGTCGCCTGCGTCGCGAAACCCGCCCCCAGGCTGTGCACCAGGCCGAGTTCGGCGCCCGCCACCTGGCGCGATCCGCACTCACCGCGCAACTGCTTCACCACTTCCAGGAAGTGCAGCAGCGAGCCCGGCATTCCCGGGTGGGCGTAGGACAACAGCCCACCATGGGTGTTGCAAGGGATGCTGCCACCATAGGTGATCTGCCGGTCATCGACAAAGCGCCCGCCCTCGCCCTTGGGGCAGAAGCCCAGGTCTTCCAGCATCATGATCACGGTGCCGGTGAAGCAGTCGTAGACGCCAGCGACATCGATGTCTTGCGGCGAACAACCCGCCATGGCGTAGGCCTTGGCACTGGATTGGACGGCACCGGTCGTGGTGAGCGAGGGCATCAGGAAGATGTGCTCATGCGTGTAGCACTCGCCGCCACCCAGGATGTAGATCGGCTTGGCCTTGCAGGCGCCGACACGATCGGCCGCGCTGACGACAAACGCGACGGCGCCGTCAGAGATCAAGGAACAATCCAGCTTGTGGTACGGGGTGGTCACCCAACCGGAGTTCAACACGTCGTCGACGGTGATCGGCGTCGTCATCTGCGCGCCAGGCGTGCGCATGGCGTGCTCTCGGTGGATCACCGCGACCTTGGCGAACTGTTCCGCCGTGGTGCCGAACTCCTTCATGTGCCTGTGCGCCGTCATGGCGAAGGTGTTTGCCACGGGGATGCCGAAGGGCATCTCGTACTGCTGGTCGCGGCTCTCGGTCATAGAACGCAGCGCCAAGTCTGGAGACAAGCCGGTGAGCAGGCTGTCGGCACCGAGAACCAGGACATTCTCGGCCAAGCCTCCGGCAATGGCCGCCGCTGCGATGTTGAACATGGTCGCGGCCGTCGCGCCCGACACCTGCAACGTGTTCGAGAACGTCGGCACGATGCCGAAGTACTCGCTGAACGCCACGCTGAAGCGGTGGAACGGCGCCGCGAAGGCCGAACTGGTCAGCACCCCATCGATCTGTGAGCGCTTGATCCCGGCGTCGGCCAGCGCGGCCTTGGCCGCTTGGGAAGCCAGCGCCATGACGCTCTTGTCCGGCACACGCCCGACCTCGGAGCGGCCTGCGCCGACGATCGCGACCTGACCACGAATGCTGCGTTGGCGGGCGATGGCGCCCGACACCCGATTTGCCATGACAATCTGTCCTTGGATTGAGATCGATACGATTCTACCAATCGTTCGTTTGACTCTGTGATCCGCACGCCAGAACAGCGTCATATCCGTGGCTCATCCACACAAGCTTTAGCCCAAACCGCTGAGGGGGCCCTATCTCCTCGAACGCTGCTCGGCGCCTGCTGGGACGGCAAGCAGAGCAGCTGGCCACACTTTCGCTTTCGCTTCGCGCCAGCCACCCGCCGGAAGCTGCTCGACGATGAGCTCTCGGTGAATGCCTAACCGACGGGCTATGGCGGCTTGGTGTTCGTTGGCGCGCCGCCCTGCAGCGCCCCAGCGGAGGCGGACCTTGCGTAGATCTTTCAGGCCCGGTGCGAGCGGGATTCGATTGGCTGAAATTCGATCGAGAAGCGGCCGTCATCGACGGACGAAAGGTCTTCGAGCAAGTCGATGAACGTCGATGAGCATGCGGGCGCGCCAGCTGCCATCAAACAACGCGACCACACAGCTAGTCGTCGCCTGCAGGCAGCCTGCACAGGCTCGCATGTCTGCATCCACCGCTGGTCTCGAAACCCCCTCCACAAAACCCTCATTCCGCGGAGACGCACGCCGCGCCCCGCCCTACCCTTCGGTCACGCGCTCAACAGAGCAACGCCAGCAGCCACCGACCCGAGGGATGCGCCATGTTCTCCGCCATGCCCACCGCCCGCCAGGAGCACGCCGTCCGCGGCGCCCTGGAAGCCGAGCACCCGGACACCATCGAGACCCGCCTCTGGCTCGAAGAGCACGAGTGGCTCTACGGCCTGCTGCGCAGCGACGAGAACGTCTCGCCGACCTTTCGCTTCCCGGACCTCATCAGCGCCTGCGTGTCGCTGGTGTTCCTGCATGACGGCGCCGCGACGCGCATCTTCGAGTTTCTGGGCACACAGCTGGTGCTGCGCCCGCCACTGACGCCGCGCCGGCGCGAATCGATGTGGCGCCAGCAGTACGAGCTATTGCTCGCCGTGCAGCGCTCGCCGGCCAATCGCCACCCGAACCCGAAGTTCCAGCTGGACCAATTGACCACTGCCTGCGTGGCCCTGTGCCGACAGTTGGAAGAGGCCGACGGCATCGTCCTTCGGCAGGCGCGGCTGAACATGGCCGAACGCTCGGCGCGTTGGCGAAACCCGCCCACCGCCTGAGCCGGCGGCAGCGGCGCCTCGCTGCAACGACACCTGACCCGACCTCGCCGGAACAACACCGGCCTCACCCGAACCCGACCCCTGCCGGCCGACCGGCCCGACCTCGTCGCCCGCCTCACGGCGGGTGGTGTCTCGCACTCCCGCGACAGGTTCAGCCATGCGCTTGCTGGTCTTCATTGGATGGGTTCTCTTGCTGTGCGTGCCGGCGCACGCCTTGGCCTGCTGGGAGCAGGCCGCGCAACGCTACGGCCTGGCGGCCGACCTGCTCTATGCCATTGCGCGGGTCGAGTCGAACCTGAATCCGCGCGCGGTGAACCGCTCGCACCTGCAGCGCACCGGCTCGTACGACATCGGGCTGATGCAGATCAACAGTTCACATCTCGGCGCCCTGGCCCGCCATGGCATCACCGAGGCGCAACTCTACGAACCCTGCACGAACATCCAGGTCGGCGCGTGGTTGCTCGCCGATACGTTCGCGCGGCACGGCGTGACCTGGAACGCGGTCGGAGCCTACAACGCCGCCTGCTCGCAACTGAAGGGACAAGCATGCGTTGAGGCGCGATCGCGCTATGCGTGGCAGGTATATCGCAAGCTGCCTGGCTCGACCGCGCCCGTCGCGGCACGGGTTGCCACCGCCACCCGAGGCGCGGGCCAGGCGGCCACCGTCCCGCCAGTCACTCTCACCGCGCGGGTGTCGCCTTGAAGCGCGCTGGCATCCGCTGGATCGGCAGCTTGGCTTTGATCGCCGCAGGTGCGTCCTTCGCATCGTCGTGCAGTTCGCCCATGCGCATGCCTGCCGCCGCGACGACACCAGCCTCGCGCTCGGCGAATGTTTCCACGGGACGGATCAGCCAGGTCGAATTCGGCCGGCAAGCCGCGTTTGCACGTTGCCTGCCTCCGGCCTGCCCCGCCGTCACCCCCAAGACCCTGGCACTGGAAGCACGACCCTCCGCCGGTGCTCGCCAGCCGATGGACACCGCGGCATCGCTGTCCGAAGGCGAAGCCTTGGTTCTGGCCCCAGGGGATGCGGGGCCGAGCGCACCTACCTTGGGCAAAGCGAAATCTGCCCCGCCCGGCGAACTGTTGACCAGGCAGGTGGTCGTGCACTTTGCCTTCGGTGATGCAAGCCTGAGCCTGGCTGCTCGCGCGCTGATCGATGAGGTGGCCGAGCCGCTGGCAACAGTGCGGCGCATCGCCGTCAGTGTCCGCACGGACAGCGTTGGTCCGCGGCAGAGCAACCAGTGGCTTGCCACCGCCCGCGCCAACGCGGTGCGCGACCACCTGCGTTCACGCCACCCGCCCCTGGCCCCGGCAGTCACCCTCGAAGCGCAGGGCGCCTGCTGCTTCGCGGCCTCTAACGAGACACCTCAGGGCCGGGCATTGAACCGCCGCGTCGAGATCGTGTTCGAGCGCGACGCCGAGAGCCTGTGACGCGCGCCACGTCGAGTCGTCCCTCAACACCCGCCACCACCCGCAGCCACCCCACCCCACGCTCCAACTCACTTCTGGAGGAATTCATGAGCACCGCACTTCTCGTCTCCCCGTCCACGTTCCGCAACGCTGCCCGCCGCCCGCTGGCCGTTCTGTCCCTGCTCACACTGCTCGCCCTGGGGCTGTGCGTGGCCTTCCCGGGCCACGCCCTCGACTTGGTGGCCTTCACCGGCATCACCGGCCCGCTCACTTCGGCGCTCACGCAGATCGCCGCGCTCGGGCCCGGCATCAAGGCGCTGGTCGGCTTCGTAGGCTTCGTGGTCGCACTGATCTCGCTGTCGGCACTGCGCAACTTCGGCCCAGTGCTGTTCTACGTGGGACTCGCCATCTTCGCCGCCGTCGGCCTGGTGATCGCGGGCGCGATCATGGGCGCGGTGATCTGAAGCGGCGGTATCCCGGACATTTGGAGGCCGCATGTACGCCGACACCTACATCCCGCGTCGTCTGGACGACCAGTGGAAGATCGGTTTCTGGGACGTGGACGTGGCCGCGCCGCTGCTGTTCGGCCTGTTCATGGGCTACATGTCGGGCTCGAAGGTGTCCTTCGTGTTGTGCATCGCGACGGGCATCTTCACGTCGCGCTGGATCGCCCGCATCAAGGCCGACAAACACCCGGCTTTCGCGATGCACTGGCTGTACTGGCATCTGCCGACCAGCCCGATCACCGCGATGCGCGCCACGCCGCCGTCGCACATCCGCCGGATGGTGGGTTGAGCCTCCGCGGAGCAAGCCATGGACTTCGAACGGCTCAACGGCGACATCAAGGACATGCGCAGGCGCAACCGCGGCCTGGCGCTGACCGTCGGTGCGCTGGCCGGCGGCCATGTGCTGGCCCTGGTCGTGATCCTGAACCTGCTGGGCAGCGTGCGCACGGTGGTCGTGCCGCCATCGATCAACAAGTCGTTCTGGGTGACGCGGGACAAGGCCAGCAGCGAGTACCTGGAACAGATGGGCAGTTTCATCGCCTGGCTGGTGCTCGACGTGACGCCGGCCTCGGTGGACTGGAAGAAGGACATCCTGCTCGGCTATGTCGAGCCCGAGCAGCACGGTGAGCTGCGGACGCGGCAGGACCTGGAGGCCGCGCGCCTGAAGCGCATCAACGCCAGCACCTTCTTCATGCCGCAGCAGTTGGTGCCCAGCGAGGACGCGCAGACCGTCGTCGTGCGCGGGCGTTTGCGCACCCAGGTCAACGGCCTGGAGACCGCGAACGACCTGAAGGCCTACCTGGTCGAGTTCAGCTACAGCGGCGGGCGCATGCACCTGAAGACCTTCAAGGAGATCAACCATGCGGCCAAGTAGCTGTTTTGTCACTCAGGTCCGGTGGGAGCGCCACACGTACCCGCATGCCATCGCGGTCGCAGGCATGCTCGTCGGCGCGCTGGCCTGCCCGTCAGCCCGAGCGCTGCAGGTGCTCGACGCGCGTGACGGCGTTGCCATCGAAGCCATCCTGTCAATCAAGGAGCCGACGCGCATCCGCATCGAAGGCGTACCGATCACCGATGTGTTCGGCAACATCCACTCCAGCAACTGCGGCGGCGCTGCCGTCGGGCCGCCCGGGGCGGGCATCGTGGCACCGGCAGCCAACCCGGCCGGCGAGATCGTGCTCGAGTGCGACCGCGACAAGGGCGAGATCTACATCCGCCCCGTCGGCGAATCGACCAAGCCAGTCAACCTGTTCATCTCATCGGCGCAGGCCACCTACACGCTGGTGCTGCGTCGCTCGGACACACCGGCAGACACCATCGTCATTCGCGACAAGACGCCGCGCCAGGCTGCGCCATCGGGCGTGAGCAACACGGGCCCGCTCGGCCCGTCGGCGAACCACGTGCGCGCGATGAAAGCCATGCTGGTGGCGATGGCCTCGGACCGCGTGCCCAGCGACATGCGTGTCGACGAAGTGAGCCGGCCGATCCAGTTGTGGGCCGAGGCCAGGTTCTCGCTGATGCGGCGCTACGAAGGCCGCGGTCTGCTGGGTGAGAAGTACCTGCTGCAGAACATCAGCTCGGCTGTGATGGTGCTGGCCGAACAGGAGTTCGACCGCGAGGACAGCCCGGCCGGCGGTCAGGTGGTCGGCGTCGCCGTGGAAAACCACAACCTGCGCCCCGGCGAAAGCACCAACGTGTTCGTCATCCGCCGCGGAGGTGCGCGATGAGCGCGGCCGGCAGCGGCCCCGTCGTTGCGCTGCGCGGCGCGCTTGGGCGACTGTCGCCCAGGCAGCGCCAGTACGCGACGCTGGCCAGCATTCTGCTGGGCGGCATCGGCATGCTGTGGCTGATCTTCTCCTTCACTGACAACGCGCCAAAGGACAAAGGCACCAAGCCCGCCGGCGGCAACCCGAGCGCGGTGACCAACATCGGCGTAATGCCGCCCGGTCAACAGGTCAACCCGGTGGACCAGTGGGTCGGCACGGCCGGCAGCAAGCTGGCGCAGTACGAGAACGAGCGCGAAGAGCAGGGTCGGCTCAACAAGGATCGCCAGGCCTTCGAGGCCCGCACGATGCAGCGCTTTTCGGACCTGGAGCAGCGCCTGACATCGGCCTCACAGGGGGCTCTGGCGGCCCAGACACCAGCTGTCGCGCCGCCGCCTCCGGCACCGGTGGCCGCACCGCTGCCGCCGGCTGCAAGCCTTCCGTTGCCGCCTCCGCCGTCGTCCCGTCTGGCGGCGCCTGGGTCGATGCCGCCGGGCATGCCGAATTCGCCCCTGGCACCGATGGCCGCACCCGCACCGCCAGCACCGGCGATCACACGTGTGACGCTCATTGATCGATCAGCTTCGACTGCCGCCCCGGGCAGTGCATCTCCTGCCGCTGGCGCTGGTGAGGCCCGCACGGTCTCGACCTTCCTTCCCGTGAGCTTCACGCGCGGCACCCTGCTGGGCGGACTGGACGCTCCAACCGGCGGCCAGTCGCAATCGAATCCGCACCCGGTGCTGATTCGCCTGTCCGACAACTCAGTGTTGCCGAACCGGTTTCGGGGCGAGTACCGCGACTGCTTCGTCATCGCAGCCGGCTACGGCGACATCAGCTCCGAGCGGGCCTACCTGCGCACCGAGAACCTGTCGTGCGTGCGCGCCGACGGCGCCGCACTGGAAGTGAAGATCCAGGGCAGCGTGTACGGCGAAGACGGCAAGGTCGGCATGCGCGGGAGGCTCGTCACCAAGCAGGGCCAGATGCTCGCCAATGCGCTGCTGGCCGGCGTGGTCAGCGGCAT
>CALMQI010000023.1 GCA_937871935.1 uncultured Burkholderiales bacterium
GAGTTGGACGTGTAGTGCGCGGGCCGTTCGGCGCTCGTGCTTGGCGCGTTGTTAGCGCTGGTGCAAATCCGCTTCTATTCGCTGGCGAGGACGCGGTTTTCGGCGAGGGCCAGTCCAGGTCGGATGCGTGCAGGGACGAAGCGACGATGGCCCCGTGAAGGGGCCATCGTCTTGTTCGGCTTTGTGGCCGGTGTTCAGAACGGCAATTCGGGATCGAAGTCCGGCGGCCCGTGGTCTGGCACGAGTTGATCTCGCCAGGCCTGCTGCGCTTGCTGCCCGTAGACGGCCCACACGGCCTCGCGCAGCACCTGCAGGGCCTCGAGCACCGCCAGCGCTTGCTCGGGTGACCAGTGGATCGGCACGGCCAACGATGCCGGCGCACTCATGGTGCGGCCTTGCGCGAACGCGGCAATTTCTTGCGAGCCGCGCGCTCGGCCTTGCGCGTGACCTCCCGTTCGTCGGCCTCCTTCTGCCGGTACGACTTGCCCTCGATGCGCACCACCTCGGCGCGGTGCATCAGCCGGTCGATCAACGAGACGACGCAGGCCGCGTTGGGGAACACCTCGCCCCATTCGGCGAAGGGCTTGTTCGTGGTCACCACCGTGCTCTTGTGCTGGTAGCGCCGGCTGATCAGCTCGAACAGCAGGTCGGCATGCCGGTTCGAGTACGACAGGTAGCCGACCTCGTCGATCATGAGCAGGTCTGGCGCCGCGTAGTGTTTGAGCCGCCGACGCAAGGCCGAGTCGCTGTCCAGCGAGGTCAGCTCGCCCAGCAACTGCGCCGCCGTGATGAACAGCGCCGTGCGCCCGGCCAGCACCGCCTGGTAGCCCAGGTTGCACGCGCACATCGTCTTGCCCACGCCGTTGGGGCCGACCAGCACGACGTTGCTGGCGTCCTGGAGGAACGCCAGCGTCATCAATTCCTCGACGACGGCACGATCGCAGTTCGTCGGCCACGTCCAGTCGAAGTCGGTCAGCGGTTTGAAGGGCCCGATGTGGGCGGCGCGCAGGCGCCGCTCCAGACTGCGGCGATGCCGCTCCGCCGCTTCCCAGCCCAGCAGTTGGGCAACCCAGCGCGCCTGCTCCGGGTTGCCCATCACCTCGGCCCAACGGCTGAGCAAGCCATGCAGGCGCAGCTCGCCGGCTCGGCTGCGCAGCTGTTGTTCCTGTGCCTGCGCGTCGGCCAGTGTCGCCACATCAATCGTCGTTGTTGTCGTCGTCGCCATCGTCGCTCTCCGTTCGGTCGTAGGAAGCCAGGTCATGTGCGCGTACCGGCGCGTCGCGCCGGGCGACGTGCTCGGGCAGCACCAGCGCCACCGGCGGCGGTGCCCCTGCTGCCTCGCGCGCGAGTTCCAACGCCAGGCGCACCGCATTGGGGTGCGGCACGCCGCGTTGCAGCGCCTCGGTGATGGCAGCCTGCAGTGCCCGCGCGCCGTAGCGTTCGAGCAGGCCCGTTAGTGCCGCGGTCGTTGCGCGCAGGCTCTCGCCTCGCTCTGCGGCACGCTGCAGGAACAGGGCGCTGGCGGGCGCGGCCTGCGCTAGGGCGTCGCTGGCGCGGTGCGCCCGCGCAGCGCGCTTGTGCTCGACCAGGGCTTCGATGTGGACGGTCTGCTCGATTTGCTGGCCTCGGTCCCAGCAGCGCGCGTAGCTCGCCAGTTCCTGCGTGCCGTCCAGGATGCGCACCCGGCGTTCGTCGGCCAGCACGCTCAGGGCTCGGCGCACGTGCGTGTGCGGCACCGAGTAGTCGTTCAGGTCGAAGCGGATGTAGGGCGTCTTGCCCACCGTCACGGCGAGCCGTTCGGCCAGTGGGTACTCGCGCTCGGGCAAGGCCAACAGGCTTGCCTGCTCGGCATGGAAGGCTTCGCGCACGCTCAAGGCCGGGTCCTGCGGCCAGCGCCGATCCGACGCCGCGCCCTCGCACCACAGTCGCGCCTGCACGTTCAGGTCGTCCAGGTCGGTGTACGCGCGGGCGGCGAAGAAGTTGTCGCGAACGTAGCGGATCGCGCGTTCGACCCGGCCCTTCTCGTTTCCGCGCGCCACGGCCACGGGCCGCGGTTCGTAGCGGTAGTGCGCGGCGAACGCCAGCAGCGCGGGGTTGAAGCGGATCGCGTCGCCGCGGCGCTCCAGAACGGCGCTCTTGAGGTTGTCGTAGAGCACGACCCGGGCGCAGCCGCCGAAGGCGGCGAAGGCTTCGGCGTGACCGCGCATGAACGTCGCGCCGTGGGCGTCGAGGAAGAAGCGCAGGAAGATCCGGCGCGAGTGGCTCAGCACCATGACGAAGGCCATCAGGGGGCGGCTGGCGCGGCCGATCTGCAGATGCCCGAAGTGACCCCAGTCGACCTGTGCCTGTTCGCCGGGCAGGGTGCGCAGGCGCAGGTAGGCCTCGGACAGCGGGCGCGGGCGCATCCCGGCGACGAGATGGCGCAGATGCGAGGCGCTGCCGACGTAGCCGCGCTCGATCAGCATCTGCAGCAGCCGCGCCGAGCTCAGCGTCGGGAACTTGGTGAGCGTCTCCAGCATGAACGGCCGGTAGGGGTCGATGCGGCTGGGGCGCAGCGGCCACAGATGAACGGGCGCGCTGTCGCCGGCGATCACGCGCCGCACGACATCGCGATGCACACGCAGTTGCCGCGCGATCGTTCCCGCGCGCCACTTCTCGACCTTGTACAGGCGCAGGATCTGCGCGACCAGGTCAGGGGCCGTGGTCATGACGCTGCCCGGTGGTCGGCGTCATGGCATGTCGACCGCGGCGCAGGTAGTCCTGGCGCAGCCACTCGGGTTGAACGGCTGCGCAGCGCCAGCAGCGCCGCGGCGGCGGGGATGCCGGCGCGCCCGCTGGCGGGTCGGTCGCGATGGATGTGATGTCGGCTGTGCATGCCGCCAGTGGAGCAGCGGCCACCCCAGCCGGGGAACCCTGGTGCGTCACTTTATGTTCGGCGTCGGCATGGTCAGCGACGCGCTGGCGCCAGCGCCGCGATCGCGCGGCGTGCTGGAGGCGGCCGCGGCGCGATCGCTGGTAGCGACTGGCGGCCTCGCGCCGGGCGACGTCGTGCACCTGGCGCCAGCAGGCGCGGTCGCAATACCGGTTGCCGCGATCGCAGTGGCTGCACAAGACGACCTGGGTGCGACACCCGACGCACAGGAACAAACGCGCTGGACGGTCCAACGGCACCACCCGACTGAGCCGGTAGTGCTGGACGGAGTCGTCCCAGCGCGCCACACTGCTGCGGCACCGCCTTCATCGGCACGGTGTCGGGCACGGCGCGGTCATCAGGCTTCCCGGCAAGAGAGGGCCGCTGCCGTGCCCACCTTCTTCAGCTCGGTTCGGGTTGTACTGCGCCGGCCGTCATGCCATCTCGGTCTGCCTGGCCGCCCTGCAGGGCGGCCAGGCAGACACCCTCTTCATCGATCAATTGATCGGCTCGGAATACCGCGAGC
>CALMQI010000024.1 GCA_937871935.1 uncultured Burkholderiales bacterium
CACCGCCATCGCCAGGCCGATCCTGGGAAGCCGCGTCCAGGGATGGGTGGACGGCAGCCACAAAGAGGATTCGCGCAGGATCGCGGGCGGCACGTGCGATTGAGAATGGTCGCTCATCGACTAGCTCGCCACCAATTCGACGTGCGTTGCGCCCGATCGGCGGAGCAGCTCGACCGTCCGCTCGGCGTCGAACTTGGGATCCCAGGACTCGATCGAAATGAAGAAGGCGTCGTCAGTGACTCGCTCGAAGACCTTGGAGCTGAAGAGCGGATGGTGGTGCATCGGGAGCCGGTTCAGGGCGAACATGCCGAAGACGGCGCCGAGGGCGCCGAAGAGCACGGCGACCTCGAAGGTGATCGGAATAAACGCGGGCCAGGTGAAAAACGGCTTGCCGCTGATCACGAGGGGGTAGGCGGTCGTGTGCACCCACCACTGCAGGAGGAACCCGAGCCCGGCCCCCGTCAGCGCCATGACGAGGACGATCCAGGGAAGCGTGGATCGTCGAAGCCCCATCGCCTTGCTCAGTCCGTGGACGGGGAACGGAGTGTGGGCGTCCCACCGGGTGAAGCCCGCATCCCGCACGCGCTCGCAGGCGTGATAAAGCTCCGCCGGCGTCGTGAACTCGGCAAGGACTCCGTAGTACGGTCCCTTCGGCAACCGCGGGACCATCGGTATCTCGAAGCTCCATCTGCTCGCGCCGACGCCCGCGTTAGCCGGCGAAGGCCGATCCTCGACAACCGGGGCCGCGACGACCTCGTGGTGCTGAGCCGCCGCGACTACGACGCGCTGCTGGCGCGGGCCGGCGACGAGGACCCGAAGCTCACCGTGCTCGACAACGTGTGCTTCGGGCTGCGCGAGCGCGGGCTGCCGCGCGAGGAGCAACTGGCCGTTGCGAACGACTTCATCGCCAAGGTGGGTCTCAAGGGTTTCGAGCAGCACTTCCCCAAGCAGCTCTCCGGCGGCATGCAGCAGCGCACGGCACTCGCCCGTGCGCTGGCCAACAAGCCGCGCATGCTGCTGATGGACGAGCCGTTCGGTGCGCTCGATCACCAGACGCGCGAGCTGATGCAGGAGCTGCTGCTCGGCATCTGGGAGGCCGAACGCAAGACGGTGTTGTTCGTCACCCACGACATCGACGAGGCGGTGTTCATGGGCACGCGCGTGGTCGTGATGAGCGCGCGGCCCGGCCGCATCAAGCTCGACCGGCGCGTCGACCTGCCGCACCCGAGGCACTATGCGATGAAGACCACCCCGGCCTTCGCGGCGCTGAAGGCCGAGCTGATGGAGACGGTGCGCGACGAGGTCCGCGCCGCACAGGCCGCGATGAACTGAAGGCCGGCGACGGGGTGCCTACAGGTACACCTCAGGCCATCGCCGCCAGCACCTCGGCCAGCTCCTTCGGCATGTCGACCATGATGTCGTGGCCGCACGCCATCTTGGTCAGCGCCCACCCTGCCTTGCCGTCGACCTGACTGGCGAAGTGGCGGAACGGGCTCGGGTCCCATCCGTCGGCGAGGATGTAGTGCTTCTTCGGCACGCTCGTGTGCGCGCCGGTCAGCAGCGCGGGGCACTCGAAGGTCGCCAGCGCCTGTGGCCGGCAGCGGCGGTCCACCCAGGCCCGGTTGGCCTGCGCGATGTTGAACATCTCGGCGGGAATGGGCTGCATCAGGCCGCTGCGGCCCTCGGCGGCGGTGCCGCGGAAGGCACCGATGAACTGTGCCGCGACCTCGGGCAACAGCGCCTTGTTCAACAGGCCGATCAGCGAGTCGCCGTTCTCGGGAACGAACGCATCCAGGTAGACCAGCGCGCGGATGCGATCGGCCATGCGGTCGGCCACGCCGGTGATCACCATGCCGCCGTAGCTGTGGCCGACCAGCACCACGTCGCTCAGCTCCTCCCACTCGAGGCAGCCGCAGACGTCGCGGATGTGCGTCTCGAGCGTGATGTTCTCGGCCGACTGGTGGGTGCGCTCGCCGACGCCGGTGTGCGTGGGCGTGTGCACCGTGTGTCCGGCGGCGCGCAGCGCCGCCGCGGTGTCGCGATAACACCAGCCGCCATGCCAGGCGCCGTGCACGAGGACGAAGTTGGCCATAGCAGGTCTCCTCTCGCTGGTTCGGTGGAGCGGTAAGTCTGTTCCCGATCAGCGCAGGCAGTGACCGGGTTTGTCTCAGTTGCCGTGCGCGGGGCGGGGGCATCACAGCCGGGCCGGTGGCTCCGTGGCGCCGTGCCGCCGTGGCGCTGTCTTGAACCGCAGTCGGCTTGCGGGCAACCCAAGGACAGAGACAGCAACAAACCCAGAAATCCGTCGACATGTCCGCTGCCGCCGCCGCTGCCGCCGCCGAGCCCGACGCCGACCTGGCGCCAGGCCTGTCGTTGGTGGCCGACGTCGCCGACGTGGCCCGCGTGTTGCGCAACCTGACCGGACTGGGTGCCACCGGATGGATCGATCGTCTGTCCGCACCGAGCAGGCAGAGCCTCAACATCGACCTCCAACGAGCCGACGGCGAGACCGTGGCTGTACAGATCGTCGGCTCAGGACGCCCGGTGGTCATGATCCACGGCCTCGGCGGCAGTCGCCGCGACTGGGACGACGCGTTGCAGACGCTGGCGGCGCACCATCAGGTCCACACCTTCGATCTGCTCGGTCATGGCGCACGCGCTGGCGGCCGCACGGCGCCGACGCTGGCGCAGATGGCGCAGGACGTGGCCGATGTGATCGCCGGGCTGCGGCTCGAACGACCGGTGCTGGTCGGCCACTCGATGGGCGCACTGGTGGTCATGCAGTACATCCAGCAGCATGGTGCCGGACATCTGGCCGGCGTGTGCCTGATCGACCAGTCGCCGCGCGTCATCAACGACGAGCAGTGGAAGCTGGGCTTGTTCGGATCGCTGACCCGCGCTCAGGCGCAGGCCACGCTCGGGCGGCTGCGCGGCGATTTCGTCGAGACCGTGGCACGCGAGCTCGTGGCGCGCTGCCGGCCGCTGGCCGGGGCGGCGCGGCCCGACGCGATGACGGGTCGCCTCGCGCGCTGGGCGGTGGCCAAGCTGGCCCGCGCCTGTGGCGCCGAGCAGCTGATCGCGCTGCTCGAATCGCTGGCCGATGCCGACTTCCGCGATGTGATGGCACGCGTCACGGTGCCGACCATGGTGGTGCTCGGCGGCGTGAGCCATCACTACGGCGGGCTGCCGTTGGAGCAGTACTACCGCGACAACCTGCCCGACGCGACCGTGCGCCTGTACAAGGCGTCCGCCCATTCGCCGCACCGGCAGGAGGCACGGCGCTTCGCGGCCGACCTGGCGGCGTTCGCCGCGCGCCGCTGCACCTGAACCAGGCCCCACGGGGCCGTGTCGGGCAAGCTGGCCGTCAGCGACCGCTGCAGCCGCCGCCGGCGCCCGTGCGAAAGCAGAAGTCGCCGGTCAGGCTGGAGCTTTCCCACGGCACCTGGACGTGGCCGGTCTCCTTGGCGACGGCCAGCCGCACGCGCTTGAACAGCAGCTCCACCGGCAGACCGGGCGAGGACAGGTGCTCGAGCAGGTGCTTGGTGTACAGGCTGTTCTTTTCCTTCGGGTTGTCCAGCGCGATGCCGTTGGGCGCGGTGGAAAACGCGATCATCGAGCCGAGCGGCGCTTCCACCGGTGCCAGGCCCGACGGCGTGGCGCCGCGGAACTTCAGCCGCCGGCCGTCGGGGCCGACGATCTCGCCGCCGGAGAAGGGGTTGTTGCGGCAGGCGTCGAGGATGACGACGTTCAGGCCCTGCTTGATCGCGCCCAGCCGTTCGAGGAACTCCGTGAGGTCGGCGCTCTTGGCCGGCACCTCGTCCTCGGCGCGGATCTCGGTGTCCACCGGCAGCAGGTAGTTGCGGCCCTTCAACTGCACGCCGTGGCCGGCATAGAAGACGACGCGCACCTGGGCCTGCTGGGTGGCGGTGGAAAAGCGCCGGAACGACTCGATCAGCTCCACCAGCGTGGTGTTCTCGCGCTGCATGACGTCGAAGCCGAGCGTGCGCAGCGTGGCGGCGACGGCCTGCGCGTCGTTGACCGGGTTCTTCAGCACACCGACGCGGTAGCTGGCGTTGCCGATCACCAGAGCGGCCTTCTGCCCGGCGGCGGTGGCCGCCCAGGCTGGCAGGCCGAACGCCGCGCCGGCCAGCGCGGCGCACAGGCGGCGACGGGTGAACAGCGGCTGCATCGCGGCTCTCGACGGATGCGTCAGCGCACCGGCAGCGCGTCGACGCGTGCCACCGACTCGACGACAGGGCTGGCCTTCAGCGTGTCGGCCACGCGGCCGATCTGCGCCTCCGGGATGCGCACGTACCAGTCGCCTAGCTGGCTCGGGCCGCCGGCCAGCGTGCCGTTCACCTGCACCAGCAGCATGCGAATGTCGGCCTCGCGCGCGTCGGCCTTGAAGTTGACCTTCAGGTACGGGCCCTGCTCGACCACCGTCGGGCGCACGGCGCGCAGTTCGGTGCTCTCGTCGCGCTCGCCGGCCAGGTTGGCGATCACCACCGCCTGCGCCATCACCACCACCAGCGCGCCGGCCAGCACCGGACGCAGCACCGGTTGCGGCAGCAGCGCGGCCAGCCAGGCGCGGGCCCGCTCGCCGAAGCTCGCGGCCGGCGGGGTGCGGGCACCGGCCTCGGCGCCGCGCTCGGCGCGGATGCGGGCCATCGTGCGCTCCAGGCCGACTTCGCTCGACACCGCAGGCACGTCGGCGTGCAGCCTGTCCTGCAGCGAGCGGTACCAGCTCAGCTCGGCCATCGAGCCGGGGTGCTCGTGCAGCCAGGTTTCCACGAAGGAGCGGTCGCCTTCGGGTAGCGTGCCGTTGACGTAGAACGGCAGTAGTTCGTCGAAGCGGGATTTCATGGTGTGGCTCCCAACGGGGCGTCGCCTTCGCGCTGCAGCATCAGGCGCAGGCAGTTCTTCAGTTTCTGCCGGGCGTGGAACAGACGGGTCTTCACGGTGCCTTCGGGACATTGCTGCGTCTTCGCGACGTCGCCGACCGACATGCCTTCGTAGAAGACGAGATGGATGCACTCGCGGTGCTCGCTCGACAGCTTGCTCATGCAGTGGCGCACGCCCTCGCTGCGCTGGGCCTGGGCCAGCAGGTCGAAGGCGCCGGGTTCGTCGGCGGCCAGCGTCTCGGCCACGTCGTCCAGGTCGTCGTGCATGGCGTCGGGTTTGCGGCTGCGCCAGGCCATCAGCACCTTGTTGCGTGCGATGCCGATCAGCCAGGTCGAGAACTGGGAGTCGCCGCGAAAGCGCTCGGGCGCCTTCCAGACTTCGTAGAGGGTGTCGGACACGATTTCCTCGGCTTGCGCTTCGTTGGAGAGCTGCCTCAGCACGTAGGCGTAGAGCTTGCGCGAGAACGCACGGTAGAGCTCGCGAAAGGCGCCTTCGTCGCGTTGTCCGATGCGGCCCAGCAGGCGCAGCACGTCGTCGTTGTCCATCCGCGGAGGCTCGGGTTGCGTCGAGGAGCGTGCATGGTAATCGCCTGGTCGAGGAGTGCGAGGGGCGGGTCGGCCCTTGTTCGTGGGCAATGGCGTCGGCCTATTCGCCGCGGAACTGCACGCGGCGGTTCTGTGGCGCGGCCGGCTTGGTGCCGGGTAGCGCGGCGCGTTCGCCCAGACCGACGGCGCGCAGCCGCCCGGCGTCCAGGCCGTGGCTGGCGACCAGATAGCTGCGCACGGCGAGCGCGCGACGCTGCGACAGCTCCTCGTTGTAGCTGTCGGAACCCAACGCGTCGGTGTGGCCCTCGATGACGATCGACTGTGCCGACGGCAGCAGACGGATGCCGGCCGCGATGGCGTCGAGCTGCGGCCGCGCGGCCGGCAGGATGTCGGCGGAATCGAAGGCGAACTGCACCGGCAGCGACAGCGCCGAGGGCACGCCGGCCTTGGCGGCCGCCGCGCTGGCGCCGGCGACGCCGGCCGCGCCGCCGTCGAGCAGCCTGATCGAGCGCATCTTGATCGGCGCCGTGCGGTCGAGGATGCGGGCCACCTCGGTCGGGTCGACCGCGTCGCGGGCTCCGAAGACCTTGACCTCGTCGGCCCTGGCGCCGCCGATCAGCGCGGCCAGCAGCAGGGGGGTGGCGATCCATTGGCGCAGCATGGTGTGGGCTCCTTGTCGATGTCGATCAGGGCGGCGGCAGGCGCGGTCAGCGCGCGGCCACCACGATGGTGTGGGTGGGTGCCTTGGCCAGCGTGGCCGCCGAATAGCGGTCGGACAGGCCGTCCAGGCCGGCGACGATGGCGAACGTGACGACCAGCGCGGCAGCGCCCGACAGGCAGTGGACCAGCGGCGACTTGCGATCGGTGCGGTAGTTCATGGGGCTCTCCACGGGCATATGAAGGGGTGACAGCCCGTGAGTTGCGCGCCGGGCGCGGCCGGTTCAAACCCTCTGTGGGCGGCCGATGCCGGTCCGGACAGGCCACCGTCTGGCCGGCGGCCGACGGCTCAGGCGCCCGGCGTGCGGGCCAGTTCGGCCAGCTGGGCCTGGTATGCCTTCAGGAAGGCGCGCCCGAGCAGGGCGTCGAAGTCGCCCTCGACCTCGCCGACGATCTGGGCGAACTGCTGGCTGTATTCGGTCCACAGCTGCGCCTTGCGCTGGGCCGGAATCAGGCTTGCCCAGGCCCCGGCGGGGGCCATGCGCTGCTCCAGCGCTGCCGGGTCGAAGCGAGCCATCACCGAGTCGAGCGCCGCGCGCATGCCGGCCAGCAGCGCCACCTGGTGCGCCCGCAGGTCGTCGAACGCCTCCTGCACCGCCTGCAACGGCGGCAGGAAGCCGCGCTCGGCCGGCCCGAGCAGGTGCGACAACGCCGCATCGACGTCGGGCGAGAACTTCAGCGGGTTGTTCTCGCGCGAGCGCAGCTGCGTGGCGGCGGCGCCGAGTTCGCGCTTGGCCACCATGCGCGCCGTCAGCAGATCGAGCGTGCCCTCGGTCATGGTGCGCAGCAGCGCCCCCACGGTGCGCCACTGTTCCAGGCCCAGACCGCCGGCCGGTAGGTGGCCCAGGCCAAGACCCTGCAGCACGGCGGCCCCCGCGTCGCCCGGCGACGGCGACGGCGGCGAGCCGGGGTCGGCCATCGGTGCGGCGGCGGCGGGCGGTCGGCCGGGCGGTTGGCTGCCGGTCTCGCCGAGCAGCAGGTCCACCGAGCCATTGACCGTCCGGGCGGGGGGCGCCGGGGCCGGCGCCAGCTGCTGCAGCAACTCGTCGAAACCGCTGCGTCGGGCGCCGCGGCGCGCCGGGTCGGTAGGCAGCCCCAGCGAGTCGGGCTCGTCGAGGACCTCGAGCCGGTAGGCACCGATCGCGATGTGATGGCCGGCCTGCAGCTCGGCCTCGTCGTCCACGTGCAGCACGCGGCCGTCGACTTCCACCGGCAGTCCGGCGCTCAACAGCCGCAGGTAGTAGCGCCCCTCGCGGCACTGCACCGACGCGTGGTGGCGCGAGATGTGGCGCTCGGGGTCGGCCAGCACCAGCGTGCAGTCGACGCCGCGTCCGATGTCGCCGCCTTCACCGCCGAACCAGGCCGCGTGGGGCACGTCGGGCAGACGGCCGGAGACGGATTCAATGCGGATGCCGATCATCGAAGGCTCGTTGTTCGCGCGGCCGTCATCGGGCCGGCCAGGGCAGATCGTGTACGCAGGCGCCTGTGGACGAGCCGTTCAGACACCGACAAACTAGGGAGGACCCGCTTGGGGCAATCCCCCGGAATAGGTCGATCAGCAGGATTGACACTCTTCTACACGCCAGCCTAGATTTGATACACATCCCGCACTTTCGTCCATGAGGGGTGCGTTGGAGGCGAAGTTGCGATTGTCGAGGGGGTTCTCGTTGGGTGTGCTCTGCTTCGGGCTGGTCGGCGTCTGCGCCGCCCAGTCGCCGGGGCTGGTCACCATTCTCGAAGGCGACGCGCTGATCGTGCGTGGCGCGGCGCGCCTGCGCGCCGTCGAGGGCGTGCGGCTGGCGCTGGGTGACATCGTCGAGACCGGCAACGGCGCCTTCGCGCAGATCGAGCTCAACGACCAGACGGTGCTCGACCTCGGCGGTGCCGCGCGCATCATGATCGGCAGCATCGGCGCGCGCTACAAGAACGAGCGCCAGCTCTACGCGCTGGCCGGCTGGTTCAAGATCACCAATGCGCGCAAGGAGCCCAACGCGCGCGGCTTCGAACTGCGCACACCGTTGATCGACGTCGCCGTCTTGTCGCCCGTCATCACCGTGCTGGTCAAACCCGGCGAAGTGGCCGTCTTCGCCGAGCGCGGCGATGTCAAGCTGGCCGAACGGCAGGCCGGTGCCAGCCCGGGGCTGGTGAATGTCAAGTTCGGCCAGTACTACCGGCGCGCCGCCGGCGTCAAGGGCACGATGGGTGCGACGGCACCGCCCGGTTTCGTCGCCGAAATGCCGCGGCCGTTTCGCGATTCGCTGCCGCTGCGCGCCGACAAGTTCAAGGACCGTGAGGTCAATGCGCGGCAGGCGCCTGACTTCGCCTATGCCGACGTCGAGCCGTGGTTGAAGGCCGAGTCGCCCTTTCGCCGCCAGTTCGTCGATCGCTGGCGCGTGAAGGCGCGCGACGGCGCGTTCCGCGCGGCGCTGATCGCCAACCTGTCGTCCCACCCGGAGTGGGATCCGGTGCTCTTCCCTGAAAAATACCTGCCCAAGGATCCGGCATCCGCCGCATCTGGTGCGGGCGCGTTGCGGCCGCGAGCGGCCACGCCCTGATGGAGACTTCAGAATGAAACTGCTGCTCAAGTTCAACCTGATCTTCCTGCTCATCTTCGCCGGCGGCCTGGCTGCGATCGGCCAGGTGTCGTGGACGCTGCTGGAGCGCAACGCGCGCGACGAAATCGCGCAGAGCGCGGGGCTGCTGATGGACGCGGCACTGGCCACCCGAAGCTACACGCAGGGCCAGATCGCCCCGTTGCTGCAGACGCAGCTGAAGTACACCTTCCTGCCGCAGACGATCGCCGCCTATTCGGCCACCGAGGTGTTCAACGACGTACGCAAGAAGCACCCCGAATACGCCTACAAGGAGGCGGTGCTCAACCCGACCAATCCGCGCGACCGTGCGGTCGAGTGGGAGGCCGACATCGTCAACCAGTTCCGCAACAACAAGGACACGGCCGAGATCATCGGCGACCGCGACACGCCCACCGGCCGCTCGTTCTACATCGCGCGGCCGCTGCGCATCAGCAACCCGGCCTGCCTGCAGTGCCACAGCACGGTGGAGGCGGCGCCGCCGACGCTGATCGAGCGTTACGGCCCGGCCAACGGCTTCGGCTGGCAGCTCAATGAGACTATCGGTGCACAGATCATCTCGGTGCCGACCAAGGTGCCGCTCGACCGCGCGCAGAAGGCCTTCAACCTGTTCATGACCTCCACCGGCACGGTGTTCGTCGCCATCGGCATCATGCTCAACGTGATGCTGTGGCTGCTGGTGATCCGGCCGGTCGGCAAGTTGTCGACCTTTGCCGACCGCGTGAGCCTGGGCGAGCTGGAGATCCCCGAATACAAGCGCACCTCGAACGACGAGATCGGCGTGCTGGCGCGCTCGATCGGCCGCATGCGCACGAGCATGGTGCAGGCGATGAAGATGCTCGACAGCTGAGCGGCGGGCCTGCCGCCCGCCGCCGCGCACGAACCACCCCGCATGGCCACCCAGCTCAAGATCCCCGAACGCCTCGGCAAGTACCCCATCACGGGTGTTGCCGGCAAGGGTGCCATGGGCGTCGTCTTCAAGGGGATGGATCCGGTCATCAAGCGGCCGGTGGCGATCAAGACCATCCGCAAGGAGCTGATCGACGAAGACGACCACACCGCCACCGATTCGCTGAGCAGCCGCTTCCAGCGCGAGGCGCAGGCCGCGGGCGCGTTGAATCATCCGGGCATCGTGTCGGTGTACGAGTACGGCGAGGACGCCAACTACGCGTACATCGCGATGGAGTACGTCGAAGGCAGCAACCTGCGCGACTACATGGCCAGCGGCACCAAGTTCGACGAGCAGGACACGGTGAGCATCATGGCCCAGCTGCTCGATGCCCTGCACTATGCCCATGGTGCGGCCGTCTGGCACCGCGACATCAAGCCGGCCAACATCATCGTGATGGGCAACGGCCGCATCAAGCTCGGCGACTTCGGCATCGCGCGGCTCGAGTCGGCCGAGCGCACGCGCACGAGCGTCGTGATGGGCACACCGGGCTACATCGCGCCCGAGCTGTATCTCGGCGGTGCGGTGGACCATCGGCTCGACATCTTCGCCGCCGGCGTCATCTTCTATCAGCTGCTGGCGCGCCGCTCGCCCTTTCGCGGCGGGCCCGAGGCGATCATGCACGACGTGTGCTATCACGACCCGGCGCCGCCGTCGACGGTGGACCCCGAGCACCGCTGGCCGCAGTACGACGCCATCGTCGCGCGCGCGATCGCCAAGTCGCCGGCAGCTCGTTATGCCAGTGCCGGCGAGTTCCGCGCCGCGATCCTCGAAGCCTATGCACAGCCGGTAGCCAACACCATCTCCGAAAGCACGATCGTCAGCCACCGCACCCGCCGCATCGCGCCGGAGGCGGCCATGAACTCGGTGCCGCCGTCGGGGCCGAAGTCGATGTCGGCACCGTCACCGAGCGCACCGCCGCCCACCGGCTGGAGCGCGGTGGTGCTGGCCGGCGTGGAGCTCGAGATTGCGCGCTTCGTCGGGCCGGTGGCCAAGGTGCTGGTGCGCCGGGCCGCCAAGGAGCACAAGGACCTCGACTCGCTGGTGCAGGCGCTCCTGCCGGCCATCGACGCTGCCGGTGACCGCGAGACCTTCTCGCGGGCGGTGCTGGGCCGATCATCGACCGGGCCGCAGAGCAGCAGTTTCGGTTCGAGTCAGTTCGTGGCGAGCCGCTTCGGC
>CALMQI010000025.1 GCA_937871935.1 uncultured Burkholderiales bacterium
CGAGATCGCCCGCAGGCACCGTGACCGCGGCAACGGGCAGGTCGAAGGCGATCACGCCATCGTTCGGCCCGCCGAGCCGCAGCGGTGGCGCGAAGTTGTGTTCGCGCCGCCCGGTCCGGCGCCCGCGCCGGACGACCACCGGTTCCGCTGGACGCATGCCGACACCACGGGCGGGCCGCCGGGTATCGGCTTTCGCTTCGTCGACGACCGCTTTCACGTGTGGGGCGAGCTCAACCACACGGGCGACAACAACGCTCGACACTTCTTGACCGCACGCTGGAACTACACGCTTGAGCGGCCGCGGCTGCTCGACTCGCCGTGGGGTGACTGGATTTCGCAGCCGGCGCTCTACTCGCACGGCTTCGTCTACGGCTTCACGTTCGGCCAATTCATCATGTCGCTCGGCGACACGTGGGCCAAGCTGCGCATCCACTGGGGGCATGACGTGGTGCAGCTGAGTGGCGCCCAAGCGGTGTCGGTGGGCTCGAACCACGAGACGAAGATCTGCATGAACGATGAGAACGAGGCCGGCTGGAGCAACCAACCGCTCACCGTGCCGCAGGGCCAGCGCCGGTTGCCCAAGGCGCTGTTCAGCCTGCTCGATCCGAACGCAGACGTGTACGCCGTAGTGGCCGTGACGCTGGAGTTCGAAGTCGAAGGCATTTCCGCCGTGCAGATCGGCATTCCCAACTACCAGAACACCTACGCCGAGTTCCGGCCGTTTCCGTCGACGCCGCTGCCCTACGACTTCATCAACGACCGCACCCTTCCCGAGTGAACGGCGGGTTGAGGTGTGGAGAAAGACAAGCTCGCAGCGAACGTTGAGTGACGCGTACTGCCGTCAATGGGCCGCGTAACGTGTGGGTAGGCACCACGTCAGCAGTACCTTCTGGATCGGCCGGCGGCACAGCGACCGCCGGGAAGGTTCGACGACCGCCTTGTAGCCGGAACCGTGAACCCGGGGACCAAGTACGACCGACCGGACCCGCTGCACTGCAGCCGCCCACGCCATCTCATCGATGGACCCCAAAAGGTCGCAACCGACTCCCGTCAAACTGGGAACGTTCCCGGCAGCAGGATGCTGCGGTCGACCTGGTCGACGCGCGTGCGGCCGCAGAAGGCCATCGTCAGGTCGAACTCCTTGTGCAGGATCTCGAGTGCCTTGGTCACACCGGCCTCGCCCATCGCGCCGAGGCCGTAGACCACCGCGCGGCCGATGTAGGTGCCCTTGGCGCCGAGCGCGATCGCCTTCAGCACGTCCTGCCCCGAGCGGATGCCGCCGTCCATGTGCACCTCGATCTGCGAGCCGACCGCGTTGACGATCGCCGGCAGCGCCTCGATGCTCGACTGCGCGCCGTCGAGCTGGCGGCCGCCGTGGTTGCTGACGATCAGCGCATCGGCGCCGGAGGCGACGGCGAGCTTGGCGTCCTCGACGTCCTGGATGCCCTTGAGGATCAGCTTGCCGCCCCAGCGCTTCTTGATCCACTCGACGTCGCCCCAGTTCAGCCGCGGGTCGAACTGCTGCGCGGTCCACGCCGACAGGTTGCCCATGTCGGTGACGCCCTTGACATGGCCGACGATGTTGCCGAACTGTCGGCGCTGCGTACCCAGCATGCCCAGGCCCCAGCGCGGCTTGGTCATCATGTTCAGGATGTTGGGGATCGTCAGCTTGGGCGGCGCGCTCAGGCCGTTCTTCAGGTCCTTGTGGCGCTGGCCGATGATCTGCAGGTCCAGCGTCAGCACCAGCGCGCTGCAGTTCGCGGCCTTGGCACGATCGATCAGCCGCTCGATGAAGTCGCGGTCGCGCATCACGTAGAGCTGGAACCAGAACGGCCGGGTCGTGTTCGCCGCCACGTCCTCGATCGAGCAGATGCTCATCGTGCTCAGCGTGAACGGGACGCCGAACCGCTCGGCCGCCTTGGCGGCGAGGATCTCGCCGTCGGCATGCTGCATGCCGGTGAGGCCCACCGGCGCCATGGCCATCGGCATCGCGACGTCGATGCCAACCATCTTGCTGGCGGTGCTGCGACCCTCCATGTTGACCGCGACACGCTGGCGCAGCTTGATCTTCTGAAAGTCGCTCGTGTTCGCCCGGTAGGTGCTTTCGGTCCACGAGCCGCTGTCGGCGTAGTCGTAGAACATGCGCGGCACGCGCCGTTCGGCGAGGACGCGCAGATCCTCGATGGTGGTGATGACGGTCATGGTGGTCTCCTCCGGATCATTGTCGTGACAGCGGCGGCCGTCGACCTGAATTGTCGTGCGCGCCGGTTTGAATCGTTTTCAGTTCGGCATTCAGCTCGTCGGGTCGCGCAGCGCCGCCTGCAGCCAGTCGACGAAGGCCGCGCACTCCCATCGTTCGAGTGTGCCCGGCCGCCAGCACAGGAAGTAGTGATGCGGCGACGGCACCGCACGCGGGCTCAGGCGGACGAGGCGGCCGCTGTCCAGCCAGGCCGCCCCCAGCCGCAGCCGCAGCAGCGCGACGCCGAAGCCGGCCACCGCCGCGTCGAGCGTCAAGCCGATGTCGTTGAATTGGTCGCCGTCACTCGGCTCGCGCGTCGGCAGCCCGTGCGCCTGGAACCAGGTGCGCCAAGGCTCCAGCGGGCAGCGGATAAGGCGGGCCCGCCCGATGGTGGCCTCGGTGTCGAAGGCGTCGAACGGCCCGGCCTCGTGGAGGTACTCGGGGCTGCAGACCGGCGTCACGTCGTCCGAGAGCAGCTGCACCGACTCGCGATCGGTGACCGGACCCTCGCCGAAGCGCAGTTCGAGGTCGGCCTCGTCCACCGGCATGTTCAAGGCCGGCAGCGCGACCTGCAGGACCAGATCGATCTCCGGATAGCGGTGGCGAAACAACGCCAGCCGCGGCAGCAGCAGCTGGCGCGAGAACGTCGGCGTCACCGCGACGCGCAGTCGCGTGGTGCCGGCACCGCCGTCCGGGTCGGGGCTCGCCTGCAGCAACTGCAGCGCCTCGCGCACTCTGGTCAGGTAGGCCGTGCCTTCAGTCATCAGCGTGAAGCCGCTGCGGCCGAACAGCTTGACGCCGAGCTGGGTCTCGAGCTGCCGGATGCGGTGGCTGACGGCGCTGGGGGTCACGTGCAACTCGTCGGCCACCTGGGTGACGTTGCGTCGCCGGGCCAACGCCTCGAAGGCGAGCAAACCCTGAATCGGCGGAATGCGGCGCATGCGGCGGCTTGTCCTCAGAAGAGTTCGCCGTCGGCAGCTGTGCGCGCCGGCGCAGTGGGCAGGCCGCGCGAGCGTACCAGCGTGCCGGCGCGCACGCCGAGCAGGCGGATGCGCCGCGTCAGGTCGACGCGCTTCAGGCACTGGCCGGCGGCCCGCCGGATCGAGCCGGCGTCGTCGGTCGGCGCGTCGAGCGTCAGGTCGCGGGTGACGGTCTTGAAGTCCTCGAAGCGCAGCTTGATGCCGATGGTGCGGCCGGAGTAACCCTGACGCTGCAGGTCGCTCGCCACCTGTTCGGCCAGCTCGGTGAACACACGGGTCAGCTCTGCTCGGTCGCGGCGGGCGTGCAGGTCGCGGTCGAAGGTGGTCTCCCGGCTCATCGACACCGGCTCGCTGACGGTGACCACCGGGCGATCGTCGAGGCCGTGCGCGGCGTCGTGCAGCCAGCGGCCGTAGCTGCGGCCAAACTGCTCGACGAGCCCCGCCACGTCGCGCCCGGCCAACTCGCCGATGGTGCCGATGCCCAGCGCCTTGAGCTTGGCGCCGGCCTTCGGGCCGATGCCGTTGATGCGCCGCACCGGCAGCGGCCAGATCTGGCGCGGCAGGTCGGCCGCCGTCAGCAGCGTCAGGCCGTCGGGCTTGTCGAGTTCGGAGGCGATCTTGCTGAGCAGCTTGTTCGGCGTGAGGCCGATCGAGCAGCTCAGGCCGGTGGCCCGGCGCACGTTGTTCTTGATCTCGAGGGCCAGCGCACGCACGCCGCCGTGCGGGTCGTGCGCCACGCTGTCCTGCGCGCCGGGCAGGTCGGTCAGGTCGATGTAGATCTCGTCGATGCCGCGGTCCTCGATCAGTGGCGCCACCTCGGCAACGGCGGCCTTGAAGCGGCGCGAGTAGCGCTTGTACTCGTCGTGGTCCACCGGCAGCAGCACCGCCTGCGGGGCCAGCGCCGCCGCCTTCATCAGGCCCATGCCCGAGTGCACGCCGTAGTCGCGCGCCGCATAGGTGGCGGTGGTGATGACGCCGCGCCCGGCGTAGGTGGCCAGGCGCGCGAACTCGCGCGTACCGTCGGCGCGCTGCACCGGCTGGTGCCGGCGCCCGCCGCCGATGACCACCGGCTGGCCCTCGAGCTCCGGGTAGCGCAGCAGCTCGACCGACGCGTAGAACGCGTCCATGTCGAGATGGGCGATCCAGCGGTGGCGGGGCGGACTCGGCATCGGTCGAATTGTCGGTCGCAGCGGCGGCAGGCCGATTCAACTGGTTGCCATTGCCTGGCAGCGGCGCGCCGAGTCTTCGTAGACTATGTGCGACTCGCCCATTTGTAACATTGACTGCTTCCGGGCGCAGGCGGCGCGAAGACCGCCCGTGGCCCCGGGGGCCGCGGCACCGAACTTGCCAACGGTCGCGTCTCGGTCTGCGGCCGACACCGACGATGAGATGCACCGGAACCGACCGCCCGCCCATACTCACTCATGTCCGATCCCGATGCCTCCGGCCCCGACGGCGAAGAACAAGCCGCCTTGACCGACGCGGTACGTGCGTTGCTGGCCCCGGTCGCGCGGCTGGCGCTGGCGCGTGGCCTGCCCTTCGCGGTGGTGCAGGAGTTGTTCAAGCAGATGCTCGTCCAGGAGGCCGACCAGGCCCATGCCACGCTGCTGCCGCACCGCAAGGTCAGCCGCATCAGCACCGCCACCGGCATCAACCGGCGCGAGGTGACGCGGCTGATCCAGGTGCTGCGCGAAGGCCGGGTCGGCGAGGCGCCGGCGCGGCGCTCGCTGGCCACCGAAGTGTTCGCCCACTGGATGAGCGCGCCGGCCTACCGCGACCGGCGCGGCCAGCCGAAGGTGCTGCGCCGGCAGGGCAAGGCGCCGAGCTTCGAATCGCTGGCGCGCACGGTCACGCGCGATGTGCATCCGCGCAGCATCCTCGACGAGCTGCTGCGTCTGGACCTGGCGAGCCTTGACGGCGATGCCGACACTGTTTCCTTGAAGCGCGAGGCCTTTGTGCCGCATGGCGACGCGGTGCGCATGCTGCATTTCCTGGCCGACAATGTGAGCGACCATGCTTCGGCCGCCGTCGACAACGTGCTCGGCGACGGGCGTCAACACTTCGAGCAGGCCATCTTCGCCAGCGGCCTGAGCGAGCAGTCGGTACACGACATGCGGCCGCAGGTCGGCGCGTTGTGGCAGCAGCTGCTGGTCTCGCTGGTGCCAATGCTCGAGGCAAAGGTCGCCGCCGATCGCGGGCGGCCCGACGCTAGGCGGCGCATGCGTCTGGGCTTCTACACGTTCGATACCGACGCCGCGGCCGCCGCTGCGCCAGACGATCCGGCGCAGCCGGCGGGGAAGAACCGATGAACGACATGCTGCAACGCACGATTCGCATCGCCGGTCGGCGCTGGCTCGGCGCGCTGGCGCTGGCCGCGCTGGTCTTCGGCTGCGGCGGCGTCGGCACCGGCGGCACCGGCTCGTTCGCGGTCGGCCCGATCAGCGGCTTCGGCTCGATCATCGTCAACGGCGTGCGTTTCGACGATGTCGATGCCAGCGTCGAGTCCGACGACGGCAACCCGCGCAGCAGCGCCAGCTTGCGGCTGGGCATGATGGTCGAGGTCGATGCCGACGAAGTGCGCAACGCACAGGCGGCGGCCAGTCGGGTGCGGGTGGTCAGCGAGCTGATCGGCCGCGTCGACGCGGTGGATCCGTCGCTCGGCCAGCTCGTCGTCAACGGCCTGACGGTGCGCACCAACGCATCGACTGTGTTCGACGACCAGTTCGCCGGTGGCCTGTCGGGCATCGCGGTCGCCAGCGTGATCGAGGTCTTCGGCTTCGTCGATGGTGCGGCCGGTGCAGTCCTCGCCACGCGGCTCGAGCCGCGCGCCGGCGCCTCCTCGTTCAAGTTCCGCGGCGCGCTGTCGGCGCTCGACCGCGCTGCCCGCACCTTCCAGATCGGCAACCAGTTGTTCAGCTACGCCGGCTTGAGTCCCGAGCCGCAGGGGCTGGCCAACGAGGCCATCGTGCGCGTCGTGGTCGGCACCACGCGCGACGGTGCCGGCCGCTGGGAAGTCATGGCGCTGGCTGGCGGCGTGCCGTCGCGCGACGGGGTGGAGGGTGAAGCCGATGGCCTGATCTCCGCCTACACCTCCGCTGCCGACTTCCGCGTCAACGGGCTGCCGGTGGATGCGAGCGCGGCTGTCGTGCAAGGGGGTCCGCTGGCAGCCGGGCAGCGCGTCGAGGTCCATGGCCGCTTGCTGGCTGGGGTGCTGATCGCCAGCACCGTCTCGGTGAAACGCGAAGAGGGCAACGGCGAGTTCGAACTGCACGGCATCGTCGACAGCGTCGATCCGGCGTCGCAGACCTTGCGCCTGCGCGACCGGAGCGAGTTGATCAGTATCGCCCGGCCGGGCCTGAAGTACGAGGACGGCACGGCGGCCGACCTGCTGCCCGGCCGCCGGGTCGAGGTCAAGGGCATGCTGTCGGCCGACGGCACACGGGTCGAGGCCACCGAGATCGAGTTCGAAGACTGATGTCCGGCGACCAGCGCCCGGCGGCGCGCTGGCGCACAATGGTCCGGCAGCCGTCGTTGGAGGCTCACTTGTCCGATCGCCCCGTTCTCTCGGCTCTCACGGCGTCGACGCTGGCGCTGCTGGTGTGCATGGCCAGCGGCGCTGCGTTGCTGCCGCCGCTGGTCGACATGACGGTGCGCTCGTCGCTGCATGCCACGTCGTTCGGCGCCACGCTGGCGGTCGCGATGGTGCTGCACTGGGTGTTTCTCGGCCTCGCCGCGCGGCGCACGCGCCGCAGCGTGGCCGGCTGGGTGTCGCTATCGGTGCTGCTGTTCCCGATCGGCAGCGCGGCGGCGCTGGTCATGTTGGGTTGGCTCAACGACGAGCCGATGCCCGCGCCGGCG
>CALMQI010000026.1 GCA_937871935.1 uncultured Burkholderiales bacterium
AGCATCGCAGCGGAGCCCTCGCCAAAGGCGAGGGCCGACCCAGTATGAGCCCCGGCCGGGTACCGCCTGCCGCGATGCGCAGTACTCCTGCCTGCACAACAGATAGCTCGGTGCGTCAGACTTCGAGCGCCACAACGGTGCATCTACCGTGGCTTTGCCGCCCAAACAGGGGTGCGGCATGAATCTCGCTTGTGATGCAATGCTGTCGTGCACCCGGTGCAACCGCGATGACCCTGACCGAATTCAACTACGACCACCCGGACCGCGACGTCGCCGCCTTCAAGCGCGCGATCGCCAACAAGCTGATCTACGCGATCGGCAAGGACCCGGTCACCGCGCGGCCCGAAGACTGGCTGCACGCCGCCGCGCTGGCGGTGCGCGACCAGCTCGTCGAGCGCTGGATGCGCACCACGCGGGCGCAGTACCAGCAGGACGTGAAACGCG
This sequence comes from uncultured Burkholderiales bacterium, assembly GCA_937871935.1. Classification (GTDB taxonomy): domain Bacteria; phylum Pseudomonadota; class Gammaproteobacteria; order Burkholderiales; family Burkholderiaceae_C; genus JAEUPI01. The sequence continues at coordinate 445 of CALMQI010000026.1, forward strand.
TGTACTACCTGTCGGCCGAGTTCCTGATCGGCCGCACCTTCACCAACGCGCTGCTCGCGCTCGAGATCGCACCGGCCGTGCGGCAGGCGCTGGCCGACTTCGAGGTCGACTTCGACGCGATGGTCGAGCTCGAGCCCGATGCCGCGCTCGGCAACGGCGGCCTCGGCCGGCTGGCGGCGTGTTTTCTCGACTCGATGGCCACGCTCGGCGTGCCCGGCATGGGTTACGGCATCCGCTACGAGTACGGCATGTTCCGCCAGACCATCGTCGACGGGCGCCAGGTCGAGGTGCCCGACTACTGGCTCACCCACGGCAACCCGTGGGAGTTCCAGCGCCCCGAGGTGACCTACCGCGTCTGCTTCGGCGGCCATGTCGAGCACCAGCCCGGTGCCAAGCCGGGTGACCGGCGGCGCTGGCTGCCGGCCGAGGACGTGCAGGCCATGGCCTACGACACCATCGTGCCGGGCTACGGCACGCAGGCCACCAACACGCTGCGCCTGTGGCGCGCGCTGGCCACCGAGGAGATGAACCTCAAGGCCTTCAACCAGGGCAACTACTTCGCCGCGGTCGAGGGCAAGACGCATTCGGAGAACGTCTCGCGCGTGCTCTACCCCGACGACTCCACGCCGTCGGGCCGCGAGCTGCGGTTGCGCCAGGAGTACTTCTTCTGCTCGGCCAGCCTGCAGGACCTGCTGCACCGCTACCTGCGCACGCACAAGGCCTTCGACGCGCTGCCCGACAAGGTGAGCATCCACCTCAACGACACGCACCCGGTGCTCGCGGTGCCCGAGCTGATGCGGCTGCTGGTCGACGAACACGCCGTGCCGTGGGACACCGCCTGGGCACTGACGCAACGTGTGTTCTCGTACACCAACCACACGCTGATGCACGAGGCGCTCGAGACCTGGCCGGTCGACATGCTCGGCCGCGTGCTGCCGCGCCACCTGCAGATCGTGTTCGACATCAACGCCGGCTTCCTGAAGCAGCTGACCGAGCGCAACGGCCACGACGTGGCGGCGATGCGCCGCCTGTCGCTGGTCAACGAGGACGGCGAGCGCCGCGTGCGCATGGCCTACCTGGCGGTGGTGGCCAGCTACTCGATCAACGGCGTCTCCGAGCTGCACTCGCAGCTGATGCGCCAGAGCATCTTTGCCGACTTCGCCAAGCTCTGGCCCGAACGCTTCAACAACAAGACCAACGGCGTCACGCCGCGGCGCTGGCTGGCGCAGGCCAACCCGTCGCTCACCGCGCTGCTCGACCAGCGCCTGGGCACCGGCTGGCGGCGCGACCTGTCGCAACTGCAGGCGCTGCGCCACATGGCCGACCAGCCGGCCTTCGTGACGGCCTTCGCCGCCGCCAAACGGCGCAACAAGGAGCGGCTGTCGTCGTGGGTCTCCACGCACCTGCCGCAGCTGAAGGTGACGCTCGACCCCGATGCGCTGTTCGACATCCAGGTCAAGCGCATGCACGAATACAAGCGCCAGCTGCTCAACCTGCTGCACGTGATCACGCGCTACCAGCGCATCCTGGCCGCACCGCACCTCGACTGGGTGCCGCGCGTGGTGCTGTTCTCGGGCAAGGCGGCCAGCGCATACCAGATGGCCAAGCGCATCATCCATCTCATCAACGACGTGGCGCGCACCATCAACGCCGACCCGCGCATCGGCAACCGGCTCAAGGTGGTGTTCATCCCCAACTACTCGGTCAGCCTGGCCGAGATCATCATGCCGGCGGCCGACCTGTCCGAGCAGATCTCCACCGCGGGCACCGAGGCCTCGGGCACCGGCAACATGAAGTTCGCGCTCAACGGCGCGCTCACCATCGGCACGCTCGACGGCGCCAATGTCGAGATCCGCCAGCAGGTGGGCGAGGACAACATCTTCATCTTCGGCCACACCACCGAGCAGGTGGCCGACATCCGCATGCGCGGCTACCAGCCGCGCAGCTACTACGAGACCGACCCGCAGCTCGCCGCTGCGGTGGACGCCATCGGCGACGGCGCCTTCAGCCCCGAGGAGCCCGAGCGCTACCAGTCGATCTACGACGCGCTGGTCAACTGGGGCGACCATTACCTGCTGCTGGCCGACTACGCCAGCTACGTGGCCACGCAGGACCAGGTGGACCAGCTCTACCGCGATACCGATGCGTGGACGCGCAAGGCCATCCTCAACGTCGCCGGCATGGGCCTGTTCTCGGCCGACCGCACGATCGCGCAGTACGCGCACGAGATCTGGCACACCCCGCCGGTCAAGCTGCCGCCCGCGCAGCGCCCGTTCGTGCACCTGTAGGCGCCAGGGTGCGCGCGGCGGCGCGCGACAAATAACGTTACGCAGCGATACCGCGCCGAAAGGACGCGGCGCACCCCCGTCGGCACGATGAGGTCTCTTGTTCAACCACCGGGCCGCTACCGGCTCAAAGGACCTCACATGAAACCCTGGCTCAAGCGCACTCTCGTCGGCGTGTTCGGCGCCTCCGTCCTGTTCGGCGGCCTGGCCGCCTGCTCGCACCGCTCGTACGGCGGCCACGGCTGGCAGGCCATGAGCGAACAAGACGCCGCGCAGATGAAAGCCAAGGTCGTCGACCGCATCGGCAGCAAGCTCGAGCTCGACGACGCCCAGAAGACCAAGCTCGCCGTCGTGGCCGACAAGCTGCGCGAACAACGCAACGCGCTCGTCGCCGGCGGCGACCCGCGCGCCGAGTTCGCCGCGGTGATCGCCGGCACCACCTTCGACCGCGCGAAGGCCAAGACGCTGGTCGACACCAAGACGGGTGCCATCCAGACCAAGAGCCCCGAGCTGATCGCCGCAATGGCTGACTTCTACGACAGCCTGAAGCCCGAGCAGCAGGCCAAGGTGCGCGAGTTCATGGCCAAGCGGGGTGGGCGCCATGGCTGGCGCGGCTGATGGCCGTGGGCTGAGCCTGGCGGCGGGTGCGCCCGCCGCCAGGTGGCCGGGCAGCTGGGCCGCGCGTGCGCTGGCGTGGCAACCGCCGCGCGTCGCGATCGGCTTGCTGGCGCTGGCCCTGGTCGCGCACCTGGCGATCTGGGGTCCGATCGCACCGTTCGGCCGCGCCGTCTGGGGCGGCCTGGCCATCGAGGCGCTCGGCATGGGCTGGATGCTGTGGGCGGTGTGGCGCTTTCGCGCTGCCGGCACGCCGATCCGGCCCCGCGAGCGGCCGCAACGCTTCGTCGACGACGGGCCGTATCGCTTCGGCCGCAACCCGATGTACCTGGGCATGACGGTGTCGATGCTGGGCCTGGCGCTGAAGCTCGGTGCGCCGACGCTGGTGGGCGCCGCCGCCGCGTTCGTGGCGATCCTGCATCTCGTGCACATCCCGCGCGAGGAGACGCAGCTGCGTGCGGCCTTCGGCGGTTGGTACAGTGACTACGCGGCCTCGGTGCGCCGTTGGATCTGATGAATGCCGCGGTTGCTCCTGATCGACGATGACGTACAGCTCGGCCCGCCGCTGGCGGCGTACTTCAAGCGCTTCGACTTCGCGCTCGATCACGCCACGCGGCCGGGCGAGGGCTTGCAGCGCCTGCGCCAGGGCGGCTACGACGTCGCCATCCTCGACGTCATGCTGCCCGAGATGGACGGCTTCGAGCTCTGCCGCACGATCCGCAAGGAGAGCAGCATCCCCATCGTCATGCTCACCGCGCGCGGCGACGTGATGGACCGCGTGGTCGGCCTCGAGCTCGGCGCCGACGACTACCTGCCCAAGCCGTTCGAGCCGCGCGAGCTGCTCGCGCGCATCCAGACCATCCTGCGCCGCGTGGTGCCGGCGGCAGCGTCGCCGTCGAACGGGCTGCGGCAACTGCAGTTCGACGGCATCACCATCGACCTCGACCGCCGCAGCGTGCAGCGCGGCGGCGCGGCGGTCGATCTCACCAGCACCGAGTTCGAGCTGCTCGCGCTGCTGGCCGGCGCGCCGCACAAGGTGTTCAGCCGCGACGACATCCTGGAAAAGCTGCGCGGCCGCTCCGCCGAGGACATCCACTCGCGCGCGGTCGACATCCTGGTCAGCCGGCTGCGCAAGAAGCTCGAGCCGCTGGACTGCATCCACACGCTGCGCAACGCCGGCTACACGTTTGCCGGGGTGCGCACGTGACGGCTTCGTCGGCCGCGGCCGCACCGCCCACCACGCGTCACGCGCGCTGGCACGCCGCGCGCAAACGCTGGCGCCACTCGCTGCGCTGGCGGCTGGTCACGCTGTTCCTGCTGCTGGCACTCGCCACCACGGGTGTCTTTCTGTTCGGCATGCAGCGCGTGCTGCAGTCGGGCTGGCAGGGTTTCGTCAAGCCGCTGGTGGCCGACTACGTGGACCGGCTCACCACCGACCTCGGCTCGCCGCCCGACACGGCGCGTGCGCGCTCGCTGGTGGCACGGCTGCCGGTGAGCGTGCGCATCGAGGGGCCCACGGTGCAGTTCGATTCGCATCCCGAGCGGCGCCAATGGCGCCGCTTCGGCCCCGGCCACGATGACGACGACGATAGCGCCGAGGGCTGGGGCCTGGTGCGCAGCACCGCCGACGGCCACCGCGTCACCTTCGGCCTGGCCAGCCCGCTGCCGCGCGACCGGCCGCGCATCTTCGGCTGGCTGACGCTCGGCGCGCTGCTGCTGCTCACGGCAGCGGCCTACACCGTGGTGCGCCGGCTGCTGCGCCCGCTGGACGCCATCAACGCCGGCGTGGCGCGCTTCGGCAGCGGCGACTTCGCCACGCCCATCGCCACTCCGCGGCGCGACGAGCTGGGCGAGCTGGCCGAGCGCATCAACACCATGGCCGGCAGCCTGCACGGCATGCTCGAAGCCAAGCGTGCGCTGCTGCTGGCCATCAGCCACGAGCTGCGCAGCCCGCTCACGCGCGCGCGGGTGAACGCCGAGCTGGTGGCCGAGGGCGAGCACCGCGACGCGCTGCTGCGCGATCTGAGCGAGATGCGCGACCTGATCACCGACCTGCTGGAGAGCGAGCGCCTGGCCAACGGCCACGCCGCGCTGCAGACGGAGAGCGTGAACCTGCCCGCGCTGGTGCGTGAGCTGGTGGCCACGCAGTTCGCCGGCGTGCCGATCGTGCTGGAGCTGGACGACACGCTGCCCGCGGTGCAGGCCGACCCGATGCGGCTGAAGCTGCTGCTGCGCAACCTCATTGACAACGCGCTGCGCCACGGTGACAACGCGCTGCGCCACGGTGACCACGCACCGCACGCCGGCACCGAGAGCGCTGCCGCCCAGCAACCCCCGGTGGTGACGCTGGCGCGCGAAGGTGCCGACCAGGTGCTGCTGCGCGTGCGCGACTTCGGCCTCGGCGTCAGCGACGAACAGCTCGCGCACCTGGCCGAGCCGTTCTACCGCGCCGACAGCGCGCGCCAGCGCGCCACCGGCGGCGTGGGCCTCGGGCTCTACCTGTGCCTGCTGGTCGCGCGCGCCCATGGCGGGCGGCTGGTCTTCGACCACGCGCGGCCTGGCCTGGCCGTCACGATGCGCTGGCCACTGCGCTAGCGCGCGCGTGACCAGCGCGCGCTGGCGAGGGGCGTCGTGCCTACTTCAGGCCCGCGCACATGTCGCGCCGCGGCTGCGCCGGCGCCTTGACGCCGCGCTCCTTGGCGCGCGCCATCATCGCGTCGTGGTGCTGGCTCATGTAGGCCTTGCACTCGTCGGCCGACTTCGCGTTCGTCAAGTGCTGGCGATGCTCCTGCCGCTCGGCGGGCGACATCATCGCCCAGCCCGGCGTGTTGCCCGCGTCGGCCTGCATGCGGCGACCTTGCATGCCGCCCTTGCCTGCGCCAGGACCCATGCCCGCGCCTGGGCCCATGCCCGCGCCTGGGCCCATGCCTGCACCCGGGCCCATGCCGGCACCAGGCCCCATGCCCGCGCCGGGGCCCATGCCCTTGCCGCCTGGCCCCATGCCCATGCCGCCCGGGCCCATGCCCATGCGCGGGCCGCTGGCCGCCGGCGCGGCTGCACTGGCGCCTTGCGGCTGCGCCGAGGCGCTGATTGCGAAAGCAGCCACCAGGGCCGCGGAAACGATCGTGCGCATCAGGGTCATGTTTCACTCCACACTGCAGGATTGCATACCCCATAGCCTATGGGCGATGGTCCGCGCCGCCTTGGCGCCGATCAACCCGGCGTGTCGGCGCGGTCGGCACCTGCGTGCGGCATGGCCTGCATCAACACACCGGCACGCGCGCGGAACTTCTTACGAGGTGGCAACCTTGCTTCACACGGCGGTGACAATGCCGCCATGACGACAGAACCCCACGCCTTCGAAGGCAAACACGTGCTGGTGGTCGGCGGCACCAGCGGCATCGGCGCCGGCATCGGTGCGGCCTTTGCCGTGCGTGGCGCACAGGTGCGCGTCACCGGCGCCACCGCGGCCGAGGTGGCGCGCGCGTTGGCAGACCCGGCTCTGCGCGGCGTGCAGCCGCTGCAGCTCGACGTGCGCGACGATGCCGCGGTGGCCACCTGCATCGGCGCCCTGGCGCGCCTGGACGTGCTGGTCAACTGCGCCGGCATCATCCGCCGCCAGGAGGAGCACGACCCCGCCGTCTTCGCGCAGGTGCTCGACATCAACCTGAACGGCACCATGCGCACCTGCACCGCCGCGCGGCCGCTGCTGGCGGCCACGCAGGGCTGCATCGTCAACACCGCGTCGATGCTCAGCTTCTTCGGCGGTGGCCTGGTGCCGGCGTACTCGGCCAGCAAGGGCGGCATCGCGCAGCTCACCAAGTCACTCGCCATCGCGTACGCGGCCGACCGCATCCGCGTGAACGCGCTGGCGCCGGGCTGGATCCGCACGCCGCTGACGCAGGCGCTGCAGGACGACGACGGCCGCAGCGCCGCCATCGTGGGCCGCACGCCGCTCGGCCGCTGGGGCACGCCCGACGACGTGGCCGGCGCCGCGCTGCTGCTGGCCTCGCCCTGGGCCGGCTTCATCACCGGCGTGGTGCTGCCGGTGGACGGCGGCTACCTGATCAGCTGAACTCGCTTGTCATCCGAGAAGAGACTCACACCATGATCGTGCAACTCCCCGGCATCCAGCCCGAGATCGCCGTGCAGGCGATTCCCAGCGACGAACGCGTGTGGGTGCCGCAGGCGCCCAACGTGTGGTTTCGCCCGCTGCTGCTGAACACCGTGACCGGCAGCTGGTGCAACCTGCTGCGCGTGCGCAAGAGCGGCGTGTTGTCGCGCCACATCCACCCGAGCTGGGTCACCGGCTACGTGATCAAGGGCGCGTGGCGTTATCTCGAGCACGACTGGGTGGCGAGCGAGGGCTCGTTCGTCTACGAGCCGCCGGGCGAGATCCACACCCTGGTGGTCGACGAGGCGGCGGGCGGCGCGCCGGAGATGATCACCTTCTTCAACATCGCCGGGGCCATGGTCTACGTGGACGAGCAGGGCAACCACACCGGCTACGAAGACGTGTTCACCAAGATCGAGATGTGCCGCGACCACTACGTGGCCTGCGGCCTGGGCGAGGCCTACGTCGACCAGTTCGTGCGCTGAGCGTCAGCTCGCCGCGGCGTGCGCCGGCGTCGCTGTCGCGGCGCGGTAACCCAGCGCCGCCAGCGCCTGCCGCATCGCCGTGTCGATGTCGGTGACCGGCAGCGCGCCGAGCGCTGCGCGCATCGCGCTGCCGTCGAGCGCGTGCGACACGCGCCACAGATAGGCCATCTCGGCGATCTCGCGCCACATCGGCACCAGCAGGCCGCCCAGGCGCAGCAGGCCCCAGGGCATGCCGCCGTGCTTGAAGCCGCTGCCCGGTGCCACGCCGAGCGACGCCGCGGCACGCTCCACCGCGCCCAGGAACTCGGCGCCGCTGAGCGTGTGGCCTTCGAAATGCAGCCGCGTGTGGACGGGCAGCGCATCACCCGTCGCCGCAGCAGCCACGAAGGCGCGCGCCAGGTCGGGCAGGTAGGCCCAGGCATGCGGCACGTCCAGCGGGCCGGGGTAGACCAGCTTGCCGCGCGGCAGGTCCTTGGCGATCACCAGGTCGAGCCAGCTGCCGCTGCCGGCGCCGAAGAAGTCGCCCGCGCGGATGACCACGCTGCGCAGGCCTTGCGCGCTGCGTGCGCGCAACTCGGTTTCCATGTCGACGCGCAGGCGCCCCTTGCGCGAGGTGGGCCACTGCGCCGTGTCGTCGCGCAGCAGCGCGGGCATGCCCTCACCGTAGTTGTACACGTTGCCCGGCAGCATGAAGGTCGCCGACAGGCGCTGCGCCACGTCCATGCCCAGCCGCGCCAGCGGCAGCGCCTGCGTGGGCCACTGCGTGTACGGCGGGTTCACCGCGTACACCACCGTGTGTGCACCGGCCGAGGCGACCGCCAGCGCCGCGGTGTCGGCCAGGTCCACCACCACGTGCCGCGCGCCGCCCGGCAGCGAGCCCGGCGCCTTGCGCGCCTGCGCCAGCACGCGCCAGCCGGCGGCCGCGAAAGCCTGCACAGCGGCTGCGCCGAAGCGGCCGTTGGCGCCGAGCACGAGCACGGTGGGGGGCGTCGTCGAGGTGGGGGTCGTCATGCGTGATCTCGCAGGTGGGTGCGAACGGGGCTGCAACTGCCTGCAGTGTGCGCCGCGCCACGCCCATCCGCCAATTGCCGAAGCCGTCATGCGAGATATACATTCGCGCATGGCCACTGACCCCTCGCTCGACCACTTCAACTGGGCCCTGGTGAAGAGCTTCGTCGCCGTGCTCGACGCCGGCAGCCTGATGGGCGCCGCCCGCCGCCTGGGCGCGCAGCAGCCCACGCTGAGCCGGCACATCGCCGAGCTGGAGGCGCAGGGCCGCTACATCGAGGCCGAGCACGACCTGTTCTTCGAAGCCTTCGACGAGAACGCGCTCAGCGCCGACGACCTGGCGCGCTTTCCCGACTACCTGGTGTGCATTCCGCCGGAGCGCAACGACGCGCCGGAAAACGCCAACCTGATGGAAATGCTCTCTAGCGGGCTGCCGGTGAAGGTGCTGGTGCAGACCTCCGACCTGCTCGAGGAGGCTTCGATCGGCACCGGCCGCTTCGCCTTCGGCGTGCGCAGCGCGCGCCTGGCCACCGCGGCGATGGGCCTGGGGGGCATGTTCGTGCTGCAGTCGCCGAGCTCCAACCTGGTCGCGCTGCGTTCGCAGATCGGCCGCGGGCTGGCATGCCGTGGCCCGGCGCTGTTCAGTGTTTTTGCCGGTTCGCCACGTTCGGCCAGCGCGCTGCCGCCCTACCTGAGCGCCGCGGCGGCGATGCAGTCGCGCGCGTTCCCGGCGTTCAGCTACGACGCCGCCGCCGGTGGCAACTGGGCCGCCCGCTTTTCGCTCGAGAACAACCCGCAGCCCGACGACGACTGGTCGGTCGAGACCCTGGCCTGGTTCGACAGCGCGCTGCAACGCGCCAGTGAGCGCTGCGCGTTCACGTTCGGCATCTGCGTCAGAAGGTAGAGTTAGACCCCGACGCGCCGGCCCGCATCGCTACCGAGCCAGGCGTGGGCTATCGCTTCACCGTCCCGGAGTAGGGAACGTCCGTCTGTGAGGCGCCTGGTCCGGAGTGCACCGCAAAGAAAACGCTGCTTGCCAGACGCCGAACGGCAGCATCCGGCGAAAGCGGGCCGCATTGATGGGCAGGGCGCGAGCGGCTGGATTGGAGCGCGCCGGCCACTCCAGAAAATCGAAGCCGTGACTCAAGGCTGGCCCTGTTGCGGACAGATAGGATGAGAGATCAGGCTACGCTGAACGCATACGATGCTATCGCCGCAGACCAATTAGGCGCGATCATCC
>CALMQI010000027.1 GCA_937871935.1 uncultured Burkholderiales bacterium
TCTGGTCGGCCTTCACCTCGTCTGAGTCGATGACCATGCCTAGCCTCATCCGCCCCGCACTCATGTCCATGGTGGCCCTGACGCTCCTCACAGGCGGCATCTACCCCGCCATCGTCACCGGCATCTCCGCCCTCGTCTTCCCCGCTCAGGCCGGGGGCAGTCTCCTCGTCTCGGGCAATTCGGTCGGCGGCTCGCGCTTGATCGGTCAGGCCTTCAGCGGACCGCGCTACTTCTGGTCCCGCCCATCGGCGACAGGTCCGCTGCCCTACAACGGCGCCATCTCAAGCGGCTCCAACCTCGGCCCCACCAATCCGGCGCAGCTCGACGCGGTGAAGGGTCGGGTCGAGGCGCTCAGGGCTGCCGACCCCGGCAACACCACCCCGGTCCCGGTGGATCTCGTGACGGCTTCGGGCAGCGGACTCGATCCCGAGATCTCACCCGCGGCGGCGGAGGATCAGGTCGGTCGAGTGGCCCGGGCGCGCGGCCTTGCCGAAGATCAGGTGCGGGCGCTGGCGCAGCGCTCGGCGCAGGCCGCGCGCGAGATCAAGGGCCTGATCGGCGCTAGCGTCGACAAGGTCGACGCCGGGCAGCGGCTGGTCAAGGACGCCGGCGCCACCATGCGCGAGATCGTCGACGGCGTGTCGCGCGCGACTGCAATGGTCGACGAGATCTGCCGGTCGGCCGGCACGCAGAGCCGCGGCCTGGGCGAGGTGAACAGCTCGGTCACCAGCCTGGACGAGATGACGCAGCAGAACGCCGCGCTGGTCGAGCAGAGCGCCGCCGCCGCCGAGAGCCTGCGTGATCAGGCGCACGAGCTGCAGGCGCTGGTCAAGCGCTTCAAGCTGGCGGCCTGAGCGCGTCCACCGTGCAGGCGTCGCGCGGTCGCGCGCGGGGGCGCCAGCTCTGCAGATCGGGCGCCGTCAGGGTGCCGAGAAACGCCACCAGGTCTGCGCGTTCGCCTTCGTTCAAGTGCAGCGGCTGCAGGATGCGCTCGCCGTCGGCGTGGATGCGCTCGAGATTGAGCTCGGAGTAGTGGCGCACCACGGCGTCCAGCGTCGCCAGCTGGCCGTCGTGCATGTACGGCGCGGTCAGCGCCACGTGGCGCAGGCTCGGCACCTTGAATTCGCCGAAGTTGCGGTGCTGCGGCTCGACGTGGCGCGTCTTGGTCGTCACCGGGCTGGCGGCACCGGCATCGCTGAAGCGGCCGAGCAGGTTGTAGGGGCTCGCGCGCAGCGCCGCGATGCCGCCGTGCCGGCCCGGGTCCACCTCGCCTGGGCGCACGAAGAAGTTGAGTCCGGTGTCGCCGAACTCGCCATTGCTGAACATCGGCCCCGAGTGGCACAGGTTGCAGCGGCCGCGGCCGACGAAGAGCTTGAGTCCGCGCTGCGCGGCCGCCGGGTAGCGCGCCATCGCGCGCCGGTCGCCGCGGGCGAGTGCGTCGCGGAAGTCGTCGAACGGTGTACGGCCCGACACCAGCGTGGCGACGAAGGCGCCGATGGCCTTGGCCACGTTGACGAGCACGGCCTCGTCTTCGACTTCCGCCGACGGCGGCTTGCCGAAGCTGCGCCGGTAGCGGCACGCGAGTTCGCGCTCGCCGGCAACGAACTCGCGCACCTGCGCCGCGCTGGCGTTCATCTCCTTGGGGTGCAGGATCGGCCGGATCGACTGGCTCCACAGGCTGTCGGCTGCGCCGTCCCAGCCCTGCCAGCGCTCGTGCACCGCGTTCCACAGCGATGGCGCGTTGCGGTCGAGCAGACCGCGGCCGAGCGAGCGGCTGCGACCGTCGGCGAACGCGAGCGCGGGTTCGTGGCAGGTGGCGCAGGCGAAAATGTCGTTGCTCGACAGCCGCACCTCGAAGAAGAGGGCCTGGCCGAGCGTGATCGCCTCGCGCCGGCCGGACTGCGCATTGCCCGGGTCGTGCGCGCGCGGCGGTGGCCACGGGCCGTGCGCGAGGATGCGGCGTTGCTCGTCGGCGCTGAAGGGCATGCCGCCGTCGCGGCTCGTCTGTGCGCAGGAGGCGCCGGCGCACAGCACCAGCGCCGCCGCCAGGACGACCCGCGCAGCGTGTCGGTGCATCACGGCACCTCGACTTCGTGGGCCAGCTGCAGCGTGCGATCGTGCAGCTGCAGGTCGAACAGGAAGCGCCAGCGCCCGGGCATGTGCAGCATCAGGCCTTCGGCGCGGTAGAGCCCGGCGCCGCGCATCGTGACGCTGGCGCGGTAATTCATGCCGTGCTTGTGGGCTGGCATGTCGGCGTCCACCTGCAGGTTGCGTGGCGCACCGCCGCCGGCGGGTGGGCACACGGCGATGTCGAGCGCGAAATGCCGTCCGGTCGCCAGCGGCGCCGGGCGCGGTGCGAAGGCCACCGTGTAGCCGTCGCGTTCGGCCTGCATCGCACGCGCAGACTTCAACCGAGCGGTGCAATCGCCGGCGGCTTGCGCTGCGCCGGCGATCGGCAGCAGCACGAGCGCCGCCATGGCGGACAACCGTTTCACGCCTTCTTCGGCCACGCGGCGCGCAGCACCTTGTCGGCATTGCGCCAGGCAATGGCCTCGGCCAGCGGTGCCGGCAGGTCGGCCAGCCAGCCGCGCGAGAAGTCGGCATGCGGCACGATGTAGTGCCAGCGCTCCGGCGTGAAGGTGTCGGTGCCGACCATGAAACGGTCCGGGAACTCGGTGAAGGCCTCGCGCCAGGCCGGGTCGACCTTGTTGCCCGAGGCCTGGTCGGTGCGGAAGGCGAGGTCGCACCACAGCGCCTGGTGCCGGCGCAGCACTGCGCGCACGGCGTCGGGCCGGTCGAAGCCCGAGTGCGCCCACAGGATGCGCGCCTGCGGCCAGGCCTTGAACAGGCGCTCGACGGCATCGGCATCGCTGTGTGCATGCAGCAGCAGGCCGTGCTCGCGCGCCAGCGCGACCATGCGCTGCGGCACCGGCAGTTCGACGTCGGCGCCGTAGAGATGAAACTCGCCGATGCCGGCGTACCTGTATTTCGCGAGCCGTTGCTCCAGGTACTTCACGATGCCGTCGTCGCGCACCCAACCGCTGGTGTCGGCGCGGGTGCGATACGGTCGCAGCTCGGGCACCACGAGGTCGGGCGCCTCGGCGAGCAGGCGCTGCGTGCCCTCGTCGTCGGACGACGAGACGAACACGCCGGCCAGGCCGGCCTGGCGCAGGATCTGTACCGCCTGCTTCACCGGCACCAGCTCCACCGCGTCGTGGCTGTAGTGCACATGGGCATCGAAGATCGGCAACCGCGTCGCTTGCGCGCGCGCGCCGGCCCAGGGCGCCAGCGCGCCGGCGGCGACGGCGCCGAGCAGCGTGCGGCGCGTGGTCATCGGCCACCCCTGCACGAGGCGGGGCCGGCGGGTCGCGGAGCCATCGAACGGCGTGTCATGTCGGTCTCCCGGTAGGGCACGATCGTGGCGCAGTTCGTGCCCGGCTGCCAACGGTGTTTTGACCGAGACGCAGGCGGTGCGCCGTCGGCGGCGTCAACCGGCCCGTGGCAGCCGGTCCGGCGCCATGGCATGCGGGCTCACGCCCTGGGCACGCAAGGTTTCCGGCAGCGGCGCGCCGAGCCACAGCGTGGCCGCGAGCTCGGCCGCGCCGGCGGCGCTCTGGATGCCGTAGCCGCCCTGGCCGGCGAGCCAGAAGAACGCGGTACGCCGCGCATCCCAGCCGATCACCAGGTCGCCATCGGGGGCGAAGGTGCGCAGCCCGGCCCAGGTGCGCGCCGGGCGGCGGATCGTCATCGTCGTCGCCGCCTCGATGCCGGCGATGCCGGTGGCGATGTCGATCTCCTCGGGCACCACGTCGTGCGCGGGCACCGGGTCGGCATTGGCCGGCGAGCCGATGATCTGGCCGGCGTCGGGCTTGAAGTACCAGGCCTCGCCGACGTCGGCCACCGTCGGCCAGTGGCGGGCGTCGACGCCCGCCGGCGGCGCGAAGGTGAAGGCGCTGCGCCGCTTCGGTTGCAGGCCGAGCGGCGCCGCGCCGCAGCGCGCGGCCACCTCGTCGGCCCAGGCGCCGGCGGCGTTGACCAGCGTGCGGCAACGCGCCGTGCGGCCGTCGGCCAGCGTGACGGTCCAGCCGCCCGCCGACGTGTCGGCGCGCTGCAGTTCGGCGTCGCACCACAGCGTGCCGCCCTGGCGCTTCAGGCCACGCAGGTAACCCTGGTGCAGCGCATGCACGTCGATGTCCATCGCGTCGGGCTCGCCGACGGCGTCGAGCAGTCCTGAAGCGCGCAGCACCGGCACACGCTGCAGCACGTCGGCCGCCTTTACGCGATGTATCGGGCTGCCGGTGCCGGCCAGTTCGGCGTGCAGCGCGTCGAGCGCCGCCTGCTGGCCTTGCCAGCCGATGTAGAACACGCCGCGCGGCGACAGGATCGGCGTGTCGCAGAACCCCGCCGGCGGCGCGCTGTAGAACGCACGGCTGGCGCGCGTGAGCGCGCGCACCTGCGGCGAGCCGTAGGTCTCCATGAACATCGCGGCGCTGCGGCCGGTGCTGTGCTGGCCAGGCTGGCTTTCGCGCTCGAGCAGCAACACGCGCACGTGCGCGGCGAGCCGCCAGGCCAGCGACGCGCCGGCGATGCCGGCACCGACGATCGCGACGTCGTGGACCGGCTCGCTCACGTCGTCAACGCGCGCCCTGGCCGGGCGCGCGCATCAGCGTGCTCTTGCCGAACAGGCTCTCGATCAGGTCGACCGCCAGCTCGGCGGTGCGGTTGCGCACGTCGAGCGCGGGGTTGAGCTCCATCACGTCCAGCGAGGCCAGCGCGCCGGTGTCGGCGATCATCTCCATGCACAGCTGCGCCTCGCGATAGGTCGGCCCGCCGCGCACGGTGGTGTCGACGCCGGGCGCGATGTCGGGATCGAGGAAGTCGACGTCGAAGCTGACGTGCAGGTGCGTCGTCTGCGCGTCGATCGTCGCCAGCGCCAGCTCCATCGCGTGGCGCATGCCCATCTCGTCGATGAAGCGCATGTCGAAGACGTCCAGCCCGATCTGATGCACCAGGCGCTTCTCGCCGGGGTCGACACTGCGGATGCCGATCTGGCGCAGCGACTTCGGGTTGAGCGCCGGCACCGTGCCGCCGATCTCGATCAGGGCCTGCGGGCCCTGGCCGCACAGGCAGGCGACCGGCATGCCGTGGATGTTGCCGCTGGGCGTCAGCAGGTTGGTGTTGAAGTCGGCATGGGCGTCGAGCCACAGCACGCGCAGCTTCTTCTTCTGCTCGCGGCAGTGGCGCGCCACCGCGCTGATCGAGCCGATGCCCAGGCTGTGGTCGCCGCCGAGCAGGATCGGCAGGCGCGCCTGCTGCAGCTCGGCATGCACCGCGTCGTGCACCAGCCGGTTCCAGGCCACCACCTCGGGCAGGTGGCGGTAGCCGTTCACCGGCGGCTGCCACGGGTTGGCAGGGCCGTTCAAGTTGCCGCGGTCGAGCACCTGCAGGCCATGGCGCTCGAGCATCGGCTGCAGCTTGGCCACGCGCAGCGCCTCCGGCCCCATGCTGGCGCCGCGGCTGCCGGCGCCGATGTCGGTGGGCGCGCCGATGAGGCTGATCGGGCGGTTCATGGCCCGTGATTGTGACCGGCCCGGCGCGGCCTGGCCGAACCGGCGTCGTGCGATCAGGGCATGTTGTCGCGCAGGAAGATGTCGATGCGGATGCGCTCCTGGTCCGGCAGCACGCGCTCGCCGGACAACGCCGCCAGCGCCAGGCGGCACGCGGAGCGCACTTCGTGGCCGGCGTCCTGATTGATCACCGCATCGGCCACGCCGGTCAGCAACGCCTGCCGGGCATGTGGCGTCAGCTCGTGGCAGATCCAGACGATGTGCTCGGCGCGCCCGCTGCGCTCGAGCGCCGCCTGGATGCCGCGGTTGCCGGCGCCGATGCTGTACAGCCCCACCAGGTCGGGCGTGCGCTGCAGCAGCTTGGTCACCAGCGGTTCGGTGCGCTGCGAAAGGTCGTGGCCCTCGATCGGCGGCAGCAGCTTCAGATGCGCATGCTCGGTGCCCATCACCTGCTCGAAGCCGAACAGCCGCTCGGCGTGGTCGCGCAACGCCCGGCTGCCCAGCACGATGCCCACACTGCCCGCACGCGGGCCGACGAAGCGGCCGAGCAGCGTGGCCGCCGTGCGGCCGGCGGTGACGTTCTCGATGCCGACGAAGCGGCTGCGGCGCGACGCCGGCACGTCCGACACCAGCGTCACGACCACGACGCCATGGGTGACGAGGTCGTCGATGGCGGCGCGCACGCGCGGATGGTCCAGCCCCATCACGACGGCGGCGTCGCAGCGGCCACGCAGGGCGGCCAGGTCCCGCGCGAGCGCTTCGGGCGAGAACACGTCGGCGCGCTGGACGACGGCGCTGGCGCGTTGCTCGGCGAGCCACGGGGCGAC
Organism: uncultured Burkholderiales bacterium; assembly: GCA_937871935.1. Lineage (GTDB taxonomy): Bacteria > Pseudomonadota > Gammaproteobacteria > Burkholderiales > Burkholderiaceae_C > JAEUPI01. The sequence goes on from CALMQI010000027.1 coordinate 6,395, forward strand.
GGCCTGCACCTGCTTGTCGAGCATGTCGACGAAGGTGTTGGTGCCCGAAGGCAGCACGAACGCCAGCCGCGCGACACTCTTGCGGGCCAGTCGCGCGGCTGCCGGGTCCGGCCGGTAGCCGAGTCGCTCGACGACGGACTGCACCCGCTCGATGGTGCGGCTGCGCACGCCTCCGCGATCGTGCAGCACACGGTCCACCGTCGCCAGACTGACTCCCGCGACGCGCGCCACGTCGTGCAGCGTGGCGCGCTCGTTGTGCGTATCGCTCATGCATCTATGATAACGAGCGCGTCTGAGGTGCGTTACTCATGAACGGCGAAAGGTGGCTGCCACCTGCGCTGCGACACGGCGGGAGAGCAGCATGAAACCTGTGGTGTGGGGCGTGCTCAGCACGGCCAGGATCGGCGTCGAGCACGTGCTGCCGGCGATGCGGGCCAGTCCCTGGGTCGAGCTGCGCGCGATCGCCTCGCGATCACGCGCGCGGGCGGACGACGTGGCACGCCAGTTCGGCATCACGCGGGCCTATGGCTCGTACGACGAGCTGATCGCCGACCCGGACATCGAGGCGATCTACAACCCGCTGCCCAACCACCTGCATGTGCCGCTCACGCTGCAGGCGGCCGCGGCGGGCAAGCATGTGCTGTGCGAGAAGCCGCTGGCCCTCGATGCGGCGCAGGCGCAGGTGCTGCAGGACGCGGCGGCGCATGTGCACATCGAGGAGGCCTTCATGGTGCGCCACCATCCGCAGTGGCAGCGCGTGCGCGAGCTGGTGCGCGCCGGGGGCGTCGGCTCGCTGCGCGCGGTGCAGGTGTTCTTCTCGTACTTCAACGACGATCCGGCCAACATCCGCAATCAGGCGGCGATCGGCGGCGGGGCCCTGTACGACATCGGCTGCTATGCGGTGCTGTGCGGGCGATACCTGTTCGAGGCCGAGCCGAACCGCGCCATCGCGCTGGTCGATCGTGATCCCGCGCTGGGCACCGACCGCACGACCAGTGCGCTGCTCGACTTCGGCGCCGGCCGCCAGCTGGCGTTCACCGTGTCGACCCAGTGTTGTGCGTACCAGCGCGTCCAGGTCGTCGGCACCACCGGGCGCATCGAAGTGCAGATTCCGTTCAACGCACCGCAGCTTGGCGCGACGCGTCTGGCACTCGACGACGGCCGCTCGCTCGACGGCCAGGGCATCGTGATCGAGACCATCGCCGCGGCCGACCAGTACCGACTGCTGGTCGAGGCGTTCTCGCGTCGACTGCGCGGACAACAGGCGCCGGCATGGGGGCTGGGCGACGCGATGGCCCAGCTGCGCATCATCGATGCGCTCTGGCGTTCGGAACGCACCGGCCGCTGGGAAGCCGCCGCCTGAAAGGCGCTGCCGGCGACATGGGTGTCGATCACCGGCTTCCGGCACGCGCCAGAGCGGGCGAGCGACTGAGGGAAACCCCCAGAGGAGGAATGATGTGCGTACCTCAGAATTCCGCGGGCGGAGCGGTCACCGGAAGGCATCTCTGCGCTGACGCCGGCACTGGTCAGAACGAGCTGCGGGCCGGTCCACACGACACGATGCGACGCGCTGCGGCGCCATAGACAGAGGAGCTGACACATGAGCAAGTCGATAGGCAAGGTGGCGGGTCTGGCGCTTGCAGCGCTCCTCGTCGCAGGGCCGGTCTGGGCCCAGAAGAAGACCCTGGCGGTGGTGGTCAAGGGTCTGGACAACCCGTTCTTCACCGTGCTCGGCGACGGCTGCGCCAAGTGGAACCGCGAGAACGCCAACTCCGAGTACACCTGCCTCTACACCGGCCCGGCCTCCAGCGCCGACGAGGCTGGCGAGGTGCAGATCGTCGAGGACCTGATCAACAAGGGCGCCGCGGCGATCGCGATCTCGCCGTCCAACGCGCCGGCGATGGCCAACATGCTGAAGGCCAAGAAGCCGAAGATGCCGATCATGACGATCGATGCCGACCTGTCCTCGGCCGATCGTGCGCTGCGCAAGACCTACCTCGGCACCAACAACTACGACATGGGCGTGTTGATGGCCAAGCACCTGAAGCAGCACAAGCCCAAGGGCGGCAGCGTGTGCCTGCAACTGGGCAATGTGGCGGCCGACAACATCAACGCGCGCGCTGCTGGCTTTCGCGACACCATCAGCGGCAAGAAGGGCAGCGACCGCCTGAAGGGCGAGGGCGGCTGGAGCGAGATCGCCGGTTGCCCGGTGTTCACCAACGACCAGATCGACCTGGCCAACCAGCAGATGGCCGATGTGTTCACCAAGAACCCGAAGCTCGACGCCTTCATCCTGATCGGCGGCTGGGCGCAGTTCGGCCCGCAGGCCTACGCGCAGGTGACCGACCAGGTGAAGGCCAAGCTGCAGAGCAAGGAGCTGGTGGTCATCGCCGGCGACACGCTGCCGCCGCAACTCGCGGCGCTGAAGGCCGGCCGCAGCCACGCGCAGATCGGCCAGCGGCCGTTCGAGATGGGCTATCGTGCGCCGACCGTGATGATCGACCTGATCAATGGCAAGAAGGTCGCCGATCCGCTGTTCACCGGCCTGGACGAATGCGTGGCGACCAACCTCGACAAGTGCCCGGCCAAGTGAAGAAGGACGGCGCCGACCCGCACCGACGGTCGTCGGCATGAGAGCCCGGGGTGCCGCACGGCGCCCCGGTCGCGCATAGGGGCGCGCGACGCGCCGGTGGCAGATGGCCATTCTCGAACTCTCGAACATCGCCAAGCACTTCGGCGCCATCCAGGCCCTGAGCGGGGTGTCGCTCACGCTGCGTGCCGGCGAGGTGGTCGGGTTGATGGGCGACAACGGGGCCGGCAAGTCCACGCTGGTCAAGATCATCGCCGGCAACTACCCGCCGAGCAGCGGCACGATGACGATGCAGGGGCAGCCGGTGGCTTTCCACAAGCCGTCGGACGCGCGCGACCAGGGCGTGGAGATCGTCTACCAGGACCTCGCCCTGTGCGACAACCTGAGCGCGGCGGAGAACGTGTTCCTCGGCCGCGAGTTGATGCGCGGCTTCGGCCCGCTGCGCTGGATCGACTACCGCACGATGTACCAGCGCGCCGGAGAGCTGTTCGCCGAGCTGAAGTCGGAGACGCGGCCGCGTGATCTGGTGCGCCGCATGTCCGGCGGGCAGCGCCAGGCGGTCGCGATCGCGCGCACCCGGCTGTCGGAGCCGAAGATCGTGCTGATGGACGAGCCCACCGCGGCCATCAGCGTGCGCCAGGTCGCCGAGGTGCTGGCGCTGATCCGTCGGCTGCGCGAGCACGCGATCGCGGTGGTGCTGATCAGCCATCGCATGCCCGACGTCTTCGCGGTGGCCGACCGCGTGGTCGTGCTTCGGCGCGGCGAGAAGGTCGCCGACAAGGTGATCGCGCAGAGCTCGCCCGAAGAGGTCACCGGCCTCATCACCGGCGCGATCGAGTTCGCCTGACGCCATGGCCGCCGCCGACTCATCTTCGGGCCGCGTGACCGCGGACGCGACACTCGAACAGTCGATCGCCAGGCGCGTACACGGCCACTGGCTGTCCTGGCTGGTCAGCCAGCAGACCTTCTGGGTGTCGATGGCCGCGCTGCTGGCCTTCGTCGTGCTGGCGCTGGTCAGCGACGTGTTCGCGACGCAGCAGAACCTGTTCAACGTGGGACGCAACTTCGCCTTCGTCGCGATCATCGCGATCGGCATGACGGCGGTCATCGTCACCGGCGGCATCGACCTGTCGGTCGGGGCCGTGCTGGTGCTCTCGGGCATGGTGGTGGGCATGACCATGAACGCCGGCATGTCGATCTGGCTGGCCGTGCCGCTGGCGCTGGCCGTCGCGCTCGCCGTCGGTGCGTTCAACGGCGTGCTGATCGCCTACATCGGCGTGCCGCCGTTCGTCGTCACGCTGGGCATGCTGTCGATCGCGCGCAGCCTGGCGATGGTGCTGTCGAACAACCGCATGGTCTACGAGTTCGGCCCCGACCAACCCGCACTGCTGGCGCTGGGCGGCGGCTTCGTCGAGCTCGCGCTGCCGCTCATCGAGCCGGTGCGCATACCGAACCCGATCCTCTTCATGCTGGCTCTGCTGGTGCTCACGGGCCTTGCGCTTCGCTGGACACGCTGGGGCCGTTATCTGTTCGCGATCGGCGGCAACGAACGCGCCGCGACGCTGACCGGCGTGCCGGTGCGGGCCATGAAGGTCAGCGTGTACATGTTCTGTGCCCTGTGCGCCGGCATCGCCGGCGTTCTCGAGGTGGGCTGGCTCGGCACGATCACCACCGGGCTCGGCCAGGGCATGGAACTCACGGTGATCGCAGCCGCGGTGATCGGTGGCGCCAACCTGTCCGGCGGCATCGGCACCGCCTTCGGCGCGGTGGTCGGCGCGGCCTTGATCGAGGTGATCCGCAACAGCCTGACCTTGCTGGGCATCAGCACCTTCTGGCAGGGCATCTTCGTCGGCAGCTTCATCATCGTCGCGGTGCTGTTCGACCGGCTGCGCTCGCGGGGCGCCAACGAGTGAGCGCTGCCCACTCCGGGAGCCGCCGCCGACGGTGACGGCTGTGTGCGCGGTTCAGCGGCCGCGCGGTGCGGCCCGCGTGTTCAGGTACACCGAGTACAACGACGTCGTCGCGCAGATGAACAGGCGGTTCAGCTTCGCGCCGCCGAAGCAGACGTTGGCCACTGCCTCGGGCACCCGCACCTTGCCGAGCAGGCTGCCGTCGGCGGCCACGCAATGCACGCCATCGCCGGCCGACAGCCACAGGTGGCCGTGGTGGTCGACCCGCAGGCCGTCGTACAGGCCGACCGCGCAGGTGGAGAGCACCGCGCCGCCCGAGAGCCGGCGGCCGTCGCCGGCGACGGTGAAGCGTCGCACATGGTGCGGACCGTCGGCCTGATGCGTGACGCCGGTGTCGACGACATAGAGCACCGACTCGTCGGGTGAGAAGGCCAGGCCATTGGGCTGCACGAAGTCGTCGGCCACGAGCGTGACGCGACCGCTGGCCGGGTCGAGCCGGTAGACGTTGCTGGCGCCGATTTCGCCATCGGCCGCGTCGCCTTCGTAGTCGGAGTCGATGCCGTAGCTGGGGTCGGTGAACCAGATGCTGCCGTCGGACTTGACCACCACGTCGTTGGGCGAGTTGAGCCGCTTGCCGTCGAAACGATCGGCCAGCACCTCGCGCCGGCCGTCGAAGCCGATGCGCGAGACGCAGCGGCCGCGGTGCTCGCAGGCGAGCAGCCGGCCCTCGTTGTCGACGGTATGGCCATTGGTGTTCAGCGCCGGCTCGCGGAACACCGAGACCACGCCGTTGGTGGCGTCCCAGCGCAGCTCGCGGTCGTTGGGGATGTCGCTCCACACCAGGTAGCGCCCGGCCGCCAGCCAGGCCGGCCCCTCGGCCCAGCGGCAGCCGGTGTGCAGCTTCTCCAGGTGCACGTTGGGGAAGGCGAGCGCCTTGAAGCGCGGGTCGATCAGCTCGAAGCTGTCGGTCAGCCAGTTCGCCATCCACTACTCCCCGTTGCGCCGCCCGCGCCCGTAGATCAGCAGCATGGCGACGATGACGAGGCCGTAGATCACGTGGCGGCCCCATTCCGGCATCTGCATCACCGAGAGAATCGACTGTAGCAGCGTGATCAGGATGACACCGGCCACCGTGCCCAGGTAATGGCCGCGCCCGCCGAGGATCGAGGTGCCGCCCAGCACCACCGCCGCGATGGCCGGCAGCAGGTAAGGGTCACCCATCGCCTGCGCCGCCTTGCTCGCATAACCCGCCAGCAGCACGCCGCCCAAGGCCGACAGGCCGCCAGCCAGCGCAAAGCTCGCCAGCACCACGGCGCGCACGCGGGCGCCCGACAGGTACGCCGCGCGCTCGCGATTGCCGATCGCATAGACGATGCGGCCGAAGGTCGTGCGCGTCAGCAGGAAGACCGTGGCGGCACCGATCACCGTCCACACGATCAGCGCGTTGGGTATGCCGAGCAGGGTGTCGCCGGTGGCCAGGAAGCGCATCTCCGGCGACGACGCGTCCTGCGGCGAGAAGCCGCCGGTGTGCACGACCATCAGCCCCTGTGCCACCGCGTTGACGGCCAGCGTGACCACCATCGACGGCAGCCGCAGATAGGCCACGCCGGCGCCGTTGACCAGGCCCATCGCGACGCCGCACGCCACACCGGCGGGAATCGCCAGCGCCTGACCCACCGGCCCGAGCCCGGCGACCGCCGTGGACATCATGCCGCCCACCGCGACCACCCACGGCACCGAGAGATCGATCTGCCCGAGCAGGATCACGATCATCGCGCCGGTGGCGATGACGCCGAGAAACGACGCCACCTTCAGCTGCTGCAGCAGGTACTCCGGCGACAGGAAGCTGCTCGAGTACAGACTGCCGAGCAGCAACAGAGCGACGATGCAGCCGAACGCAGACACGATGGCCGGGTCGGCTCGGCGCCGAACCGCCGCCCACACCAACGCGACGCGAAGCGAGCGACGTCCAGCGACCGCCGCGGATCCGGCTTCGCCGGTCCGCTGGCGGTGCCCCCCCGGGGGGGAGGCGCCGAAGGCGCTCCGGGGGGGGTCAACATCACCCATAGAGTTCGAGCCGATTACGCACCCGCAGCAGCCGCAGCGAGCCCAGGCAGACCGCCAGCGCGAGCACGACGCCCTGGAACAGCGGCTGCCACAGCGGCTCGAGGTCGAACACGAACAGCAGGTCGCCGATGGTGCGGAACATCAGCGCGCCGAAGATCGCGCCGATCGCGCTGCCCGAGCCGCCGAACAACGACACGCCGCCGAGCACCACGGCCGCGATCGAATACAGCGTGTAGGTGTTGCCGTTGGCCGCCGATGCCTCGCCCGACGAGGTGACACAGGTGACGAACAGGCCGGCCACCGACGCGAGCAGCCCCGACAGCGTGTAGGCCATGAACTTGGCGCGCCGGATCGGCACGCCCGACATGTAGGCCGCCATCTCGGCTGAGCCGATCGCGTAGGCTGCACGGCCGACCTCCGAGCGCCGGTAGGGCAGCCAGACGAGCAGCACCAGCGCCAGCAGCAGCACCAGGCTGGCCGGCAGCCAACCGAAGACCTTGCCCGTCAGCGCGTCGCCGAGCGTGCCGTCGATGTCGCCGCCGGGCACACGGCGCAGCGCGAGCGCGATGCCGTAGTACACCGCGCCGGTGGCGATGGTGGTGACGATCGGCTGCAGCCGGCCGTAGACGACGATCACCGCGTTGATCGCGCCGCACAGCGCGCCGGTGGCCAGCACGCCGACGACGCCCAGCGCCACCTGCCACGGCGCGCCGACTACGATGGTCGAGGCCAGGCAGTTGGCTAGCACCATCACCATGCCCACCGACAGATCGATGCCGGCGGTGAGCACCACCAGCGTCTGCGCCATCGCCACGATCGCCAGCAGCACGCCCTTGTTGGCCGCCGTCTGCGCCACGTTGGCGTTCAACCCCGCCGGGTGGTTGGCGGCGTAGATGGTGAACATCACCAGGAACGCGCCCAGTGCGAGCAGCGTGCCGCGCTGCTCCCTCAGCCAATAGGGCCAGTCGCCCTTCATCAAGCCTGCTCCACCGTCGCTGCGCCGATGTTGAGCGCGCTGCTGATCAGCGCGTGCTCGGTGATCTCGGCGCCGACCAGTTCGCGCTGGATCGCGCCTTCGAGCATCACGAGCACGCGGTCGCAGCAGCCGATCAGCTCGTCGTAGTCGGTCGAGTAGAAGAGGATCGCCGCACCCTCATCGGCCAGCCGGCGCAACAGCTGGTAGATCTCCTGCTTGGTGCCGACGTCGATGCCGCGCGTGGGGTCGTTCAGCAGCACGATGCGCGGCGCGGTCAGCAGCCACTTGCCGATCACCAGCTTCTGCTGGTTGCCGCCCGACAGCGAACCGGCGGCCGGTGCGGTGCCGTCGCTGCGCACGGCCAGCAGCGTCATCATGCGGTCGATGGCCGTGGCCTCGGCCTTGCGGTCGACCACGCCCCAGCGCGACAGCTGCCCGAGCGCCGCGAACGACAGGTTCTCGCCGACCGACATCGGCAGCATCAGGCCCTCGGTCTTGCGGTCCTCGGGGATCAACGCCATGCCGATCTCGGGCCGCTTGGCGTCGCTCGGCCCGCCGATGCGGGTGGGCTTGCCGTCGATCAGCAGCTGGCCGGTGGTGCCCCGCAACACGCCGAACAGGGCCAGTAGCAGCTCGCGCTGGCCCTGGCCCACCAGCAGCGTATCTTTGAAGGCCGCGACGACGCCGGGCTGCGAGAGCGTGAGCGGGTCGCCCGGCCGTTGCAGGCTCCACAGGAAGCGGCCGTCGATGGCATCGAAGGCACTGACCACGCGGTCGACACCCATCACGAAGACGCGCTCGCCGGCCACCAGGGGCGGCGTCGAAACACGCGAGTTCAGGCGCGTGCGCCACTTCACGGCGCCGCGCTCCAGGACCACGACTTCGTTGTTGCGCGTCACCACCGCCGCGTAGCGGCCATCGCTGCCGACACCCGCGCTCAAGCCGGCGCCGGCATTGCCGCGCCAGACTTCGCGGCCGTTGTCGGCCTGCAGGGCCAGCACGCTGCCGTCGGCACCGGCGACGGTGAACTCATTGTCGCGAGCGGTCACGATCAAGCCGGGGGCCGCGCCTTCGATGCGCGCGCTCCAGACCCGGGTCCGGCCTTCGCCGTCGCTCTTGCGATACGCGACGCGCAGGGCGGTCGGCGCGATCTGCAGGCCGCTCTTCGTCGTCGCCGGCTCGGAGTCGAGCACGAGCGGCGCCGAACCGAGCACGACACGTACGTCGGTCGTGGTGCTACGCACACCGCCGCCGCGCAGGGCGGCATCGCGGCTG
>CALMQI010000028.1 GCA_937871935.1 uncultured Burkholderiales bacterium
AACTGCTGCTGCTCGACGAGCCGACGGCCGGCGTCGACCCGAAAGCGCGGCGCGACTTCTGGGATCAGATCCATCGCCTGGCCGACGAGGGCATGACCGTGTTGGTGTCGACACACTACATGGACGAGGCCGAGCGCTGCCACGAGCTGGTCTACATCGCCTATGGCCGCGTGCTGGCGCAGGGCCATGCCGACCGCATCGTCGCCGACGCCGGCGCCAGCGACCTCGAGGACGCATTCGTGCGCCTCGTCGCCGGCGCGCAGGACAACTTCGCCTGAAGACGCTGGCACCGATGAGCGGTTATTCGCTGCAGCGCACGCTGGCCATCTTCGTCAAGGAGTTCCAGCAGATGCTGCGCGACCGGCTCACGTTCGCGATGGCGGTGGGCGTGCCGGTGCTGCAGCTGCTGCTGTTCGGCTATGCGATCAACACCGATCCCCGGGGCCTGCCGACGGCGGTGGTGTCCTACGACAGCGGGCCGCTGCCGCGCGCGATCGTCGCCGCGCTGCAGAACACCGGCTACTTCCGCGTCACGCACCAGCCGGCCAGCGAGCGTGAAGGCGACGCGTTGATCGAGCGCGGCGAGGTGCAGTTCCTGGTCTCGATCCCGGCCGACTTCTCACGCCGGCTGCTGCGCGGCGAGCAGCCGGCGCTGCTGGTCGCGGTGGACGCCACCGACCCGTCGGCCGCCGGCAACGCGATCGCTGCGCTCGGTGGCGTCGCCGGCACCGCCCTGGTCCACGACAGCATCGGCGTCCTGCGCCCGTTGAACGCGAACGCGCCGGCATTCGAGCTGCGCGTGCACCGGCGCTTCAACCCGGAAGGCCTGTCGCGCTACAACATCGTGCCCGGGCTGGTCGGCGTGATCCTGACGATGACGATGGTGATGCTGACCGGCCTGGCGATGACGCGCGAGCGCGAGCGCGGCACGATGGAGAACCTGTTGGCCACGCCGGTGCGACCGCTCGAGGTGATGGTCGGCAAGATCGCGCCGTACATCCTGATCGGCTACATCCAGATCGGCCTGATCCTCGGCGCCGCACGGCTGCTGTTCGAGGTGCCGATGCTGGGCAGCCTGTGGCTGCTGCTCGCCTTCATCGGCGTTTTCGTGGTCGCCAATCTCGCGGTCGGCTTCACCTTCTCCACGATCGCGAGGAACCAGCTGCAAGCGATGCAGATGACGTTCTTCTTCTTCCTGCCGTCGATGCTGCTGTCGGGCTTCATGTTCCCGTTTCGCGGCATGCCGCACTGGGCGCAGCAGCTCGGCGAGCTGCTGCCGTTGACCCACTTCCTGCGCATCGTGCGCGGCATCCTGCTCAAGGGCAGCGACGCTGCCGCGGTGCTGCCCGAACTGTGGCCGATGCTGGCCTTCGTGGCGGTGGCCGGCGCGGTAGCGCTCGGGCGCTACCGACGGACTCTCGATTGAGGGGCCGGCCGCCACGCCGCACCGGGCGTCGCGCCCTGCGACAGGTGACGCGGCACTGCCTTTCATGCAGGATGGCACGCGGCCGAGTGCATGCACCCTGCCGCACCCCGGTGCGCCCGGCGCATACTCCGGACTCCTCGGCACGCCGACCGCGACTGCATTGCCATGAGCCCGCAAACCCTGCTCAAGCGCTTCTACGCGGCCTTTGCCACGCTCGACGCCCACGCCATGCAGGGCTGCTACGCACCCGATGCGCGTTTCCAGGACCCGGTGTTCACGCTGGAGGGCCGCGAGCAGATCGGCACCATGTGGCTGATGCTGTGCGAGACCATCCGCAACCGTGGCCAGGCCGTCTGGCGCCTGGAAACGCGCGACGTCGAGGCCAGCGAAGACCGTGGTAGCGCGCACTGGGAGGCACGCTACCGCTTCGGCAACGCCGGCCGCAAGGTGCACCACGTGGTCGAGTCGTTGTTCACCTTCGAGGACGGCCTGATCGCCTCGCAGCAGGACAGCTTCGACTTCTGGCGCTGGTCGCGCCAGGCGCTGGGCCCCACCGGCGTCGCGCTCGGCTGGACCGGCTTCCTGCACGACAAGGTGCGTCGCGAGTCCACCGCCAAGCTGGTGCGCCGGCTGCAGCGCCAGGCCGCCGCCCAGGCGCGCTGAACGAAGAACTGGCCGCGCGCAAGGCGGCAAATCGCGACATGCCGGCGCCGCCGTCGGCCTAGCATGCCGACACTGCGATTCGTGGTGGAGGTTGATCCATGCCCGCCTGGCTGCTTGCGCTCGACCGCCTGTTCCCGATCCGCTACATGGTCTGGCTGGCCAGCGGCATCGGGTTGCTGCTCAGCGCGTTCGTCTGGATCGGATTCGGCCAGTGGGGTTGGGCGGCGCTCGCCTGCGCGGTGCTGGTCGGCATCGGTCTGCGCGACTCGCTGCAGATCCGCCGGGCCCTGCTGCGCAACTACCCGGTCATCGGCCACCTGCGGTATCTGCTGGAGTTCATCCGGCCCGAGATCCGCCAGTACTTCATCGAGAGCGACAACGAGGCGCACCCGTTCTCGCGCCAGCAGCGCTCGCTGATCTACCAGCGCGCCAAGGGTGACTCCGACAAGCGGCCGTTCGGCACCCAGCTCGACGTGCAGGCGCAGGGCTACGAGTGGATCAACCACTCGCTGGCGCCCAGCCGCGTCGAGTCGCACGACTTCCGCGTGCTGATCGGCGAGGGCCGGGCGCAGCCGTATTCGGCCAGCGTGTTCAACATCTCGGCGATGAGCTTCGGCGCCTTGAGCGCCAACGCGGTGCTGGCGCTCAATGGCGGCGCCAAGCGCGGCGGCTTCGCGCACGACACCGGCGAGGGCTCGATCAGCCGCTACCACCGCGAGTGCGGCGGCGACCTGATCTGGGAGATCGGCTCGGGCTACTTCGGCTGCCGCAGCGACGACGGCAGCTTCGACGCCGACAAGTTCGCGGCCAATGCACGCGAGCCGCAGGTCAAGTTGATCGAGGTGAAGCTGAGCCAGGGCGCCAAGCCCGGCCATGGCGGCGTGCTGCCGGGGCCGAAGGTGACGCCCGAGATCGCGGCGGCGCGCGGCGTGCCCGTGGGCGTCGACTGCGTGTCGCCGGCGCGGCACAGCGCGTTCGGCACGCCGATCGAGCTGCTGCGCTTCGTCGACCGGCTGCGCGAGCTGTCAGGCGGCAAGCCGACCGGCTTCAAGCTGTGCATCGGCCACCCGTGGGAATGGTTCGCTATCGCCAAGGCGATGCTCGAGACCGGCA
>CALMQI010000029.1 GCA_937871935.1 uncultured Burkholderiales bacterium
TGTCTATCGTGACTGGAGTTCAGACGTGTGCTCTTCCGATCTCAGCCGCGATTGCCAGGCCGCGTCGTAAAGGAACTCGGTGTGGTCGACCAGCTCGTTCCAGTCGTGGGCCGGGTGGATGTTGACTTCGATGACGCCCGGATCGGGCGTCACCTGCAGCACCTTGAGCCGGGGGTCGCGTGGCGGCGGATAACCCTCGAGCACGATCTTCACCTGCAGCTCGGCGGCGGTGGCCTCGACGGCGGCCAGCAGCTCGAGGTAGTCCTCCAGGTGCTGCAGCGGCGGCATGAAGACGTAGAGCACGCTGCCGGCCGCGGGCGGCTTGGCGTCCTTGTCCTTCGGCGGTCCGTTGGCGCGCGACGGGTCGCGCGCCTCGACCACCAGAGCCGTACGGGTGATCCAGGGCGCCGACTCGAAGCGCTCCGGCGCCCGCTCGACCGGGGCGCCGGCGGGTCGGCCGGGTGTGCCTGTTGCCACCGCCTCACCGCTGGGCCTTGTCGCCGCAGCGGTGGTCGCCGGCGCCGCCGCGCCGGACACCACCGCGCCGCTGGCGGAGGCCAGCACCAGCGAGGCCGACTCGGACGGCAGCACGTTGCGTTGCAGCGCGACCGTGCCGCCTTCGGCGAACCCGCCGCCGATGGCGTGCGGCGCGTACTGGCTGCGCACGGTCGCGGCCGCCGGCAACGCGCTGCGCGGCGCGAACGGATCGGCTTCCACCTGGTACGGGAAGTCCTCGCTCGTCACCCACGGCAGCGAATCGAGCGGCAGCCGGTAGCCCATCGGCGAGTCGCCCGGCGTCAGGTACATGCGCTCGTCGCGCAGGAACCAGCGGCCGGTGACCCAGGGGCCGCCGGAAAGCCCCGGCCCGTGCTCGCGCTTGATCGGCAGCACGTAGCCGACCTCCGCATCGAGCCCCTGGCCGAACACGCGGCGCAGGCGCGCGCGCTCGAGCTCGTCGTCGAGCCGCGCGTCGAACGGGTCCACGTTGATCGGCAGCCGGCGTTCGCGCCACAGGTAGTACCAGGTGTCCTCGTAGCCGGCCTGCACCGTCTGGTCGGTCAGGTTGAGTCGCCGCGTCAGCGCCAGCATGAATCGCTTGGCATCGGCCGCGGTGTAGGCGTGCGTCTCGCGCTCGTCGGCGAACAGCGAGGCGTCATGCCAGCACGGCTGGCCGTCGGCACGCCAGCAGATGCTCAGCGCCCAGCGTGGCAGCTGTTCGCCCGGGTACCACTTGCCCTGGCCGAAGTGCAGGAAGCCGCCTTGACCGTAGCGTTCACGCAGGCGTTGCACCAGGTCCTGCGCGAAGACACGTTTGGTCGGGCCCAGCGCGTCGGTGTTCCATTCGGCGCCATCGCGATCCTCCACCGACACGAAGGTCGGCTCGCCGCCCATCGTCAGCCGCACGTCGCCAGCCACCAGTTGCTCGTCGACCTGTGCGCCGAGCGCCAGCACCGACTGCCACTGCGCGTCGGTATAGGGCATCGTGACGCGCGGTGACTCCCAGATGCGCGTGACCGCCATCGCATGGCCGAACCGGACCTCGCACTCGTCGACTTCGCCGCTGACCGGCGCCGCACTCGACGGCTGCGGCGTGCAGGCGAGCGGGATGTGTCCTTCGCCGGCGAGCAGGCCCGAGGTGGGGTCCAGGCCCACCCAGCCGGCGCCCGGCAGATAGACCTCGCACCACGCGTGCAGATCGGTGAAGTCGGTCTCCGCGCCGCTCGGGCCGTCGAGGGCCTTCACATCGGGCTTCAGCTGGATCAGGTAGCCGGAGACGAAACGCGCGGCCAACCCCATGTGGCGCAGCGCCTGCACCAGCAGCCAGCCGGTGTCGCGGCACGAGCCGGCGCCAAGCTTCAAGGTCTGCTCCGGCGTCTGCACGCCGGGCTCCATGCGGATCAGGTAGCGGATATCGTGCTGCAAGCGCTGGTTGATCCCGACCAGGAAGTCGATCGTGCGTTGTTCGGCGCGGTCGATGCCGGCCAGGAAGGCCTTGAACCGCTTCGCGGCAGGCTTGGCGGCGAGGTATGGCGCGAGCTCGCGCTTCAGTGCCGGGTCGTAGGTGAACGGAAAGCGCTCCGCACTCGGCTCGAGAAAGAAGTCGAACGGGTTGTAGACCGACATCTCGGCGACCAGATCGACGGTGACCTTGAACTCGCTGGTCTTGTCCGGGAAGACGAGTCGCGCGTGGTAATTGGCGAACGGGTCCTGCTGCCAGTTGACGAAGTGGCCGACGGGTTCGATGCGCAGCGAGTAGCTGAGGATCTTGGTGCGGCAATGCGGCGCCGGCCGCAGGCGCACGACCTGCGGCGACAGGCCGACGCGGCGGTCGTATCGGTAGTGCGTGACATGGTTCAGCGCAACGTGAATGCTCATGTGAGCCCCCCGCGCGCCGGGTACGGCGCACGACCCCCAAGGCCCGGAACGGGCCCCTTCGTGGCCCGTGGGGTAGCGGGTCGGCTTCGGAGCGGCCGTGCGCTCGACCCGCCCCTCATGCCGGCACCAGGAAGTCGCGGCTGATGCCCACGCCGATGTCGTTCACGCGGTCGAGAAACTGGGTCAGGTAGGCGTGCAGCCCGGTGGCGAGGATCTCGTCGATGCGGCCGAACTGCAGGTCCGAGCGCAGGCGGCCGGCGCGGCGCTGCGTCTCGCCGCTGTGCTCGTTGGCCACCAGGCGCAGGTTGTCGACCACGCCGTTCATGCAACTGGCGAGCGACCGCGGCATGTCGGGCCGCAGGATCAGCAGCTCGGCCACGCGTTCGGGAATGATGACGTTGCGGTAGACCTTGCGGTAGATCTCAAAGCCGGACACCGAGCGCAGGATGGCCGACCAGTGATAGAAGTCGATCTCCGGCGGGTCGTCGGCCTGCGTGCGGCCGAAGTAGTCGCCGGCCAGCGCATGGAACTTCACGTCGAGCAGCCGCGCGGTGTTGTCGGCACGCTCGAGGAAGGTGCCGATGCGGATGAAGTTCAACGACTCGTCCTGCAGCATCGTGCCCACCGTGACGCCGCGCGACAGATGCGAGCGGAACTTGACCCATTCGAACACCGAGCCCGGGTCGCGATCGAAGTGGCGCTCGCGCAGCATGCGGTTGAACTCGAGCCAGGTCTGGTTGGTCGTCTCCCACAGCTCGGTGGTGATGGTTCCGCGCACGGCACGCGCGTTCTCGCGCGCCGCCTTCAGGCACGACACGATGCTCGACGAGTGCGTCTCGTCGCCGACCATGAAATTCATCACCCGCCGCGGCTCGACCTTGCCGTATCGCTTCTCGTAGGCCTCGGTCAGCTCGCTGATGCCGAGCATGCCGCGCCAGCCCTGCGCCGCGCGGTCGGCCGATTGCGGCAGCAGCGAGGTCTGGTAGTTCACGTCGAGCATGCGCGCGGTGTTCTCGGCCCGCTCCATGTAGCGGGCCATCCAGAACAGATGGTCGGCGGTGCGCGACAGCATGCTCATACCTCCAGCACCCAGGTGTCCTTGGTGCCGCCGCCCTGCGACGAGTTGACGACGAGCGAGCCCTCCTTGAGCGCGACGCGGGTCAGTCCACCCGGCACCATCTGCACGCTCTTGCCCGACAGCACGAACGGCCGCAGGTCGATGTGGCGCGGCGCGATGCCGGCCTCCACGTAGGTCGGGCAGGTCGACAGCGCCAGCGTCGGCTGCGCAATGTAGTTCGTCGGCTTGGCGATCAGGTGGGCGCGAAAGTCCTCGATCTCGGCCTGGCTCGATGCCGGCCCGACCAGCATGCCGTAGCCGCCGGCGCCGTGCACCTCCTTGACCACCAGCTCGCTCAGATGGTCGAGCACATACTTCAGGTCCTGCGCTTCGCGACAGCGGTAGGTCGGCACGTTCTGCAGGATCGGCTTCTCGCCGAGGTAGAACTCGACCATCTTCGGCACGTACGGGTAGATCGACTTGTCGTCGGCCACGCCGGTGCCGATGGCGTTGGACAGCGTGATGTTGCCGCGGCGGTAGACGTCGAGCAGGCCGGCGCAACCGAGCGTGCTGTCAGGGCGGAACGCCTGCGGGTCGAGGAAGTCGTCGTCGACGCGGCGGTAGATGACGTCGATGCGGCGCGGGCCCTGCGTCGTGCGCATGTAGGCGAAGCCGTCCTTGACGAACAGGTCCTGCCCCTCGACGAGCTCCACCCCCATCTGCTGTGCGAGGAAGGCGTGCTCGAAGTAGGCGCTGTTGTACATGCCGGGCGTCAGCACCACCACCGTCGGCTCGTTCACCGAGGCCGGCGCCACGGCGCGCAGCGTCTCGAGCAGCAGGTCGGGGTAGTGCGCGACCGGCTCCACGCGGTTGTCGGCGAACAGGTCGGGAAACAGCCGCATCATCATCTTGCGGTTCTCGAGCATGTAGCTCACGCCGCTGGGCACGCGCAGGTTGTCTTCCAGCACGTAGTAGGTGCCGCTGCCGTCGGCCTGCGCGGCGCGCACGATGTCGATGCCGGAGATGTGCGAGTACACGTCGCCGGGCACCGCGACACCGGCCATCTCGGGCCGGAACTGCGCGTTGCGCAGCACCTCGTCGGCCGGCACCACACCGGCCTTGAGGATCTCCTGCCCGTGGTAGACGTCGTGCAGAAATCGATTGAGCGCGGTCACGCGCTGCTGCAGGCCCCTGCGCATCCAGTCCCACTCGTGCTTGGGGATGATGCGCGGAATCAGGTCGAACGGAATCAGCCGCTCGGTGCCGGCGCCGTCCTCGTCCTTGGCGCCGTAGACGGCGAAGGTGATGCCGACGCGGCGAAAGATCAGTTCGGCCTCTTCGCGGCGCGCGCGCATCAGCTCCAGGCTCTGCCGGGCCAGCCAGCGCGCATAACTGGCGTAGTGGGCGCGGGCGGTGTCGCCAGCGCCATGCATCTCGTCGAATCGTCTCCCCATGCGCTATCAGTCTCCGCTCTGGCTGGCTTTAGCAACATCCGCACCAGCCGGGTTCAACTCCCAGTGCCAGTATCGTCGCTGCACATCGCGTGTGCACGAAGACCCGCCTTCGCGCCAAATCCATGCGCCACAGCGATCACTGCGCACCAAGTCGATGCCACGCGCCTCGTATCGGGCCAGCACGTCGGCGCTCGGGTGGCCGAATCGGCTGCGATAACCCGCCTGCACCACGGCCACCTTGGGGCGCACGGCGTCGATGAAACCCTCGGTCGACGACGTGCGGCTGCCATGGTGGGGCACCAGCAGCACGCCGCTGGTCAGCCGCGTGCCCAGCCGCTCGACCAGCGCCGCCTCCTGTGCCGCCTCGATGTCGCCGGTGAGCAAGGCGCTGCTGCCATCGCTGGCCTCGATGCGCAGCACGCACGACAAGGCGTTGGGCTTGCGCTCGCGGCGGTGATCCTCGGCGCGCGGGTGCAGTACCTCGAAACGAACACCATCCCACATCCAGGCCTGGCCGGCATCGCAGCGAACGTGTTCGCGCGCCAGCACCCGCAGCGCGTGGTTGTCCTCGAGTGACGTGGTCCACGACTGCACCGGCAGTGCGGCCTGCAGCGAGGCGGCGCCGCCGACATGGTCACTGTCGCGATGGCTGAGCATCACGCGGTGAATCTGCGACTCGCCGCGCGCGCGCAACAGCGGCGCCACGATGCGTTGGCCGGCGTCACCCTCGCGCGCATAGGCCGGCCCGGCGTCGTAGACCAGCAGATGCTGCCGCGTGCGCACCAGCACCGCCGTGCCCTGCCCGATGTCGACCGCCGTCAGTTCGAAGGCGCCGGCGGCCGGTCTATCCACCGGCGGCGCGAGCAGCGGCAGCGCCAGCGGGACGGCCAGCCAGCGGATGCGTCCCGGCAGCGGCAGCAGACCGATCGCTGCGGCCAGCAGCCCCGCTGCGACGGCCCAGCCCGGTGCGGCGGCAGCGTGCCAGACCGCCCAGGGCAGCGCGGCCAGCGCCTGCAGCACCCCCACCAGCGCCCCGACTGCCGCGCCGGCCAGCGCCCACAGCGCCGGCAGCAATGCGCCGAGCAAAGCCAGTGGCGTGACCACCAGCGTCACCCAGGGTATGGCCAGCAGGTTGGCGAAGAAGCCGACGACCGAGACCTGCTGGAAGAACACCATCGACAGCGGCGCCAGCCCGAGCGTGGCAACGGCCTGCGCGCGCAGCAGCGCCAGCAGCCGCTGCCGCAGACCATGCGGCGTGTCGCGTGTGCCCGACGCGGGCTCGCTGGCCAGCAACAGACCCACCGCGACGAACGACAGCCAGAAGCCGGCCTGCAGCAAGGCCCAGGGGTCGACGGCCGTGACGACTGCCGCCGCGGCCAGCAGCACAAGCGGCCAGGGCCAGGTCACGCCCAGCGTGCGCAGGCCGGCAGCGCTGGCCAACATCAGCAAGGTGCGCTGCGCCGGCACACCCCAGCCGGCGACCGCCGCGTACAGCGCCGCCACCGCCACGCCCAGCAGGCGGGCCGCCAGCGGCGCCGGCAGCCACAGGCACAGGCGCGCGCTGCGCCGCCACAGCCAGCCGAAGGCCAGCGCCGACAGCCAGGCGAACATCGTCACGTGCAGGCCGCTGATGCTCATCAGGTGGGCCACGCCGGTCTGCCGAAACAGCTCCCAGTCGTTGCGCTCGATCGCGGCCTGGTCGCCGACGGCCAGTGCGGCGAGCACGCCGCCGATGCGCGCATCGTCCACCCGCAGCACGACGGCGTCGCGAATGCGCTGGCGCAGCCGTTCGACCGGACGGCCCGCATCCTCGTGCAGCAGCCGCGGCGGCTCGCCGTCGGCCACCGCGCGCACGTAGCCGCTGGCGCCGAGTCCGCGCTCGAACAGCCACAGTTCGCTGTCGAAGCCATGGGGGTTGGCCGGGCCGTGAGGTCGCCGCAGGCGCAGCGGCAATCGCCAATGCTGGCCGGCGCGCAGATCGACCTGTGGCCCGGCCAGCAACGCGTCGTCGATCCAGCCGCGATACCACGACAGTGCCATGCGCCGTGGCACAGTCACCGCCGACCCGTCGAGGCGCCGGGCGCCGGACACCGCGAGTTGAAAGCGCATGCCATCGGCCGACACCTGCGGCATCGCGTCGATCACACCGTCGACGATCAGGTCGACGCCTTCGAGCGCCGGCGCCAGCCGATCGGCCAGCCGCACATGCGCACGCCAGCCGGTGCTGCCGAAGGCCAGCCCGGCCAGGGCCAGCACGGCGACGACGCGAGACCCGCGCGGCCCCGGCCAGGCCGCCAGCAGCAGCGCCAGCAGCGCGACGCCGCATAGCGCTGCGTACACGGAAGACGGCCACAAGCTGCGCTGCTGCAGCTGAGTCGCCGCACCAGCCAGGAACGCGACGCCGCAGGCCGCCGCGAACCAGCCCGGATCCACGCGCAAGCGCCGCATCGCCCCAGTGTAGGATGCCAGCCCTTCGTGCCGACGCTCGAGAGCCTGCCATGTCGACGATCTACGCCCGCCTGGACCAACTGGGTATCAAGCTGCCGCCGCTGGCCACGCCGGCCGCTGCCTACGTGCCCTTCGTGCGCACCGGCTCGCTGGTCTTCGTGTCGGGCCATATCGCCCGGCGCGACGGCAAGCCCTGGGTCGGCCAGCTCGGCGCCGGCATCGACACTGCCGAAGGCAAGGCCGCTGCGCGGGCGATCGGCATCGAGTTGCTGGGTACGCTGCACGCCGCCGTCGGCGACCTGGCCCAGGTGAAGCGCATCGTCAAGCTGCTCGGCCTGGTCAACAGCGCGCCGACCTTCACCGAGCATCACCTCGTGATCAACGGCTGCTCCGAACTGCTCGGCGAGGTGCTGGGCCCAGCCGGCGCGCACGCCCGCTCGGCGTTCGGCGTGGCGCAGATTCCGCTGGGCGCCTGTGTCGAGATCGAGCTGATCGCCGAGGTGCAATGACGCTGCCCGGCGGGCGCGCGGTCTTCGCGCTGGTATTCGTGGTGGCGCTCGGCGCCGTGCTGGCGGCACTCGTCACGCAGCATGTCTTCGACATGCAGCCCTGCCCCTGGTGCGTGCTGCAGCGGCTGATCTTCGTGCTGGTGGCATCGTTCGCGGCGCTGGGCTGGCTGTGGCGGTCTGCCACCGGGCGCTGGGTCGGCGCCTTGGGCATTAGCACGCTGTGCGCGCTCGGCGCGACGGCGGCGCTGTGGCAGCACTTCGTCGCCGCGGCCTCGTCGTCGTGCAACCTGACCTTGGCCGACCGCATCCTGTCGGGCGCGGGGCTGGACGCACTGTGGCCCCAGGTGTTCGCTGCCACCGCCTCGTGCGCCGACGCCAAGGTCGATTTGCTGGGCGTACCCTACGAGTTCTACAGCCTGGCGCTGTTCGTGTTGCTCGACCTGGCCGCGTTGTCGCTGGTCTGGCGGCGGACGGCTTGACGGCGGTGGACCACCGCAGGGCCGATCCATTGCATGATGCCGCGATGAGCGAACGACAAGATGTGCTGATCGTCGGCGCCGGCCCGGCCGGTCTGGCGCTGGCTGCGGCGCTGGCGGCGGCAGGCGTGCAGGTGACACTGCTCGAGCAGCAGTCACGTGCGGCACTCGACGAACCGGCCGACGACGGCCGCGAGATCGCACTGACCCATCGCGCGCGGCAGATCATGGATCGGCTCGGCATGTGGCAGCGGCTCGACGTGGTCGCCATCGCGCCGTTGCGCGAGGCGCGTGTGCTCGACGGCGATTCGCCGGACAGCCTGCGCTTCGCCGCGACCGGTCGCGGCGTCGACGCGCTCGGCTGGCTGGTGCCCAACCACTTGATCCGCCGCGCGGCACTGGCCGCGGCCCTGTCGCACGCTTCGGTACGGCTGATCACCGA
>CALMQI010000030.1 GCA_937871935.1 uncultured Burkholderiales bacterium
AAACCGGCATACGCTGCCCTCATGCCCGGCGATCCGGCCATCGCGGTTCGTGGACTGCGCGTCAGGCGGGGCGATCGCGTCGTCCTGCCGGGCATCGACCTTGACGTCGGACAGGGTCGCATCACCGGGCTGATCGGTCCCAGCGGGAGCGGCAAGTCGACGCTCATGCGGGCGATCGTCGGCGTCCAGCTCGTCGCGGGCGGCGAGGTCACCGTTCTCGGTGCCCCGGCGGGAACGCCGGCGCTGCGCTCGCGCGTCGCGTACATCACCCAGTCAGGAGCCGTCTATCCGGATCTGACCGCGATGGAGAACGTGCGGTACCTGGCCCGGATCAACGGTGCGGCGGAGGACGACGTGCGGCGCGCCATCGGCCTCGAAGGCCGCGTGCGGCGCCTCGAAGTCGCGCGCATTGGCCAGCCCGTTGCTGCCGATCGGACCCAGCTCGGGCAGGCGGAACGGCGCGCCGTAGTTTTCGCAGACATAACCGCGCGACGGCCCGTCGACCGCCACCTTGAAGGCCAGGCCGCGCGGCAGCAGCGCGATCTCACCCGGCGCCACCTGCAGCACGCCGAGTTCGGTGGTGATGGTCAGCGCGCCCTGCTGCGGCACCAGCAGCAGTTCGCCGTCGGCATCGATGAAGGCGCGCTGCGTCATCGAGCGGCCGACGAGATAGACATGCGCTGCCATGCCAGCCTGCGCGTCGGCATCGCCATTGACCACCATCGTGCGCAGGCCGTCGACGAAGTCGCCCGCGTCGGCCGGGATCTCGCACGGATGCCAGCGCAGCGGCTCGGGCGGCGCCGCCACCCCTGCAGCTGCGCCGGTCTTCAGCAGCGGCTGCGCGTAGGGTTCGTAGCGGCCGACCACCACCGACGGCTGGCGCCGGTACATCCAGGTGCGCCGGTTGTCGGCGCGCGGCGCGGTGAAGGCGCTGCCCGAGATCAGCTCGGCATACAGGCCGTGCGCCGCGCGCTGCGGACTGTTGCGGCCGACCGGCAGCGCGCCGGGCACGGCCTCGCAGGCGAACTGGTTGCCGAATCCGGTCAGCGGTGGTTTGGGATCGTTCATGGTCAATGGATCAAGGCGATTCGGTCTGCTGGACAGCCGGCTGCGGGGTCACCAGCACCTTGTCGACCCGCTTGCCGTCGAGGTCGACCACTTCGAATCGCCAACCCTCCCACTCGACATGATCGGCGGTGTTCGGCAGCCGGCCGAGCAGCAGCATGATCATGCCAGCCAGCGTGTTGTAGCGGCCACGGTCCTCCTCGGGCAGCGCGTCGAGTTCGAGCCGGTCCTTCAGCTCGGGCACCGGGATCAGGCCGTCCATCAGCCAGCTGCCGTCGTCGCGGCGAACCGCCCACGAGTCGTCGTCGGCCGGAGTCGAGAATTCGCCGGTAATGGCCTCCAGCACATCGCGCACGGTGATGACGCCCTGCACCGCGCCGTACTCGTCGACCACGAACACCAGCCGCGCCTCAGCGACGCGAAAGTGCTCGAGCAACTCCATGCCCGACAGCGTCTCCGGCACGAACACCGGCTGCTGCATCAGCTCGCTCAACGGCGGCACGGCGCCCCGCGCCATCGGCACCAGCAGCGCCTGCGCCGACAGCACGCCGACCACGTCGTCGAGCCCGCCGCGGCACACCGGGTAGCGCGCGTGCGGCTGCTCGGCCATCACCGCCAGCGCATCGGCCAGCGGCGCCTCGGCATCGACCCACACGATGTCGGTGCGCGGGATCATCATCGAGCCGACCTGCCGCTCGTCGAGGCGGAACACATTGCGCACCATCTGGTGCTCGTGCGCCTCGATCACGCCGGCGTCGAGCCCTTCCTCCAGGCTGGCGGCGATCTCCTCCTCGGTGACGCCGCGGTTGTTCGTGTCGCGGATGCGCAGCAGCCGCAGCACGGCCTCGGTGGTGTTCGACAGCAGCCAGACGAACGGCCGCGTCGCCGTCGACAGCCCCTCCATCGGCAAGGCCACGTAGCGCGCCACCGTCTCCGGGAACATCTGGCCGATGCGCTTGGGCACCAGCTCGCCGATGATGAGCGACAGGTAGGTGATGGCGGAAAAGACGCCGACGTAGGCCAGCCAGTCGGCGGCGGCGCCCGGCACCCCCTGCTCGACCAGAATGACGGAGAGAGCGGCCGTCAGCGTCGTCCCCGAGTAGGCACCGGCGATCAGCCCGACCGCCGTGATGCCGATCTGGACCGTCGACAGGAAACGGCTGGGATCGGCGGCCAGGGCCAGCGCGGTGAGGCGCCCGAGGTAGTCGTCCACGTCGAGCTCGGGCTGGTCGCCGGCCGCGATCAGCAGGGCGGCGAGCTTTGGCGTGTCGTTGACGCTGCGCGCAAAGCACACGGTCGCGGCGGAAGCAACGTGCACCCGATCGAGCGCCGTGGCCACGGAAAGGCGGGCGTGGCTCGCCAGAGCGTTGCATTCGCGGTCGCCGGTACCGATCGCATCTTGCGCTTACCGCAAAGCGTGATCGTGCGTCGCGGTGAACTCACCGGCGTTTACGTGCTGAAAGACGGACGCTTGTATTTGCGGCAATTGCGCTTGGGCGAGCGCGATGGTGGGCGCGATGGCGATATGGTCGAAGTACTGTCGGGCTTAGCGCCCGGCGATGCGGTC
>CALMQI010000031.1 GCA_937871935.1 uncultured Burkholderiales bacterium
TGGCCGGTCCGCTGGCGGCGCTCCCTTGGGGGGGAAGCGCCGAAGGCGCTCCGGGGGGGTGTCAACTCAGTGCGACAGGATCTTCGAGAGGAAGTCCTTCGCCCGGTCGCTCTTCGGATGGTTGAAGAACTCGACCGGCGTGTTCTCCTCGACGATCTGGCCCTGGTCCATGAAGATCACACGATCGGCGGCCTGCCGCGCAAAGCCCATTTCGTGCGTGACGCACAGCATCGTGATGCCCTGCTTAGCAAGCTCGATCATCACCTCGAGCACCTCGTTGATCATCTCCGGGTCGAGCGCCGAGGTCGGTTCGTCGAACAGCATGATCTTGGGCGTCAGGCACAGCGCGCGGGCGATCGCCACGCGTTGTTGCTGACCGCCGGAGAGCTGCAGCGGGTACTTGGCCGCCTGTTCGGCGATGCGCACGCGATTGAGCTGCTGCATCGCCTTGTCCTCGGCTTCCTTCTTCGGCATCTTGCCGACCCACATCGGCGCGAGCGTCAGGTTCTCGAGCACCGTGAGGTGCGGGAACAGATTGAACTGCTGGAACACCATGCCGACCTCACGCCGCACCGCGTCGACCGCCTTCACGTCGTCGGTCAGCTCGGTGCCGTTGACCACGAGGCGGCCGCTTTGGTGCTCCTCGAGCCGGTTGATGCATCGGATGAGCGTACTCTTGCCCGAGCCCGAAGGGCCGCAGATGACGATGCGCTCGCCCTGGGGCACCGTCAGCTGGATGTCGCGCAGCACGTGGAACTGGCCGTACCACTTGTTGACGCCTTCGAAGAGGATGATCGGCTGTGTCATGTGAGCCCCTCGTGCGCGTGCTTGCGCCAGAGCGGCGCGTCGAGCGTTGACCAGTGTGGTTTCATTGCCTGCGCATGCCCGTGTTGAGGTACGCCTCGACCCATCGGCTGTAGCGCGACAGGGCAAAGCAGAAGACGAAGTAGACCGCGGCGACGAACAGCTGGCCCTCGAGGAAGAACTTGCGCCAGTCGGCGTCGCCAAGCGCCAGCTGCAGCGCACCGGTCAGGTCGTACAGGCTCACGATGGTGACGAGCGACGTGTCCTTGAAGGTGCTGATGAAGCTGTTGACGATCGCCGGCACCACCAGCCTCAGGGCCTGCGGCAGCACGATCTTGCGCTGGGTCTGCCAATAGGTCAGGCCGAGCGACTGCGCTGCCTCGACCTGGCCCTTGGGCAGGGCCTGCAATCCGCCGCGCACCACCTCGGCCAGGTAGGCCGCCGCGAACAACGTCATACCCACCAGCACGCGCAGCAGCACGTCGATCGTCATGCCCTGTGGCATGAACAGCGGAAACATGAACGAGGCCATGAACAGCACCGAGATCAGTGGCACGCCGCGGATCAGCTCGACGTACAGCACGCACACCGCCCGGATCGCCGGCAGGTTGGAGCTGCGCCCGAGCGCCACCAGGATGGCGAGCGGGAACGCGATCGCCAGGCTCACCACCGACAGCGCCAACGTCAACGGAAAGCCACCCCAGCGCGACGTTTCCACCGGCGTCAGGCCGAAGACGCCGCCTCGCATCAGGATGAAGCACACAGCGAGCACCCCGACCCACAGCACCGCGAGCCACGGCTTCCAGAACATCCGCAGGCAGCTCGCGATCAGCAGGGCGATCAAGGTCGCGCAGGCCAGCAGCGGGCGCCACTGCTCCTCGAACGGGTAGCGACCGAACAGGATCAGCCGGCCCTTCTCGGCAATCACGCCCCAGCAGGCGCCGGTCTCCTGCAGCGCGCGGCAAGCCGCGTTGTCGGGACGCGCCACCGCATTCAGCACCGACCAACCGAACAGTGGCGGCACCAGCCACAGCAGCAGCGCCACGGTGACCAGCGTGGCCAGCGAGTTGGCCCAGCCGTCGAACAGGTTGCGACGCAACCAGGCCACCGCACCCTGCGCCGCCAGCGGCGGCTCGCGACTGGCGATCGGCGCGTAAACAGTACCCGTCGTCACGACTGCACCCATCGCGCCGCCCTGCACAAGCCCCATCCAAGCGGGCACCGCGGATCCGGCTCCGCCGGTCCGCTGGTGCCGCCCCCTCGGGGGGGAGGCGGCCGAAGGCCGCTACGGGGGGGGGCCATCATCTCTCCTTGATCGCCGAGCGGCGGTTGTACCAATTCATGCCGGCCGACGTGAGCAACGACAGCGTCAGATAACAGGCCATCACCAGCGCGATGCATTCGATCGCCCGCCCGGTCTGATTGAGCGATGTGTTGGAGATCGACACCAGATCGGGGTAGCCCACGGCCACCGCGAGCGAGGAGTTCTTCGTCAGGTTGAGGTACTGGTTGGTCATCGGCGGGATGATCACGCGCAGCGCCTGTGGCAGTTGCACCAGTCGCAGTTCCTGCCCGCGGCCGAGGCCCAGCGAAAGGCTGGCCTCATGCTGGCCGAACGGCACCGACTGGATGCCGGCGCGCACGACCTCGGCGATGTAGGCTGCGGTGTACACCGTCAGGCCGATCAGCACGGTCAGGAATTCGGGCGTGACCGCACCGCCGCCCACGACGTTGATCTCGGTCTTCTCTGGCGAATCCAGGCCGGCCGGCGCGCCGCCGAGCAGCCAGCCCGCCAGTGTGGCGAGCACGACGATACCGATCGCCGGCAGTACAAAAGGCACCGGCTTGCCGGTGCGCTCGAACCGAGCGCGCGACAACCGCGACCACCACCACACGCCGATCAGGCCGACGACAAGGCCGCCGACGGTGAAGACATGCCCGTCGGCCCAGATCGGATGCGGGAACTGCAGGCCGTTCTTGCTGAAGAACCACCCCGGCAGCGGACGCAGCGCTTCCTCGATCGGCGGCAGCTTCTCGGTCAGCACGAAATACCAGATGAACAGCTGCAGCAGCAGCGGCACGTTACGCAGCAGGTCAACGTAGGCGCCGCTCAGCGTACGGACGAGAAAGTTGCGCGACAGCCGGCCGACACCCACCAGCGTCCCGAGCACGGTGGCGAACAGGATGCCGAGTATGGCCACCCGGAAGGTGTTCGACAGCCCGACCAGGAAGGCCTTGCCGTAGCTCTCGGCCGAATCGAACGGCACCACGCTTTCGCCGATGGCAAAGCCGGCCGGCTGCGTGATGAAGTCGAAGCCACTCTTGATGCCGCGCACGCGCATGTTGTCGAGCGTGTTGTGCAGCAGGTAGGCGGCGGCCAGCAGCAGCAGCGCCAACACGACCACCTGGTACAGCACGCCCCGGAAGGCTTTGCTGCGCCAGTTGAACGACGGTTTGGCGGGCGGCGCGGACATGACCAACAAGAGCGGGTTCGCGCGTCGCGCGAACCCTTTTTGATGGACTTATCTCACCGGCGGGGCGTACATGAAGCCGCCCTTGCTCCACAGGTTGTTGGCGCCGCGTGGCAGCTTGAGCGCCGACTTCGGGCCGACGTTGCGCTCGAAGACCTCGCCGTAGTTGCCGACCGCCTTGATGGCGCGGTAGGCCCAGTCCTTGTCCAGGCCGAGCAGCTTGCCTGTATCTTCGGACGTGCCGAGGATGCGCTGCACCACCGGGTCCTTGCTGTCGGCCTTGAGCTGGTCGACGTTGGCCTGTGTGATGCCGTATTCCTCGGCTTCGATCAGCGCGAACACCACCCACTTGGCGATTGCGAAGAACTCGTCGTCGCCGCGACGCACGGAAGGACCGAGCGGCTCCTTGGAGATCAGTTCGGGCAGGATCACATGGTCGTCGGGATTGCCGGCTTCCTTGTTGCGCACCGAGGCAAGGCCCGAGGCATCGGTGGTGTAGGCCTGGCAACGGCCGGAGAAATAAGCCTTGTTGGTGGCCTCCTGCGTCTCGAACACCACCGGCTTCATGCTCAGGTTGGCCGCCTTGGAATAGTCGGTCAGATTCTTCTCGGTGGTGGTGCCCGACTGCACGCAGACGGTCGCGCCCTTCAGCTGCTTGGCCGACGTAATCTTGCTCTTCTTGGTGACCATGAAGCCCTGGCCGTCGTAGTAGGTCGTGCCGGTGAAGTGCAGGCCCAGCGAGGCGTCGCGTGTCAGCGTCCAGGTGGTGTTGCGCGACAGGATGTCCACCTCGCCCGATTGCAGCGCGGCGAACCGTTGCGACGCGTTCAGCGGCACCCACTTGATCTTGCTGGCGTCGCTGAGCATGGTGGCAGCGATTGCCTTGCAGACATCGACGTCCAGTCCGGCCCAGTTGCCCTGGCTGTCCGCCGCCGAGAAGCCCGGCAGGCTGGGATTGACGCCGCAGACGAGCTGGCCTCGCTGCTTGACGGCGTCGAGGGTCTTGCCGGCGTGCACGCTGCCGACGAAGGCCAGCGCAAGTGCCGCGGCAATGGTGTGTTTGAACATGATGCGTCCTCTCATGGTGGCGGTGGCGACAATGGCGGGATTGTCGTGATCGCCGGCGACCCGGCAAACCGAGCAAACACCGATGCACGGAGCGTGCCTGGCCCAGAACAGGTCAGGCGCCTAGGGCAATACCCTAGCTTCGCAGGCGTCTGAGCAGGCTCGCCGTGGACGGATCGAGCCCCGATGTGTCACCACTCGTCCAGCGCGGCAGCAGCTCGCTGCACAGCGCCTTGCCGAGCTCCACGCCCCACTGGTCGAAGCTGTTGATGCCCCACACCGTGCCGGCGGTGAACACCCGGTGCTCGTACATCGCGACCAGCGCACCGAGGCTGCGCGGCGTCAGCGACTCCAGCACCAAGGTCGTGCTGGGACGATTGCCCGGAAAGGTGCGGTGCCGGGCAAGCTGCCCTGCGTCGATGCCCGGCGCGGCCGTTGGCACCCGTTCGCCGCGCGCCTGCGACGCCGGCTTGCCGAGCATCAAGGCCTGCGACTGCGCCAGACAGTTGGCCAGCGCCTTGACCTGCAGGTCGCGATGCGGGTGGCTCGGCTCACGAACGGCGAGGAACTCCACCGGAACCACGTCGGTGCCCTGGTGCAGCATCTGGAAGTATCTTCTTCAAGCAAGTTCCAAGTTCAGAATGCCGCAGGCGAAACCCGAATCAGCC
>CALMQI010000032.1 GCA_937871935.1 uncultured Burkholderiales bacterium
AGATGATCTGCAGTCGACCCGCCGGCGGCAATACCGGAAGCTGAACCGATGCTCGATGCCCTGCGACGTGGCGCCACCGGCTGGCTCGCCAAGATCCTGTTCGGCGTCCTGGTGCTCAGTTTCGCCGTCTGGGGCATCGCCGACGTGTTCACAGGCTTCAATCGCGGCTCGCTGGCCAAGGTCGGCGCGACTTCGATCAGCGCCAGCGAGTTCCAGCAGGCGTTCCAGAACGAGCTGAACCAGATCTCGGCCCAGGCCGGCCGCCGCATCACCTCCGAGCAGGGCCGCCAGTTCGGCCTCGACACCCGCGCCCTGACCCGGCTCATCGGCTCGGCGGCGATCGAGACACTGAAGCTTCCGGATCTCGCCAAGGGCGGCCGTCGCAACCCCGAAGAGGCCCGGGCCTACGTGCGCGACACCGTTTTCGACGACGGCGTCGCCGTGCCGACGCCACGCTTCAACCGCGGCAAGCTCTTGGCCGACGACACCATTTCCGGCCCGGCCATGATGGTCTTTTCCTGGGTCACTGACATGAGGTCACCTGGTTCGTTAAGTAGAAAGCTTCAGTACCGCGAGCGCCAACACTTTCGTGCAACTGATGATGTCGTCGAGACTGCAGTATTCGTCGGGCTGGTGCGCCATCGCGAGATCGCCCGGCCCGTAAGCCACGCAGTGCGGCACGCCGGCAATCCGCGCGACGTGTTTCTGATCATACGTGCCGGGGCTGGCGACCAGGCTCGCTTTTCTTCCCGTCACGTGCGCGATCGCGTCGGTCTCGCGGATGTGCGACAGAAACTGATTGCCGAGCCCTTCGCCCTTTGACGCACCGGCCACCAGCCCAGCAATGTCGACGAACTCGACGATCGCCGGCAGCACGCGTTCGGGCTTGACGATGGCCGCCAGCGCCTGCAACCGCGGATCGGGCAGCTCGACGATGCCCACATTGGGCTCGATCGTGCAGAACGGATAGTTCTCGGCCGCGATGCCGGCCTTGGTGAGCGCGTTGAACAGGGTGGACTTGCCCACATTGGGCAGGCCCACGATGCCGCATTTGAGGCCCATGGGAGTGCTTTCGGTCTGCTGGAGCCGGCGGGGGTCCCGTGCCGGCGAGAGGAGGGTAGATTCTACGGGGCGGGCTCGTCGAAACCGACCTGCACGCTGGCCGTCTGACCCACCACCAGCTCGAGGTCTATGCCACGCTCGATCACCGCATTGATGCCGAAGGTGACGCGGCCGCCCATGCGCGGATTGGCGCGGTAGCCGGCCAGCACGGCGTTCACCGCGAGGTCGCGCTCACCAAGTCGCGGGTCGACATCCGGGATCGAGCAACGGATGCAGGGTTTCACCGGCCGCAGCACGACGCTGCCTTGCGGCGTGCGGATCTCGATGCGGTCGAGCAGATCCTCGGCGTGGGCGTCCAGGCCGTCGAGCAGCAGGTTGGGGCGGAAGCGGTCGTGGTCGACGGCCGGCGCGCCCTGCGCCTGCAGTCGGCGGTTCAGCTCGGCCAGCGAAGCCGTCGACAGCACCAGCAGCGGAAAGCCATCGGCAAACGCGGTCACCGCGTCGTCGACCGCGCCGCGCCACGCCGGATCGACCGGCCGGCGCACGTCGGGGTCGAAGCGAGCGAGCCGGACCGCCCGGCCGAGGAAGTCGCTGAACCACTGCGCCGCCAGATCGCCCATGTCGCAGGCCTGCACGGCGTCGTCCCATACCTGGACGGACAGCGGCCCTTCGACAGCGTCGAGAGCCACGTGCAATGCCAGCATGCCAGGGGCTCGCAGCACCATGTCGTGCGCACGCAGCGACGGTTTCACCAGCGCCAGTCGCGGCAGTTCGCGTTGCGAGACGAAGTGGCCGTCGCCGTCGACGACCATCCACTGTCGGTCCCACTCGAGGCCGGTGTCGATCAGCGACGCACGATCGACCGCCACGCGGGCACACGACTTGATGGGGTGGACATACAGGCCCGCAAGGGAAATGGTCTGCTCGGGGATCATGGTGGCGATTCTGCCCGTGATCACCACGGCCCCACCTCCTAGAATGCCGCATGAGCCAGGTCGACGTGCAGATCAGCGGCAGCGGCGCGGTGGCCAGCAGTCTGGCGCTCGCCTTGTGCCAGCAGGGCCTGCGCGTCGCGCTGAGCCCGGCCCGCCCACCCGGCGATGCGCCGGACGTGCGTGCCTACGCGCTGAATGCGGCATCGCGCGAGCTGCTGCTGCGGCTGCGTGTCTGGGACGCCCTGCCGGCGGACGCCGTGACGCCGGTGTACGACATGCGGGTGTACGGCGATGCCGACGATGCGGCCCTCGGCTTCTCGGCCTGGGACCAGGGCGCGGACGCGCTGGCGTGGATCGTCGACGCCGCCGAGCTCGACGCCGTGCTGCACGATGCGCTGCGCTATGCCGCCCATCTGCAGCGCAGCGACAAGTCGCAGCCGGCGGCAGCGCTGCATGTGCTGGCCGAGGGCAAGGACTCGACCGCCCGCGCGGCGCGCGGCATCTCCTTCGAGCGGCACTCGTACGAGCAGGTGGCGATCGCGGCACGGCTGGTCAGCGACCGGCCGCATGAAGACATTGCCACGCAGTGGTTCCGCTCGCCCGATGTGCTGGCGCTGCTGCCCTCGGACCGGCCGCGCGGCGGCGCTTCGTTCGCGCTGGTGTGGTCGCTGCCGCGAGCTCGCGCCACCGAGCTGGCAGCGCTGGATGACGCGGCATTCGAGTCCGAGTTGGCACAGGCCACGCAAGGTCGCTGCGGCACCTTGCAGCTCGCCGGTGCACGGGCCAGCTGGCCGCTCGCGCTGGCGTTGGCTGGCGAGGTCTGCGGTCCGGGCTGGGTGCTGGTGGGCGATGCGGCTCATGTGGTGCACCCGCTGGCCGGCCAAGGTCTCAACCTCGGCCTGGCCGACGTGGCGACGCTGACAGCCGTGCTGGCCGGTCGCGAAGCATGGCGCGAGCTCGGGGACGAGCGGCTGCTGCGACGATATGCCCGCGCCCGGGCCCTGCCGACGCGGCTCATGGCGGGGCTGACCGATGGATTGCTGCACACATTTGCCACCGAACGGCCGCTGTGGCGGGAACTTCGCAACCGCGGCCTCACTCTGGTCAATCGGGCCGGGCCGGTGAAACGCTGGCTGACGGCGCGGGCGCTGGGACACTGAAGGACAAACGATGTTTCCAAGGACAGGATGGCGCTCGCTGGGCGCATGGGTGCTGGCGCTGTGGGTGCCGTGCATGGCGCTGGCGAACGAGGCGACGATCCGCAAGAACCTGACCGAGCGGCTGCCCAACATGCCGCCGATCGACGAGGTCACCAAGTCGCCGGTGCCCGGGCTGTACGAAGTGCGCATCGGCAACGAGTTGCTCTACACCGACGAGGCGGGCAACTACGTCATTCAGGGCCATGTGATCGACACCAAGTCGCGCACCGATCTCACCGAGGCGCGCATCGCCAAGCTGACGCAGATCGACTTCGCCAGCCTGCCGCTGAAGGACGCGATTCTCATCAAGCAGGGCAGCGGCACGCGCAAGCTGGTGGTCTTCGGTGACCCGAACTGCGGCTATTGCAAGCGCCTGGAGCGTGACCTGCAGGCGGTGAAGGACGTGTCGATCTACACCTTCTTGCTGCCCATCCTGGGGCCGGATTCCAGTGCGAAGGCCAAGGACATCTGGTGCGCAAAGGAGCCCGGCAAGATCTGGCGTGACTGGATGGTCAACGGCGTAGCGCCGCCCAAGTCGATCGGCAAGTGCGACATCGCTGCGATCGAGCGTAACCTGGCACTGGGCAATCGCCATCGCGTGCAGGGCACGCCGGCTGTCGTGTACGAGGACGGTTCGCGTTCGCCCGGTGCGCTGCCGGCCGAGCAGATTGAATCGCGCATGGCCGCTGCGGCGAAGAAGGGCTGACGCTCGCCCGAGCTCGGTTGTTCTTGACGCGCTGCGCGGCGCGGGCGACCTGCCGCTGCCGGCGCGCGACAATCGATCGCCATGATCGATTACCGCATCGAACCCGACGATCTGCATGCTCACCAGTTTCGCGTCACGCTGACGGTGCCGCGTCCGGCGGCCGAGCAGGCCTTGAGCCTGCCGGTGTGGATCCCGGGCAGCTACCTGGTGCGCGAGTTCGCCCGCCATCTGTCGGGGCTGCAGGCGACGCAGGGGAGTCGCGCGGTGGACCTCGAGCAGATCGACAAGACGCGCTGGGTCGCGCACTGCGAAGGGCGTGCGGCGCTGCGTGTGAGCTACCGCGTGTACGCGTTCGACAGCTCGGTGCGCGCGGCTTTCCTCGACGCCCGGCGTGGCTTCTTCAACGGCACCAGCGTCTTCCTGCGGGTCGAAGGGCGGGAGGCCGAGCCGCATCGCGTCGAGCTCGGCCGGCTGCCGCGCGGCTGGGAGGTGGCCACCGCAATGGCGCCCGACGGTGCTGCCGCGGGGGGCCGGCGTGCACGTTATCTGAGCGCCGACTACGACGAGCTGGTCGACCATCCGTTCGAGCTTGGCGGCTTCTGGCGCGGTCGCTTCCGGGCGCGCGGTGTCGGCCACGAGTTCGTCGTGGCCGGCGCCTGGCCGGGCTTCGACGGCCGGCGCCTGCTCGACGACACGCAGCGCATCTGCGAGACGCAGATCGCTTTCTGGCATGGCCAGGGGCCGCGCGCACGGCCGCCGTTTCACCGCTATCTGTTTGCGCTGAACGTCGCCGAGGACGGCCACGGTGGCCTGGAACATCGGGCCAGCACGGCACTGTTGTCGGCACGTCGCAACCTGCCGCGCGTGGGTGCAGGGGCCACGGCCGACGATGGCTATGTCGACCTGCTCGGACTGGTCAGCCACGAGTACTTTCACGCCTGGCACGTGAAGCGTCTGATGCCGCGTGAGTTCGCTGCGCTCGACTACACGCGCGAGAACTACACGCGGCTGCTGTGGTGGTTCGAAGGGGCCACCTCCTACTACGACGATCTGCTGCTGCTGCGCGCGGGGCTGATCGACGCGCCGCGCTACCTGCGCTTGCTGGCCAAGAACGTCAACGCCGTGCGGACGACGCCGGGCCGCCTTCTGCAAAGCGTGGCCGACGCGAGCTTCGACGCCTGGACAAAGTATTACCGCGCCGACGAGAACACCACCAATGCCACCGTGAGCTACTACGCCAAGGGCGCGCTGGTCGCGCTGGCGCTCGACCTCACGCTGCGCGCCGACGGCAGCTCGCTCGACGCTGTGATGCGCGCGCTGTGGCGCGCAAGCGGCGGCGGGCCGATCGACGAGGTCGATCTGCTGCGCGAACTGCAGCAGTGCAGCGGGCGCTCCTACCAGCGCGAGCTCGATCGCTGGGTGCACGATGTGCACGAACTGCCACTGCCGGGTCTGCTGCAGGCCATGGGCGTCGACATCACGGACGACCGCGCTGGCCTGGCCGCCGGCCTCGGACTGCGCTTGAGCGAAGGGCCGCTCAGCGGCGTGCAGGTCAAGTCGGTGCTGGCCGACAGCGCGGCGCAGCGGGCGGGCCTGAGCGCCGGCGACGAGTTGCTGGCAGTCGACGGGTGGCGCGTGCGCAAGCTCGACGAGGCGCTGCAATGGATCGGCGCCGAGCGGGCGTTCGCGCTGGCGCTGGTGCGCGACCAGCGCTTGCTGACGCTCGAGGTGCAGCCCGACCCGCGCGCGCCGATCGGCCGCACCGTGCGACTCGCGCTCGCGGCGTCGGCCGATCGCGAGGTCCTGGCCCGGCGGCGGGCATGGCTGGGACGCTGAGACGCGCGCCGCTGCGTCGGCCCGGCGTGCTGGCGACGGCGCTGCTGGTCACGGCCACCCACCTCTGGCTGGGCGACGAGCTGATGGAGGACCGCCTGGGCTTTGGCGCCTCGAACTCGTCGATCCGTCGCATCGAGGTGGCCTATGTGCGCGAGCTGGCGCTGGCGCCGCCGCCTGTGGTCGCGCCGCCGGTGGCAGCCAAGCGGCCGCGGCCGCGCCGCGCGGCCGCCGCCAAGCCGGCCGCATCGACACCGGCTTCGGCGCCGCAGCGGCAGGAGACGCTGGTGGCCCAGGTGCTACCTGCTCCACCGCCGCCGGAGGCCAGGCCACCGCCCGAGCCGGCGGTGCTGCCCGAGCCGTTGCGGCCGCCCGACGCCGTGTCCCTGGCGAGCGAGCCGGTGGCGGCCGCCGAGGCGCCAGCGCCACCAACATCGGCATCGGCGAGCGCCGTTGCCGCGCTGCCCGCTGCGCCTGCCGCTTCGACGGCGCCGGCCGCACAGCCGTTCGATTGGCCGCCGTCGACGCGGATGACCTACCAGCTCGCCGGCAACTACCGCGGCGAGGTGCAGGGACAGGCCACCGTGGAGTGGATCCGCGTCGGGCTGCACTACCAGGTTCACCTGCAGGCGACGGTCGGCCCGCCGTTCGCGCCGCTGCTGATGCGCCGTGTCAGCAGTGACGGCGAGCTCGGCGACCGCGGCCTCATACCGCGCAAGTTCGACGGCGAGCAGCGCGTGGCGTTTCGCAGCCGGCGCTGGGCGATGACATTCGAGCCCGACAAGGTGCTGCTGCCCGAGGGGCGCGAGGCACCGGCGATGCCCGGCGTGCAGGACGAGGCGAGCCTGTTCGTCCAGCTGACGTGGATATTCACGACGCAGCCGCATCTGCTGACGGTCGGCCGCACGATCGACATCCCGCTCGCGCTGCCGCGGCGGGTGGAGGTGTGGCAGTACGACGTGGTCGGCGAGGAGCTGCTGCGCCTGCCGTTCGCCGAGGTGCCCACGATGCACGTGAAGCCGCGCCGCCCGCCGCGGCGCGGCGGCGACATGACGGCGGAGATGTGGTTTGCGCCGCAGCTGCAGTACCTGCCGGTGCGCATCCTGATCCGCCAAGACCCGGAGACCTTTGTCGACCTGATGCTGGAGCGCGCGCCCCAGCAATCGACCGGGCGCTGATGCCGCGGGCCCGACAGCGCTCGGCGACAATCGTCGCCGACAAGGAGCGCATGACATGACGGACATCCTGGTGCAGGTGGAGCGGCGGGGCGAGGGCGCACGGCGGGTCGGCCTGCTGACGCTGAACCGCCCGAAGCAGATGAACGCGCTGAACGACGCGCTGATGGACCAGCTCGGTGCCGCGCTGATGGCGCTCGACGCCGACGACGGCATCGGCTGCATCGTGCTGACCGGCAGCGACAAGGCGTTCGCTGCCGGTGCCGATATCGCGGCGATGGCGCACTACCAGTACATGGACGTCCACAAGAACGAGTTCATCACCCGCAACTGGGAGACCATCCGCAGCGTGCGAAAGCCGGTGATCGGCGCGGTCGCCGGCTTTGCGCTCGGCGGCGGCTGCGAGCTGGCGATGATGTGCGACTTCATCATCGCCGCCGAGAACGCCAAGTTCGGCCAGCCGGAGATCACGCTGGGTGTGATGCCGGCGTGGGGCGGCTCGCAACGGCTGACGCGCAGCGTCGGCAAGGCCAAGGCGATGGATCTTTGCCTCACCGGGCGCATGATGGATGCAGCCGAAGCCGAACGTTGTGGCCTGGTGTCGCGCATCGTCTCCGCGGACAAGCTGATGGAAGAAACGATGGCGGCGGCGAGAAAGATCGCCGCCCTAGGCCGGCTTTCTACTATCGCCAACAAAGAATCGGTGAACACTGCGTTTGAGACACCTTTGAACGAAGGGCTGAAGTTCGAACGGCGGCTGTTTTACGGGCTGTTCGCCACCGAGGATCAAAAGGAGGGCATGGCTGCCTTCATCGACAAGCGCCCGCCGGTTTTCAAGAACCGGTGATGATTTGACGCCGGAGCGGGCTGGCGCTATACGCCCGCGCTTCACTCTGAAACCACTCCGCTCGGAACCACGAAACCATGGCGAATACGAAGTCCGCACAAAAGGCAGCCCGGGTCATTGAACGCCGCACGGCGGTCAACAAGGCACGCCGCACGCGGATGCGTTCATCGTGGCGCAGTGTGGAAGAAGCCATCGCCGCCGGCGATGCGAAGAAGGCGGTTGAAGCGCTCCGCGCCGCCGAGTCCGAGACGATGCGGGCGGTAACCCGCGGCATCGTGCATAAGAATCTGGCCAGCCGGAAAGTCTCGCGCCTCTCGGGCCGGATTGCCGCGCTTTCAGGCGCCAAAACCGCCTCCTAAGACCACGAATCGCCTCCTCCGAGGCGCCCAAAACCTTGTGAATTCACATATTTCTGTTTTGCGACGAAGCCGTTGCAAAGCAGCGAAA
>CALMQI010000033.1 GCA_937871935.1 uncultured Burkholderiales bacterium
CGAGCACCACAGCGCAGTCTTCGCCGCAGGCGAAGACCGACCCAGGATGAGCCCCTGGCGGGTACCGCCTGGCGCGATGCGAAGTACTCGGCCAAATGCGGTCGTTCGCGAATGGTAGCAACGGGTCGTCTTCGCCAATCTGTCTGCAGCCGCTTCACGCACCAACCCTCACACCATCTCGCTCGGCGCCCGGCTCAGCTCGTTGTTCGCCTCCACCAGCACGCGCAGCATGCGCATGAACTCCGCGCGTTCGGCCTTGCGCAGCGGCGCGAGGATGCGCTCCTGCGCCTTCAGCATGTCGGGCTCCACGGCCTGCAGCGCCTTGCTGCCCTCGCGCGTGAGCGCGAGCAGCCGCACACGCCGGTCGGCCGGCGAGGCTTGGCGCTCGATCAGGCCGCGGGCCTCGAGCCGGTCGATCACACCGGCCACGGTGGAGGTGTCGAGCCCCACGCGGCCGGCCAGCGTGCGCTGGTCGATGCCCGGCGTGTGGCCCACCGTGTGGAGCGCGGCAAACTGCACCGGCGTGACGCCATGCGCCTCGGTTTCCTGCAGGAACACGGCCACCGCGATCTGCTGCAGCCGGCGAATGTAGTGGCCCGGAAGCTCGTCGAGTCCGGCGGGCGGCGTCGTGGCAGCGTTCGTCTTCATCATGGCGAGGGTTATCCCGGATCGGCGTCGGGTATCTTATCATTACACTGATTATCAGTATACTGATCATCAACGCGTGGTCAACGTGTGATGTCAGTACGCGACCCGAATTCCGAGGAGACGATCGAGATGCAGTTCTACAAGAATGGCTTCAGGGGAGGCAACCCTGACGTCAAACAAGCAGCACCCAACCGGCGCAACAGGGGCCCCAACGAACCGCTTCCCGAGACGGTCGACGTGCTGATTGCCGGCACCGGGCCGGCCGGCCTGTGCCTTGCCGCTCAGCTTGCGCAGTTCCCCGAGATCGACACGATGATCGTCGAGCGCATGCCCAGCAACATCATCAAGGGCAAGGCCGACGGCATCAACACGCGCACCATGGAGATGTTCCAGGCGTTCGGCTTCGCCGACAAGGTCAAGCGCGAGACCTACTGGGTGAACCAGACCGCGTTCTGGATGCCGGACCCCGCCAACCCCGACCACATCAAGCGGGTTGGTCGGGTGCAGGACGTGGCCGACGACAGTTCGGAAATGCCGCACATCCTGATCAACCAGGCGCGACTTCACGAGCTGTTTCTCGAAGTGATGAGGAACTCGCCGTCGCGCCTCGAGCCCGACTACAGCTGGGAAGTCGTGGGCCTGACGATCGACACCACGACGGACGATCACCCGGTGACCGTGACGCTCAAGGACGCCAGCGGCGTGAACTGGTGGGCCACCCGAACGGTGCGGGCGAACTACGTGGTCGGCTGCGATGGCGCCCATTCAGCGGTGCGCAAGTCGATCGGCGGCGTGCTGCACGGCGATGCCGCCCACCAGGCCTGGGGAGTGATGGACATCCTGGCCAACACCGATTTTCCCGACGTGCGACAGAAGTGCCTGATCTCGTCTGCGAACGAGGGCAACGTGCTGATCCTGCCGCGCGAGGGTGGCTACGTGTTCCGGATGTACGTCGAGCTGGACAAGCTGACGCCGGAGGAGAAAGCGGCGAGTCGCAAGTTCACTCAGGATGACATGATCGCGGCAGCGAACCGCATCATTCGACCGTACTCGATCGACGTGAAGGAGATCGTCTGGTGGTCCATCTACGACATCGGCCACAGCATCACCGACAAGTTCGACGACGTGCCCGAGGGCGCAGACCGCAATCCCCGGGTGTTCACTGCGGGTGATGCCTGCCACACGCACTCGCCCAAGGCGGGACAGGGGATGAACGTCTCGATGCAGGACACGTTCAACCTGGGATGGAAGCTGGTGCATGTGCTCCAGGGTAGAGCCGACGCGAGCCTGCTGCGCAGCTACTCCAAGGAGCGCCTGACCGAGGCCAAACGGCTGGTCGAGACCGACCACAAGTGGGCACGGATCATGTCGGCACCGACCACCCAGGCCGAGCGCGACGGCACCGAAGTGCCGCGCATCATTCGCCAGTTCAAGGAGAACCTGGAATTCACGGGCGGCACTGCGGTGAAGTACGACCCGTCGATCCTCTTCGCTGCCGGCACGCACCAGGCGCTCGCGAAGGGCGAGCAGATCGGCCGCCGTTTCCATTCGGCGCCGGTGGTGCGGTTGTCCGACGCCATGCAGATGCAGCTCGGCCACGTGGCCGAGGCCGACGCGCGCTGGCGCATCTATGCCTTCGCCGGAAGATCGGACCGATCGGAGTCGGGTTCGGCGATCCACAAGCTCGCGGACTGGCTGCAGACCGATCCGAAATCCCCGGTGCTCAGGCACACCCGCCAACACGAAGACATCGATGCGGTGATCGACTTCCGCGCCGTGTTCCAGCAGACCTTCGATCAGCTCGCCTACGAGAAGATGCCGTCGCTATTGAAGCCGATGACCGGCAGTCTTGGCCTGCAGGACCACGAGAAAGTCTTCTGCGTCGATCACAAGGGTGTCGGCGACATCTTCGACATGCGCGGTATCAACCGGGACACCGGATGCATGGTGGTGGTTCGCCCAGACCAGTACATCGCACATGTCTTGCCGCTGGACGGATTCGACGAGCTGGCGGCATTCTTCGCCGGCTTCCTGCGATGAACTGGAATGGCTGTATGGTTGGAACGTGAAGACCTGCCTTGCCGCGCACTGAAAGGACACGACCCATGAGCCGCGAACTCGGACGCCTCGAAGACCTGCCGCCGCAGTATGTCGAAGACCTGCGCAAGCTCAACCTGGTGCCGCTGTGGCCCAGCCTGCGCGCCGTGCTCCCGCCGAACAAGCCGCGGCCGAACACGCAGCCCACGTGCTGGAGCTACGAGGCGCTGCGTCCGCTGCTCATGAGGGCCGGCGAGCTGACGCCGATGGAGAAGGCCGAGCGCCGCGTGCTGGTGCTGGCCAACCCAGGGCATGGCCTGGACAACATGAAGGCCAGCCCCGCCATCTATCTCGGCATGCAGTTGCTGCTACCGGGCGAATGGGCGCCCTCGCACCGGCACACGCCGAACGCCGTGCGCATGGTGGTCGAAGGCACCGGCGCCTGGACCACGGTCGACGGCGAGAAGTGCCCGATGAGCCGCGGCGACCTGATCCTCACGCCCACCGGGCTGTGGCACGAGCACGGCCACGATGGCACCGAGCCGGTGGTGTGGCTGGACGTGCTGGACCTGCCGATCGTCTACTACCTGGAGGCGTCGTACGCCATCGAGGGCAGGCGCCAGCCGGTGGCGCCGGGCCACGGCGACCGCGCCTATACGCGCGGCGGCCTGCTGCCCACGCCGGTGTTCGGCCGCAGCGGCCGGGCCTACCCGATGCTGCGCTACCCGTGGGCCGACGCACGTGCCGCGCTCGAGTCACTTGCCGCCGACCAGCCGGCGCTCGAGCACGTGCAGCTCACCTACGTGAACCCCGAGACCGGCGACGACGCGCTGAACATCCTGGGCTTCCACGCGCTGATGCTGCGGCCCGGCCAGACGCTGCAACTGCCGGCCCGCTCGCCGGCCAGCGTGTTGCACGTCATCGAGGGCGGCGCCGACGTGCAGGTCGACACCCAGCGCTTCACGCTGGCCGAGGCCGACACCTGCTGCGCGCCGGGCTACACGCCGGTCACGCTGGTGAACCGCCGTGCCGAGGCGCCGACGTTCCTCTTCGTGGCCGACGAGAGCCCGCTGCACCGCAAGCTCGGCGTCTACGAGGTGCGCGAGTCGACATAGATCCCGCCCGCACCCGGGCGATCCCCGCTGTCAGCGCCGCGCCTGTCCGTAGCTCTTGAAGCGCTCGATCACCGCAGCCATCTCGCCCTGCGACAGGATCACCGGCTCGCCAACGGCCAGCGCCTTGAGATACGCCTCGCACAGCGACTCGATCTCGAGCGTCACCTTCAGCGCATGGGCAAGCGTGGTGCCGCCGGCCACCAGGCCATGGTTGGCCATCAGGCAGGCATGCCGTTTCGCAAAAGCCTGCGCCACCGCCTGCGACAGCGCCTCGGTGCCGAACAGGTGATACGGCGTGCACGGCACGTCGTCCCCGCCGGCCACCGCCACCATGTAGTGAAAGGCCGGCAGAGCGCGGCGCAGGCTGGCCAGCGCGGTGGCATGCGTCGCGTGCACATGCACGACGGCCCGCAGGTCGGGCCGCGCGGCGTAGATGGCACGATGAAACGGGGACTCACTGGAAGGTTGCCACGCGCCGCGCATGCTGCCGTCGTCGTCGAGAAACACCAGGTCGTCCGCTGTCAGCCCGGCCGCGCCCATGCCGGTGGGCGTGATCCAGCAGCCGCTGCCCTGGGTGGCGCGCG
Source organism: uncultured Burkholderiales bacterium (assembly GCA_937871935.1). Classification (GTDB taxonomy): domain Bacteria; phylum Pseudomonadota; class Gammaproteobacteria; order Burkholderiales; family Burkholderiaceae_C; genus JAEUPI01. Next base: position 4,385 of record CALMQI010000033.1, read on the forward strand.
CGCTGACGTTGCCGGTGCTGCCGCGGTTGAGACCGAGCGCATCGAGTTGCACCACGACATCGATCAGCGCCTCGCGCAGGGGGCGGTCATCGCCGTCCGGCAATGTCATGCGGCCTCCTCGAACAGCGCCTGAATACCCTCGCGTGTGGCCGTCACGACACCGCGCTCGGTGATCAGCGCGCTCACCAGCCGCGCCGGCGTCACGTCGAAGGCCGGGTTGGCGGCCGGTGTGCCGTCGGCGACCAGTTGCACCTCGACGCGCGAACCGTCGGCCGCGCACCCGGTGAGATGTGTCACCTCGCGCGCGCTGCGCTCCTCGATCGGGATCTCGGCCAAGCCGTCGCTGAGCGACCGGTCGAGCGTGGACAGCGGCATCGCCACGTAAAACGGCACGCCGTTGTCGCGCGCGGCCAGCGCCTTGAGGTAGGTACCGATCTTGTTGGCCACGTCGCCGCGCGCGGTCACGCGGTCGCAGCCGACGAGCACGGCGTCGACCTGGCCGCGTTGCATCAGGTGGCCACCCGCGTTGTCGGCGATCAGCGTGTGCGGCACGCCCTGCTCGCGCAGCTCGAACGCGGTGAGGCTTGCACCCTGGTTGCGCGGCCGCGTCTCGTCGACCCACACGTGCAGCGGCAGCCCCGCGGCCTGCGCGCGGTAGATCGGTGCCAGCGCGGTGCCCCAGTCCACCGTGGCCAGCCAGCCGGCATTGCAGTGGGTGAGGATCTGCAGCGGCCCGCCGCCGTGCTTGCGGGCGGCCAGCTCGCGCAGCAACGCGAGGCCATGGTCGCCGAGCCGCAGGTTCACCGCCACGTCGTCGTCGGCCAGTTGCGCCGCGAAGGCCCAGGCCGCCGCGGCGCGCGCCGCGAGCGCCAGCGGCTGCAGATGCGCGAGCGTGCGGTCCACCGCCCAGGCCAGGTTCACCGCGGTCGGCCGCGCCGCCTTCAGCGCCTGCGCCGCCGCAGCCAGCGCGGCGGCGGACGCATCGGTACGCGCCTGCAGCGCAAGGCCGTAGGCGCCGGTCACACCGATCAGCGGCGCACCGCGCACGGTCATGTCGGCAATGGCGCGCACGGCGTCATGCAGCCGTCGCAACACGGCGACTTCCACCCGGTGCGGCAGCACGCGCTGGTCGATCACCGCCACGCCCTCGCCTTCAGGCCAGATCGCGCGCGTGGGCCGACCTTTCAGCAACACGGGGGGTTGCCGCAGAAGAGCCAAGCGGCCACCGCGGATCCGGCTCTGCCGGTCCGCCGGTGGCGCCCCCTGGAGGGGGAGGCGCCGAAGGCGCTTCGGGGGTGGCTCATAACACGCGGCCGGCAATGCCGCGGAGTTTCTCGATCATGACCGGATCGCGCTGGTCGGGCGCGGTGATCAGCGCATGGTCGAGCACATGGCGGCAGCTGCAATTCGCGGCGTGCGCATCGCCGGCGATCGCCGGTGCCAGGTCGGCCACCATCTCGCGCGCCTGCTTCGCGTTGGCCAGCAGCACGTGGATGATCGCGCTCACTGTCACCGCGTCGTGGTCGGGGTGCCAGCAGTCGAAGTCGGTCACCATCGCCACGCTGGCGTAGCAGAGCTCCGCCTCGCGTGCGAGCCGGGCCTCGGGCAGGTTGGTCATGCCGATCACGTCGCAGTTCCAGCTGCGGTACAGGCGGCTCTCGGCCAAGGTGGAGAACTGCGGACCTTCGATGCACACGTAGGTGCCACCCACTGCATGCGGGATCGCCCGCGCCTGCAGCGTGCGCACCAGATGCCCCGACAGCCGGCCGCACACCGGATGCGCCATCGCCACGTGCGCGACCAGCCCCTCGCCGAAGAACGACGCTTCGCGCCGCGTGGTGCGGTCGATGTACTGGTCGACCACCACGAAGGTACCCGGGGCCAAGTCGGCACGCAGACCACCGACCGCGCTGACCGACAGCACGTCGGTGACGCCCAGGCTCTTCAGCGCGGCGATGTTGGCGCGGTAGTTCACCTGCGACGGCGGGATGCGGTGGCCGCGCCCATGCCGCGGCAGGAAGGCAAGTTGCGCCTCGCCCAGCGTGCCGAGGAAGACCTCGTCCGACGGCGCACCCCAGGGTGTGTCCACCCGCACCCAGCCCGTGTCGGTCAGGCCGTCGAGGTCGTAGACGCCGCTGCCGCCGATGATGCCGATGCGGTTCATGACCGGATTCTGCCGTCAGACGAGGCTTGAAGGAAATGCGAATGGCCATCGATCGCAGAAACCTGTCGCGCACGTATGCTGGTCGCACGATGCCCACGGGCGATCACCAACCCCACCGGCTACAAGCCGAGCGGCATGCCGTCCTGCGCGCAGCACGCGGCACGATGGCGCTGCTGCATCGCGGCTGGAGCGCGCATCCGCTCGTGTTCACGATCGCGGGCATCGGCGCCAGCGCGCTCTGGCCGGCGCTGCTGCGCTGGATCGCGTCGCTGTGGCCGGCGGCGGTACCGGTGCAGACGTCGGTGCAGCCGGTGCTCGCGCGCGGCGAACCCGCCGACGCGATCGTCAAGGCATTGCTCGTCGCGCCGCTGCTGGAGAACCTGTTGCTGCTGGTGCTGTTGTACCTGTTGCAGGCTGCCGCGTCGTGTGCCGTCGCACGGTTCGGCCGGCTGCGCTTCGATGCAGCGGCCGGCCCGCTCGCGGTGGCCGCATCGAGCCTGCTCTTCGCCGCCGCGCATGCGCCGTTCAAGCCGCTGTATGGCGCGGAAGTGCTGGTCGTTGCGTGGCTGATGTGCCTGAGCCTGCTGTGGGGCCTGCGCGAGCAGCGGCTCGCGCGCGGCTTCGGGCTTGCGTTGGCGCTGCACGAGGGCGTGAACATGCTCGCGGTGGCGCGTTTCTTTGGCTGGTGATTGGCGCCACCCGCTCAGACGCTCATCTGCCGCGCCGCGAGGTCCTTCATGATCTCCTCGGAGCCGCCGCCGATCATCATCACCTTCACCTCGCGGTACAGGCGCTCGCTCTTGGTGCCGCGCATGAAACCCATGCCGCCGAGGATCTGCACCGCCTGGTCGGTGCAGAACTGCATCGCCTGCGTGGCCAGCACCTTGGCCATGCAGGCGCGGGCGACCAGGTCCTTCGGGTCACCCAGGCGCTGCTGCAGGCGGTAGGTCAGATCGTAGACCACGCTGCGCGCGGCCTCGATGCGCGCCACCATGTCGACGAACTTGTGGCGGATCACCTGCCGTTCGGCGAGCGTCGCGCCGAAGGTCTTGCGCTCGCGCGCCCAGGCGAGCGCCTCTTCGGTGCAGGCCTCGGCGTAGCTGCAGGCCATGGCCGCCATCATCAGCCGCTCGCTGTTGAAGTTGTGCATGATGGCCCGAAAGCCCTCGCCTTCGGCCCCCACCAGGTTGCCCACCGGCACGCGACAGCGGTCGAAGTGCAGGTGTGCGGTGTCGCTGCACCACCAGCCCATCTTCTTGAGTTCGGTGCGCGTCAGGCCCGGCGTGTCGCCGTCGACCACCAGCAGCGACACGCCGCCCGGGCCCCTGTTCGCCGGGTCGGTGCGCACCGCCACGGTGAGAAAGTCCGCGCGCATGCCCGAGGTGATGAAGGTCTTCTCGCCGCTCACCACGTAGTGGTCGCCGTCGCGCACCGCGGTGGTCTTCAACGCCGCCACGTCCGACCCGCCGCCGGGCTCGGTGATGGCGAGCGCCGCGATCTTCGCGCCGGCCAGCACCGGCGGCACCACGCGCTGCTGCAGCGCTGCGCTGCCGTGCGCCACGATCGGCGGCAGTGCGATCCCGTGCGAGCCCAGGCCCGCCTGCACGCCGCCGCAGCCGGCGCGGGCGACCTCCTCGGCGGCTACGATGCCCATGAACAGGTCGGCCGGCGTGCCGCCCAGGTGCTCGGGGTAGCCGATGCCGGTGAGCCCGACCGCAGCGGCCTTGCGGTACAGCTCGCGCGGAAAGCTGCCGGCTTCGTCCCACGCGTTGACGTGCGGCGCGATCTCGGCGTCGACGAAGCGACGCACCGTGTCGCGCAGCGCCTGGTGTTCGGGGCCGTAGTACTCGGGGCGTGGGGGCAGGTTGAAGAGCGTCATGGTCGGTCCACGAATGTTCGGTATTCTTGCGCCCTTCGGCCCTTCCGATGCCCAGGACTGGCCGCCGCACCACCGCATCGAGGAAAACCCGCCATGACACGCGTCTTCAACTTCAGCGCCGGCCCGGCCGCGCTGCCCGAGCCGGTGCTGCGCCTGGCGGCCGAGGAAATGCTCGACTGGCACGGCTCGGGCATGTCGGTGATGGAGATGAGCCACCGCGGCAAGGAGTTCATCGCCATCCACGCCGAAGCCGAGGGTCTGCTGCGCAAGCTGCTCGGTGTGCCGGCGAACTACAAGGTGCTGTTCATGCAGGGCGGCGCGATCGGCGAGAACGCGATCGTGCCGATGAACATGCTGCGCGGCAAGACGAGCGCCGACTACATCGACACCGGCGAGTGGAGCAAGAAGTCGCTGAAGGAGGCGCAGAAGTACTGCTCCGTCAACGTCGCCGCCAGCGCCAAGGACAGCGGCTACACGCGCATCCCGCCGCGCGAGAGCTGGAAGCTCGACGCCGACGCGGCCTACGTGCACATCTGCTCCAACGAGACGATCGGCGGCGTGCAGTACCACTGGACGCCCGATGTCGGCAGCGTGCCGCTGATCGCCGACATGAGCAGCGACATCCTGTCGCGGCCGGTCGACGTGTCGAAGTTCGGCCTCATCTACGGCGGTGCGCAGAAGAACATCGGCCCCTCGGGCCTGACGATCGTGATCGTGCGCGACGACCTGATCGGCCAGGCCCTGCCGGCCTGCCCGTCGGCCTTCGACTACAGATTAGTCGCCGACAACGACTCGATGTACAACACGCCGCCCACGTATGCGATCTACATCGCCGGGCTGGTGCTGAACTGGATCGATCGGCAAGGTGGCCTCACTGCGATGGAAACGCACAACCGCAGGAAGGCCGGCCTGCTGTACGACTACCTCGACACGACCGCCTTCTACAGGTGCCCGGTCGCCAGGGAGGATCGCTCGCTGATGAACGTTCCGTTCAACCTGAAGGACGAGGCGCTCGACGAGGCCTTCCTCAAGGGCGCGCAGGCGCGTGGCATGGTGCAGCTGAAGGGCCATCGCTCGGTCGGCGGCATGCGCGCGTCGATCTACAACGCGATGCCGATCGACGGCGTCAAGGCGCTCGTCGCCTACATGAAGGAGTTCGAGGCGCAGCATGGTTAGCGCTGTGCTGCCGATCCTGGTGCTCAACCAGATCTCCGCCGGCGGGCTGTCGCGGCTGCCGAAGGAACTCTATCGCGTCGGCAAGGACGTGTCTGACCCGGTGGCGATCCTGCTGCGCTCGGCCGATTTGCATGCAGTGACCATCCCCGCGAGCGTGCGCGCGGTCGCACGCGCCGGTGCCGGCACCAACAACATCCCGGTACCGCAGCTGAGTCAGCGCGGCGTGCCGGTGTTCAACGCACCCGGCGCCAATGCCAACGCGGTGAAGGAGCTCGTGCTCGCCGGCATGTTGCTGGCCGCGCGCCAGCTAGCGCCGGCGCTGCGGTTCGTCGACGCGCTGAACCCGGCCTCGCCCGACCTCGACAAGTTGGTCGAGGACGGCAAGAAGGCCTTCGCCGGCTACGAGCTGGCCGGCCAGACGCTCGGCGTCATCGGCCTGGGCAAGATCGGCTGCCTGGTGGCCGACGCAGCCATCAAGCTCGGCATGCAGGTGCTCGGCTACGACCCCGAGATCACCGTCGACGCGGCCTGGAGCCTGCCCTCGCAGGTGAAACGAGCCGCCAGCGTGAACGAGGTGCTCAAGTCGGCCCAGTTCGTCACGCTGCACGTGCCGCTACTGCCGGCCACGCGCCATCTGGTCAACGAGACCAACATCGCGCTGCTGCGTCCGGGCGCGGTGCTGATGAACTTCTCGCGCGAAGGCGTGGTCAGCGACGCCGCGGTGCTGCAATCGCTGGCGGCCGGCAAGCTCGGCCAGTACGTGTGCGACTTTCCGTCGGCCGCATTGCACGCCAAGGCCGGCGTGATCGCGCTGCCGCACCTGGGCGCCAGCACGCGCGAAGCCGAGGAGAACTGCGCGATCATGGTGGTTGACCAGCTGCGCGACTACCTCGAGCACGGCAACGTGGTCAACGCGGTGAACTTTCCCAATGTGTCGATGCCGCGCGAGTCGGACTACCGCGTCGCGATCGCCAATGCCAACGTGCCCAACATGCTGGGCCAGATGTCCACCGCCATGGCACGCGGCGGCCTGAACATCCACAACATGGTCAACAAGTCGCGCGGCGAGATGGCCTACACCATCGTCGACATCGACAGCCCGGCGCCGCAGTCGGTGCTGGTCGAGCTGGCCGGCATCGCCGGTGTGCTGGCGGTGCGCTACCTGCCGGCGCCGCGCGGCTAGGAGATCGTGCGGCGCGGATGTGAGTTCGCTCGGCGAGTCATGCGAGCAGTGCAACGTTTGCGGCCTCTGAGCATCGCGCCAGGCGGTACCCACTCGGGGCTCATACTGGGTCGGTCTTCGCCTGCGGCGAAGACTGCGCTGCGATGCTCGCGTCGAGGTCGCGCGGCGTAACTCACTCCGCGAGCTTCGCCCGCTGCGTTCGACCAGACGCCGCAAGTCAGTCTACGAAGCGCGCTGCGCGCGCCGACCTCGACGCTGCGCTTCTCGCCGACCCACAAATCGCCCCGGCCG
>CALMQI010000034.1 GCA_937871935.1 uncultured Burkholderiales bacterium
ACTCGCAGCCGCCGTAGTAGCGCTTGCCGGGGTAGCCCTCGGCGTACTTGTTGGTCAGCTGCGACCCTTGCGCGGCCATCACGGCGGGCGATGCGTAGTTCTCCGACGCGATGAGCTCGATGTGCGCTTCCTGGCGTTGATTCTCGGCGGTGATGGCGGCCCAGATGTCCGGGTCGACGGTGGAGACGGTGAGGCGGCTGCGGTCGAACATGTTGTGTGTGTGTCGTCGAGTGGCGATCGTGCCAGCCGATCCGGCAACTTCCTCGTGGAAGCACCTCATCGGTTGGTTGCCCAGGCGATCGGCCGACTCCGGGATCGGAGGACCCGGTCGCGCTCCACGGTGGTGAACCACCTCGGGCCCCGCCAGGGGCTCAGTCGCCAGTTGCGCGAGGTAGGAAGTCTAGCGGAGCCGGGAGGGCCCGATCCACGCACCTAGCGAAGCAAGGCGACGTGTTCCTCGGCTGCATCAGCGGCGGCCGGAGCTTCGGGGAGGACAACATCGGCGGCCGCCGACGGCTCCCGGGGTGCGGGGACGCTCGGACTCGGGCTCGGGCTCGGGCTTGGCAGCGCACTGTTGACGGCGACCATCTTGCCTTCGGCCACCCGCCGCAGATTGCTCTGTTCGGCCAGCACCTTGGCGGCGTAGCCACCGTCATCCGGCAGATTGGCGGCGCCCACGTAGTAGCGCAGCCCCGCCTCGACTCCGCCGGCACGGGCGATGCATTCCTTCAGCACCTGCACGCCGACGCGCAGGTTGGTCACCGGGTCGAAGGCCGCCTTCACGCCACCGTAGGGCTCGTATTTCTCGTCGTGCAGACGGGTCAGCACCTGCATCAGGCCCTGCGCGCCGACCGGGCTCTGCGCGAAGGGATTGAAACTGGACTCGACGGCCATGACCGCGAGGATGAGGGTGGGATCCAGACCGACCCGCACGCCGACCGTCCACGCTTCCTGCACGAGGCGGCTGATCGGCTCCGGCGCTACCCGATAACGCCGTGACAGCCAGTTGGCCACGCTGGCCTGTTGTCGCGGCAGCGAGGCCGGGTCGGCCGCGGTCGCGCGGGTGACGGCATGAACCGCTGTCGCATCGCGAGGCAGCACGCCTTGTTCGGTATCTCTGGCTTCCTGGCGGGCCAGCAGCCAATCGAGCACATGCTGCTCGGCGCCCGCCCGCAATTCGTGGCGTGCGGTCGAAAACACCAGCACGCCGGCCACGACCACCAACCCCAGCATCGCCAGGCTGTTGTGACTGACCTCCAGCATGCCGGCTGCGACATCGCGGGCGAACGTGCCGAAGGCACGGCTGCATGCGCTGCCGATGGCGGAGAGGCTGTGGCGGACGGTCATCGCGGTGTGCGGTGGAGGGCCTGGTTCGTCGATGGGAGGCTGGTGGCGGCGACCATAATGCGCCGGCTGTCATCAAATCGCCATCCCCAGTCGGCATCGGGTAAACCCGAGTGAGTCGGGGAACGGGTTGGATTCTAGGAAGATGGTAAATAACTGGTCAATCATAACGACTAACATTGTTATGTGAAAAACTTGAAGTACACCGATCTCCGTGATTTCCTGGAAGGGCTGGAAAGCCATCGAGAGTTGCTTCGCGTGTCCGAGGCGGTCTCCCCCAGACTCGAGATGACAGCATTTGCCGACCGGGCGCTGCAGTCCGGCGGTCCCGCACTGCTTTTCGAGAATCCGGCCGGCGGCGACGTGCCGGTACTGGCGAACCTGTTCGGCACCCCCGGTCGAGTGGCCCGCGGCATGGGGGCGGCCGACGCGCGTGAACTTCGCCTCATCGGCGAGTTGCTTGCGCGCTTGAAGGAACCGGAGCCGCCCAAGGGACTGGCCGACGTCGGCCGCGTGCTCGATATGGCGAAGACCGTCTGGAACATGCGGCCCACAGTGCGCAAGTCCGGACCTTGCCAACAGGTGCGGCTGGAGCACGAGCAGATCGACCTCTCCCGTTGGCCGATCCAGACCTGCTGGCCCGGTGACGCAGGGCCGATGATCACCTGGGGACTGGTGGTCACCCGCGGACCCCAACGAATCGAACGTCCCCGTCGACGTCAGAACCTAGGCATCTATCGGCAGCAGGTGATCGGCCGCCGCGAGGTGATCATGCGCTGGCTGTCACACAGGGGCGGCGCGCTCGACTTTCGCGATTTCGCCATGGCCAACCCTGGTCAGCCGTTCCCGCTCGCCGTCGTGCTTGGCGCCGATCCGGCTACTACGCTGGGCGCTGTGACGCCGGTGCCCGACACCCTGTCGGAATACCAGTTCGCTGGGCTGCTGAGGGGCTCACCGACCGAACTCGTCGACTCGGGTGTGGGCGAGTCAGGGCATCCCCTCCAAGTGCCTGCTCGGGCGGAGATCGTCCTCGAAGGCCACATTCCCGTCGCGCAGGCCGGGTTCGAAGCGCGCAGTGACGGCGGCGTACCGCTGCGGTCGATGGGTGGCTACCTGCATGCGCTGGAGGGCCCGTTCGGCGATCACACCGGCTATTACAACGAGCAGGAGTGGTTTCCGGTCTTCCGGATCGATCGCATCACTCATCGCGACCGGCCGATCTATCACTCGACCTACACGGGGCGGCCGCCGGATGAGCCGGCCGTGCTCGGACTGGCGCTCAACGAGGTCTTCGTGCCGATCCTGCAGAGGCAGTTTCCGGAGATCGCCGACTTCTATCTGCCGCCCGAAGGCTGCAGCTATCGCGTGGCCGTGATCTCGCTGCGCAAGAGCTACCCAGGGCATGCGAAGCGGCTGATGTTCGGTGTCTGGAGCTTCCTGCGCCAGTTCATGTACACGAAGTTCATCATCGTCACCGACGACGATGTCGACGTGCGCGACTGGAAGCAGGTGGTTTGGGCGTTGTCGACACGGGTTGACCCGGTGCGCGACACGGTGCTCGTCGACCGGACACCGATCGACTACCTCGACTTTGCCTCGCCGGTCAGCGGACTGGGCGGCAAGATGGGTCTTGACGCGACCAACAAGTGGCCCGGCGAAACCGCGCGCGCATGGGGTTCGCCGATCCGCCACGATGAAGCCATCCAGCGGCGGATGATCGATCTCTATGACCGGCTGGCCGGCGGTCGACCTCACTGATCCCACCGATTCGGTCAATTGCTCGCCTGGCTTGATTTGCGGGCGCCGATTGGGTATCTTGTAGTCGGCCTGTTACTCAGGCTGTTCAGAGCGTGCAGTCGCTGCACGACAGGGGCCCCGGACTTCGACATTCCGGAGCTTCAACAGGTGACGGCAGTCACCCGCCCCTCCAGTCCCTACACGGGTTGGAGGGGTTTCGTTTTCTGCGCGCCGCGTTCGACCTCATGACCCCATCACCAGGCCGGCCAGTTCGCGCAGCACCCAGCGCACCCGCGTGATGCCTTCGGTGGTCGGCAGCCAATGCAGTGGCGCCCGATCGCTCGACGTGGCCAGCCCCATCGGCGCGGGGGTGATGTGGATAGACGCCCCCGAACGCTGTGCTTCGCGCTCGAACGCCCGCACGGCCCGCCGCATGTGCCAGCCGTGGGTGACGACCACGACGTCGGTGACGCCTGCCGTCTGGAGCATCGACAGGCTTCGGGTGGCGTTCTCGCGTGTGTCGCGCGACTCCGATTCGAGCCAGGTGAGCGGCCGGCCATAGTCGCGCTCGGCAATGCGCCCAGCGGCCTCGGCCTCCGGCACGCCGACACCCTCGGACAGGCCGACACCGCCGGAGAAGAGCACCGGCGCCCCGGTCTGGCGCGACAGCCAGATGGCATAGTGGAGTCGGTGCAACGACACCGGATTCAGGTGCGACAGCCCGTATTCGGGCGCCACGGCCTCGCGCCCGCCGCCCAGGGCCACGAGGGCCACCTTGCGGCCGCCACCGACTGCCTTCCTGAGCTCGGCAATGCGTTCGGCCGACAAGGCCGGCGGCGACTTGAGCAGCGACCGTTCGAGCCACTCGCCCACGGCGCTGCAACTGCTCAGCCAGATGCCGGCGGCCCCGATCAGCAGCGTCAGCCACGCGATCGAACGTCGCCAATACATCATGCGCGCGCCCACCAACATCAACAGCAGCCAGGGTACCGGTGGCAACAGCAGGGCAGTCAGCACAGGCTTCCAGGTCTGGATGCCCATCAGCACGAAGAGATCGTTCACGTGGCTTGTCGTCTGGCGCCGTGAGAGCGGCGTGGGAATTCTGCGCCGCGGCATCATTTCAACCGCGTGCAATAAGCCCGTCCAGCAACCCGCTGTTACCGCTGAACGCGACGAGCGGGCCAGTGGGTGATCGGCACCTGGCTTCGATGGGCTGCGGCCGGCTCGGCACAATGGGCAGCGTAAGTCGCGCTGTCGTCCGGCGACTGATCTGTGCCCAATCCTCAGCATGAAGGTATCGATCCGATGAATGAATCCATCACCCTCGGTGGCGGGTGCTTCTGGTGTCTAGAAGCCGTCTACGAACTGGTCGACGGCGTCGCCGCGGTCGAGTCGGGCTACAGCAATGGCCATGTGCTGAATCCGACGTATGAACAGGTCTGCGAAGGCCGGACAGGCCATGCCGAGGTCGTGCGCGTCGAGTTCGATCCGGCGCGCATCATGCTGCGCGAAGTGCTGGAGATCTTCTTCACGATCCACGATCCGACCACACGCAACCGACAGGGCAACGACATCGGACCGCAGTACCGCTCGGGCATCTACTACCAGAACCCAGAGCAGGAGTCGGTGGCGCGCGCGGTGATCGACGAAGCCAACGCCAGGCTTGGCGGACGCGTCGTCACCGAGCTGAAGCCGCTGGACAACTACTCGCGCGCCGAGGATCACCACCAGCACTATTTCGCCCGCAACCCGGGCCAGGGCTACTGCGCCTTCGTGGTCGGCCCCAAGGTGGAGAAGTTTCGCAAGACCTTCGCGGCCCGCGTGCGCAAGGCCTGACGTGCTGCACCTGCGCGGGTTGACCTACCGTTATCGGCAGGGCCCGACGCTCGCGTTTCCCGACTTCGATGCCGAGCCCGGCGAGCGCATCGTGCTCGGCGGCCCGTCGGGCAGCGGGAAGTCGACACTGATTGCGCTGTGCGCCGGGCTGCTGTCGTCGCAATCCGGCGAGTTGCGGGTGGCCGGCCTGGACTTGGCACGCGCTTCGGCATCCGAGCGCGATGCGTGGCGCGGCGCCCGCCTCGGCGTGGTGCCGCAGCGGTTGCACCTGAGCGCCAGCCTGACGGTTGCGCAGAACCTCGCGCTGCCGTTTGTGAGCGTCGGGGAGCCGGTGGACCGACCACGCCTGCGCATGCTGCTGGACGCGCTCGACATCGGCGCGTTGGCCGCCCGTCGGCCACACGAGATCAGCGTCGGCCAGGCCCAGCGGGTCGCCCTGGCGCGTGCGCTGGTGCGCCGCCCGGCCTTGCTGCTGGTCGACGAGCCGACCGCCAACCTTGACGACGACGCGGTATCTGCTGTCCTCGCACTGGTCGAGACGTGCGCGCGCGACGCGGGGGCCGGCCTGCTTGTCGCTACCCATGACACCCGCGTGACGCAGACCTGGCCGCAGGCACGCGCCTTGCGTCTGACGCGGCCTCTGACGGAGCCGGTCTTGTGAACCTGCCTGGCCTGGCCTGGCGCTTCCTGTGGGCGCGGCCGCTGGTGGCGGCGTTGAACCTCGCGTTGTTGGCGCTCGGTGTGGCCGCGATGGCGTTCCTGCTCACGGTGGGCTCGCAGGTGGACCGCTCGCTGCAGCGCGATCTGGCGGGTATCGATCTCGTCGTCGGCGCCAAGGGCAGCCCGATGCAGCTGATCCTCGCCGGCGTCTTTCATCTCGACGTGCCCACCGGCAACGTGCCGCTGGCGGCGGTGGACAAGCTGCGCGCGCAGCCGCTGGTCGCGCGTGTCGTGCCGCTGGCACTTGGCGACAGCCTGCGCGGCTACCGTATCGTCGGCACCTCGCCGGACTACCTGGATCTGTACCGTGTCCAGCTCGCCCAGGGGCGGGTGTGGTCGGCGCCATTGGAGGCCGTGCTCGGCGACCAGGTTGCGCGCGAACTTGGCCTTCGCCCGGGCGAACGATTCGCCGGCTCGCATGGCCTGGGCCGCGATGGCGAGGCGCACGAAGGCACGCCGTACACGGTGGTCGGCTACCTGCAGCGCTGCGACTGCGTGCTCGACCGGCTGGTGCTCACCGCGGTGGACTCGGTGTGGGCGGTGCACGAGCAGGCTCAGGCGCAGGACGAGGAGGACCTGTTGGTTCTGCGCGAGGAGCGCGAGGTGACCTTGATGCTGATCACCTACCGCTCGCCGCTGGCAGCGGTGACGCTGCCGCGCTGGGTCAATGCCCAGGATGCCTTGCAGGCCGCGGCGCCGGCGGTCGAGAGTGCACGGCTGTTCCGCATGATCGGCGTCGGCGTCGACGTGCTGCGCGGGTTTGCTGTGCTGCTGCTGATGGTGGGCGGCGTGTCGGTCTTCATCGCGTTGCTGCATGCCGTGCGCGACCGCGAACCCGATCTGGCGATGATGCGCATGCTGGGTGCGCCCCCGTGGCGGCTGGCGCTGCTGGTGGGCGGCGAGGCGCTCTGGCTGGCCGTACTCGGTTTGGCGGCAGGCTTGCTGGCCGGCCACGGCCTGACCCATTTGCTAGGCTTGATGCTGGCGCGCGACCGTTCGCTCGCCTTGCACGGGGCACACTGGACGCCGGAAGAGCTTTGGTGCATCGTCGGCGTGTTCGGCTTGGCATTGGTCGCGGCGGCGTGGCCGGCATGGCGGGCGGTCCGTCTCGATGTCACCCGCCTGCTGCAGACTCCGCGTTGACGGTACCGAGCCCTCGCATCCGGAAAGGGAAGATCTGCGATGAGATTCGACGCGCTCTGCCTGGCTGCGGCACTCACGGCCGCCGTGCCAGGCGTTGCATGGGCTCAGGCGGCCGCAAAGCCGCAGTCGGCGCATGTGAAGAAGGACGTCGAGCGCCACCGCGCGATGGCTGCTGCGCACGAGGCGGCGGCGCGTTGCCTCGAGTCCGGCAAGGACGAGGACCAATGCAAGAAAGACCTCCAGGCCGCGTGCAAGGGCCTGGCCATCGGCAAATATTGCGGGATGCGCCATGAACACTGACATCACACGCATGATCGTTACCTGCGCTGCGTTGGGCCTGGTGGCGTTGGTCGCACAGGCGCAGGACGCCGCACCGGGCGCCAAGCCCAAGTCGGAAGCCGCCGCGCCGCCGCTGAACTCACCGATTCCCGGCCAGGGCCTCGGCTTCCACGACCCGCGCAGCCCGTTCAAGCCGATCGTGGTGCGCGAGGGCGTCGTACCTTGGCAGGTGCTGTCGTCGGTGACCACGAGGACCGAGAAGAACCGCATCGTCCCCGTATTCCCGAAGCCGGTGCAGGCGCTGAACAACCAGACGGTCAAGCTCGAGGGCTTCATGATGCCGCTGGAGCCCGGCGACAAGCAGCGCCATTTCCTGATCTCTTCGGTGCCCGCGACCTGCTCGTTCTGTGTGCCGGCCGGCCCCGAAGGGCTGGTCGAGGTGCGCAGCCGCACGCCGGTGAAGTACTCACTCGAGCCGGTGCTGCTGGAGGGCCGCCTCGCGGTGCTGAGCAACGACCCCTACGGCTTGTTCTACCGCATCGTCGATGCGCAGCCGGTCCAGCCCTGATCGGTCTCGCGTGAGCCTGGCGCGATTGGTCGCGCTGCTCGCCATGGCCGCGGCGCTGTGGGCGTCGCAGGCGCTCGCGCTCGTGCACCGGGTGTCGCACGAGCCCGGACATGCGCATGCTGGCGAGTTGTTCGCCCATCACGGCGGCCTCTTGCCGCTGGCCGGGCGCTCGCTGAGCGCCGGGGTGCGACTCAGCTTCTGAGACTTGGAACCACCGCGAGCGGCGGCATCAGGGCGCCAGCCGTTCGCGCAGCCAATGACCGGCGTCAAGCCGGTAGCGAATGCGGTCGTGCAGTCGGCTCGGTCGGCCCTGCCAGAACTCGAAGCGGTCCGGCGCCAGCCGATAGCCGCCCCAGTGGGGCGGCCTCGGTGGGTGCAACATATGACGGGCGGCTACCTTGGCGGCCGCCGCCACCAGCACCGCGCGCGAGGCGATCGGCTGACTCTGTGGCGACGCCCACGCGCCGATGCGCGAGTCGAGCGGCCGGCTCGCGTAGTACGCGTCGGACAACTCAGGCTCCACCTTCGACACCAGGCCCTCGATGCGCACCACACGCTCGAGTTCAACCCAGTGGAACTGCAGCGCGGCACAGGGCTGGTGCGCCAGTTCGCGGCCCTTGCGGCTGTCGTAGTTCGTGAACCAGACGATGCCGCGTGCGTCGCAGCCCTTGATCAGCACCACGCGTGTCGACGGGCGCCCGTCGGCGCCCACCGTGGCGAGTGTCATGGCGTTGGGTTCTGGCAACTCGGACTTGATCGCCTCGTCGAGCCAGGCCGAGAACTGCTGCAGCGGATCGTCGGCGCACGAATCTTCGTCGAGTTCGGCGCGCTCGTAGCTCTTGCGCAGTTCAGCCAAGGTGGGCTTGTCCATGGCGGCAGTATGCATCGCCGACCCACTACGGACTGCACCCTACGTGGAACGCCCTAAGTGAAGCTCCCACTGTTTGCGCATCCGCTGCGCACCCATGCTTGGCGGCAACGAGACCCGTCGCACCGGATGCTCTGAGGGGGGACAAGCCGGTTGCGAGAAGGGGCGCTTCGCATGCAAAACCAACCCACCGTCATCGTCCTTGCCGCGGGCCGCGGCAGCCGCTTCAAGGGAAACGCGCACAAGCTGCTGCAACCGTTCGCGAAGTCGACGGTGCTGGGCACATCGCTTGAACGCGCCATCGAGAGCGGGCTGCCCGTTCGTGTGGTCACGACGCCCGGCCTCACGGCCGAGGCTTCGCGCCATGTTGCGCTGCGCGACATCGTCGAGTTGCCCGAGGCGGTCGGCGCTGGCAGCGATCACCTGGGCATGGGCTACTCGATCGCCAGCGGCGTGTCGGCCAGTGCCGACGCGGCGGGCTGGTTGGTGCTGCCGGCCGACATGCCACTGGTGTGCTCGTCGACGCTGGTCGCGGTGGCCGACGCGCTGCCGTTGCACGCCGTGGTTTACGCACAGCACCAGGGCCGGCGCGGCCATCCGGTGGGCTTCGCCGCCGAGCTCTACTCGGAGCTCGTGCAGCTGACAGGCGACGAAGGCGCGCGCCGCGTGGTGGCGCGTTTTCCGTCGTTCGGCGTCGAGATCGACGATCCCGGCATCCTGATCGACCTGGACACCGCCGACGATCTGGCGGCGCTCAATGCCCGCAAGGGTGGCGCCGACACGCCGGCGCGGCGACTTGCCGGCTGACGCGGCGCGCTCAGAAGCGCTCGTGCGCGCCCAGGTAGCGCCAGCGGCCCGGCGGCAGGCGGCCGAGCACGACGCGGCCGATGCGCACGCGCTTCAGGCCGGTGACGGCCAGCCCTACCAGCTCGCACATGCGGCGGATCTGGCGTTTGCGGCCCTCGCGCAGCACGAAACGCAGCTGATCCTCGTTGGCCCAGCTCACCTTGGCTGGCCGCAACGGGCGACCGTCGAGCTCGAGCCCGTGGCGCAGCCGCTCGATCGCGTCGGCCGCGGGAGCACCGGCGCCGGCCGGCTGCACCCGCACCAGGTACTCCTTCTCGACCGGGCTGTCGTCGCCGATCAGCTGGCGAGCGATGCGGCCGTCCTGCGTCAAGACCAGCAGACCGGTGGAGTCGATGTCCAGCCGGCCGGCCGGCGCCAGGCCACGCGTGTGGTGCGGCTGAAAGCGCGGCCCTGCCGGGCCGCCGTCCCATTGGTTGGCCGCCGTCACGAGGGTCGCCGCGCTGGCGTGGCCGTCTTCGGGCTGGCCGCTGACGAAGCCGATCGGCTTGTGCAGCAGCACGGTCACCTGCTTGGCCTGCGCCGAACGCGCGGCCGGGTCGATGGTGATCGTCTGCTGCGGTTGAATGCGCTGGCCCAGCACCGCCGGCTTGCCGTCCACCCGCACCCAGCCGGCATCGATCCACTCGTCGGCCTCGCGGCGCGAGGCGAGGCCGCGTTCGGCCATCACCTTGGATAGGCGTGTGCCGCTCGGCGCCGGGTCCGACATCGTGCGCGTCAGATCGGCAGCCCGAACAGGCTGCCCAGCGCGTCGCGATAGTGCTGCTGGCCGACCGCATTGGTGTTGTGGTGCGTGCCGCCTTCGACCAGCACGAAGCCGGCCCAGTCGAGCGCACTCGGCCGGTCACCCACCAGCGCCATCGCACCGAGCACGCCCACCACGGGCACCGCCAGCGTCGTCAACGACGCGATCGTCGCGCTCAGTGACGCAAGCAGCCGATACCACAGCACATAGGCGATCGCGGTGGCGATGACGATGTGGTACACCAGCGCTGCGGCGACGCGCGCGTCCCAGGCCGCCAGCAGCCGCTCGCCGGTGAGCGCCGCGGCCAGCCCCCCGCACAGCGCGCCCAGGCCGAGCTGCCAGGCGGTGAGCACGATGCGCTCGTACAGCACCTCGCGGTCCTCGGCGTCGAGCACCTTGCTGTCGTCGATGCCGGAGGGGATGCGGGCGGGATCGAGGATCACGGCAGCGGCGACGACGGGGCCGGCCCAGGGGCCGCGGCCGGCCTCGTCGATGCCGGCGACGGGACCGCGGCCCAAGGCAATCTCGGCGCTCTCGAGTTCGAACGACGGGGGATGTCGCGAATCAATCCTCGCCATGGGGAAGCTTCACCGCGGGCTGGAGCGGCTGTCAAAGGGATCGGACACCTCGGCACGCCGACACCCGGCGGGCGTGGCCATTGCGCCGCCATGCCCGCACACTATCTTGTGCCGTCAGCTTCCAGCATCCCTGCGGCCTGACACCCGCGCCGCTTCCGGATCCTCGCCTGATGGCCTTCCTCATCCTGCTGCTCGCCGTGCTCGCCTCGCTGGCGGCCGGCGGGGAAACCGAGCATTGCCGCCGCGTCAAACGCGGCGAGTTGGACTGCCTGTGTCCATCGCCTCCCGCCGGGACAGACGTTCCGGTCGTGTCGCGTTTCCGTCTCTGGCCACTGAGAGGACCTCAGCCCCAGGCGTCGACGCCTGCAGCGCCGCCGAGAGCTGCGCCTCAATCTGCCGCCGCG
>CALMQI010000035.1 GCA_937871935.1 uncultured Burkholderiales bacterium
GCGACCTGACGGTGCTGGTCGAGGGCGACAAGAGCCTGTTCAACCAGTACGGCGTGATGGCGGTCAATCCGGCGAAGCATCCGCACGTCAAGCACGCGCTCGCGCAGCAGTTCGTGGACTGGGTGGTTGCGCCTGCGGGTCAGCAGGCGATCGCGAGTTATCAGATCAGCGGGCAGTCGCTGTTCTTCCCCAACGCCGCGAAATCGCCGTAGTTGCCGCCGGGCCGCTCGCAGCGGCCATGTTCGTCTCAGCCTGGAGCACCGCAGCCCGCCCGCCGCGGCGGCTCAGGGTTTGGCCTAGGTTTTTTGACCTGTCGCGTATGAACATGATTGCATAACCGGTAGCGTGGCAGGGTCTTGCGAGCCGCCGCCCGGCTCCCTTTCATTGACAGACCGCGAAAGCCACCCCGTCATGCAAAAAAGCCTTCACATCAACCCGGACAAGTGCACGGGTTGCCTGCAGTGCGAAATGGCCTGTTCGTACGAGAACTACGCCGTGTTCGCACCGGCCAAGTCGCGCATCAAGGTGTTCGACTTCCATGCCACCGGCCGCAAGGTGCCCTACACCTGCACGCAGTGCGACGAGGCCTGGTGCCTGCATGCCTGTCCGGTGGAGGCGATCACGGTCGACAAGGTCACCGGCGCCAAGGTGGTCAACGACAGCACCTGCGTCGGCTGCAAGGTCTGCACGATCAGTTGCCCGTTCGGCACCATCAACTACGTGCAGGAGACCGGCAAGGTGCAGAAGTGCGACCTGTGCGGCGGCGACCCGGCGTGCGCCACCGCCTGCCCGACCGGCGCCATCACCTACATCGATGCCAACTGGACCGGCCTGAACAAGATGCAGGCCTGGGCCGACAAGCTCGGCAACCAGCAGGCCGCGGCCTGAGCGAAAAGGAGCACGCAAAATGTCTTGGGCAGGAAAGATCCTCCGCGTCGACCTGACGGCCGGCACCGTCAAGTCCGAACCGCTGAACATGAAGTGGGCCAAGGAGTACATCGGCTCACGCGGCCTCGCCACGAAGTACTACGTCGAGGAAGTCGACGCCAAGGTCGACCCGCTGTCGACGGCCAACAAGATCATCTGGGCCACCGGCCCGCTGACCGGCACGATGGCTTCCACCGGCGGGCGCTACACCGTCGTCACCAAGGGCCCGCTGACCGGCGCGATCGCCTGCTCCAATTCGGGCGGCTACTGGGGCGCCGAGCTCAAGATGGCCGGCTGGGACATGGTCATCTTCGAAGGCGCGTCGGCCAAGCCGGTGTACCTGTACATCAACGACGGCGTCGCCGAGCTGCGCGACGCCTCCGCGCTGTGGGGCCACAGCGTCTGGGAGACCGAGGAAACATTGAAGAAGCTGCACCAGGATCCGCTGGTGCGGGTGTCGAGCATCGGCCTGGCGGGCGAGAACAAGGTGCTGTTCGCCGCGGTGGTGAACGACCTGCACCGCGCGGCCGGCCGCTCCGGCGTCGGCGCGGTGATGGGCAGCAAGAACCTGAAGGCGATCGCGGTGCGGGGGACCTTGGGCGTCGGCAACATCGCCGACCCGAAGGCCTTCATGAAGGTCACCGCCGAGAAGAAGAAGATCCTCGCCGACAACGCGGTCACCGGCCAGGGCCTGCCGGCCTACGGCACGCAGGTGCTGATGAACGTGATCAACGAGATCGGCGCGCTGCCCACGCGCAACCACCGCGACGTCGCGTTCGAGGGCGCCAAGGACATCTCCGCCGAGGCGATGGCCACACCGCGCGCCAGCGACGGCAAGAAGCACCTCGTCACCAACCAGGCCTGCTTCGGCTGCACGATCGCCTGCGGTCGCATCAGCAAGCTCGACCAGGGCCACTTCACGGTGCAGAACAAGCCGCAGTACTGGGGTGCCTCGGGCGGCCTCGAGTACGAGGCGGCCTGGGCGCTCGGCGCCGCCAACGGCGTCAACGACCTGGAGGCGCTGCAGTACGCCAACCTGCTGTGCAACGAGCAGGGCATGGACCCGATCTCCTTCGGCGCCACCATCGGCGCGGTGATGGAGCTCTACGACCTCGGCATCCTGACGAAGGAGCAGCTCGGCATCGACGCCAAGTTCGGCTCGGCGCAGGCGCTGGCCCACTTCGCCGAGATCACGGCCAAGGGCGAGGGTTTCGGCAAGGAGATCGGCCAGGGCTCCAAGCGGCTGACCGCCAAGTACGGCAAGCCCGAACTCAGCATGAGCGTGAAGGGCCAGGAGTTCCCGGCCTATGACAGCCGCGGCATCCAGGGCATGGGCCTGACCTACGCCACCAGCAATCGCGGCGCCTGCCACCTGCGCAGCTACACGGTGGCCTCCGAGGTGCTGGGCATCCCGGTGAAGACCGATCCGCTGGCCTCGGAGGGCAAACCCGAGCTGGTGAAGGCGTTCCAGGACGCGACGGCGGCATTCGACTCGTCGGGCCTGTGCATCTTCACGACCTTTGCCTGGGGCCTGGCCGACCTGGCGCCGCAACTCGCCGCCGCCTGCGGCAACGAGTTCACGCTCGAGAAGGTCGGCGAGATCGGCGAGCGCATCTGGAACATGGAGCGCGACTTCAACAACCGGGCCGGTTTCACGTCGAAGGACGACACGCTGCCCAAGCGGCTGCTCACCGAGCCCGCCAAGACCGGCCCGGCCAAGGGCCTGGTCAGCAAGCTGCCGGAGATGCTGCCCAAGTACTACGAGATCCGCGGCTGGACGGCCGATGGCCAGCTGAAGCCGGAGACGCGCACGCGTCTGGGGTTGTGATGACGTCCCTCCCGTAGCGCCTGCGGCGCCTCCCCGGGACCCGACAGAGGCCCTCGCGGGCCCGGGGGCGCCGCCAGCGGACCGGCAAAGCCGGATCCGCGGCGGCCACTCGATGGGGCGCGGGCTTACGCCCCGCGCCCCTTTTTTGCTTCCGGAGACTGCAATGAAACACGTGATCCTCGGCGCCGGCCCGGCCGGCGTCATTGCCGCCGAGACACTGCGCAAGCACGCCCCGACCGATGAGATCGTGCTGATCGGCGACGAGGCGGAGCCGCCCTACTCGCGCATGGCGATCCCCTATCTGCTGAGCGGCCAGATCGGCGAAGCCGGCACGCATCTGCGCCACGGCACCGACCACTACGCGGCGCAACGCATCACGCTGCGCCGCGGCCGCGCCAAGCAACTCGACTCGGCGAGGCGCCAGGTGCTGCTCGACGACGGCAGCACGGTCGGCTTCGACCGCCTGCTGATCGCCACCGGCTCGTCGGCCGCCACGCCACCGATTCCCGGCATCGAGGGACCCGGCGTGCACGCCTGCTGGACGCTGGCCGATGCGCGCGCCATCCTCGAGCGCGCCAAGCCCGGCGCACGTGTGCTGCAGATGGGCGCCGGTTTCATCGGCTGCATCATCCTGGAAGCGCTGGCCACGCGCGGCGTGCAGCTCACCGTCGTCGAGATGGGCGACCGCATGGTGCCGCGCATGATGGGCCCCACCGCCGGCGGCATGATCAAGGACTGGTGCGAGAAGAAGGGCGTCACCGTGCACACCGGCGCCCGCGTCGAGGCGATCGAACGCGGCCCCGCGGCCGAGCCCGGTCTGCTCGGCAAGATCGCCAGCGCCGTCGGGCTCGGTGCGTCGGCGGCGCCGGGCGGCGCGATGACGGTGCGGCTGTCCACCGGCCAGCGCATCGAGACCGATCTGGTGATCAGCGCCACCGGCGTCAAGCCCAACATCGGCTTCCTCGAGAACTCGGGCGTGCGCTGCCTGGTCGGCGTGCTGACCGACGAGCACCTGCAGACCAACGTGCCCGGCATCTATGCCGCCGGCGACTGCGCCGAGGCCTTCGACAAGGTCAGCGGCAAGACCATCGTCAGCGCGATCCAGCCCAACGCCGCCGAGCAGGCGCGCGTGGCCGCGCTGAACATGGCCGGCCGCACCACCGAGCTGCGCGGGGTCACGCAGATCAACGTGCTCGACACGCTGGGTCTGGTGTCGACGAGCTTCGGCAACTGGCAGGGCGTCAGCGGAGGGGAGCATGTCGAACTGACCGACCGCACGGGCGGCGCCAACGGCATGGGTCGCCACTTGAGCCTGCAGTTCGACGGCGACCGGCTGGTCGGCTGCAACTCGATCGGCTGGACCGATCATGTCGGCGTGATGCGCGGCCTGGTCGAGGGCGGCGTGCGGCTCGGCCCGTGGAAGGACCAGTTGCTGCACGATCCGACGCTGCTGATGCAGGCTTATCTGGCCAGCGCGCAGGCGCAGGCGGCGCGCGCCCATTTGCGTGCCTGAGCGCGTTCCGGCACGACCTGCCCGCGATGCAGATCACCTTCAAGCTCTACGCGACGCTCGGCGACTACCTACCCGCCGACCGGCGCCGCGACAACGCGATGGCGCTCGACATCGCCGACAACACCACGGTGAGCGATGCGATCGCGCCATTCGGCCTGCCGGCCAAGCTGGTGCACCTGGTGCTGATCAACGGCCACTTCGTGCCGCCCGAGCAGCGTGCCACGCGGACGCTGGTCGACGGCGACGTGCTCGCCATCTGGCCGCCGATCGCCGGCGGCTGAAGGCGGCGCGAATCGCTGCCGCCGCGCTCGAGCACGCACGCGACGCCGATCCGAGCATGCACGACCCTGCGGTCTACAGCGAATCGTTCGAGCGGGAACACGGCTGCACGCCCGCCGAATGGCTCGGCTGGCTGCCGGGTGCCATCGGCAGCCACCCGTGGCAGACGTCGGGCGCCGATGATGGCGCCAGCGTGACGATCGGCGCCGGCACGCTGCAGCTGCATTGGCGCACGCTGGCGCCCCGGCAGATCGCGTTGATCCGCCTGCCGCGGCTGCAGGTGCGATACCGGTTCGACGGCGTGGCGGCCGACCAGCGTGTGCGCTTCATGCAGCACTTCGACCTGTACATGCAACGGGGCGGTGGATGAGCGATGCACATGGCGCCACCGGCGACGCCAAGGCCGCGCGGCCGGCCGCATGGCGGCGCTGGCTCGGCATCGTGCTGCGCACCGCCCACCTGGCCGCCGTGACGGTGCTGGGCGCGGCCCTGCTGGCGATCGAGTGCGCCGACGGGCGCATCCGCCTGCTCGAGCTGGCTGGCACGGTGGCGCTGGCCAAACTCGTGCTGGCGGCCTGGATGGTGATCGTGCCGGCGCACGCGGCCGCGTTGTTCTGGATCCTGCTGGTGGCTTCGGCCTTGAGCTCGCATGCGCCGCGCGCACTGCGCCACTGGCGGCCGGGGTCGCGGGCGCGCACCGGCGCGAACGGGCGCCCGCGCTAGGGCCCTAACGGGCTGCGCGGTCGGCCAGCGTGTCCCAGCCGGGATACTGCGCCGGCGTCAGCGCCGACTTGCGCGCCGCCTTCGCGGTGGAACTGCCGCTGAGCAAGGCCTCCACGTACGCCGCCGGATCGATGATCCAGTTGCCGCCCAGCAGCGTGACGCCACGGGCGAACAGCGGGTCAGGTGGGCAGCCGACGCTGGGCCCGATCAGCGCGACTCGGCTGGCGTGCCGCGTGTGCAGCAGCATGCCATCCAGCGTGTCGTTGAGCAGCAGCGTGCCGGTCGCGAGCACCTTGTCGCAGGCGTGAAGCTCACGCGCATCGAGCGTCACGCGCACGCCGTCGCGCTCGCCGACGAGATCGGCCCGCAGTTCGACCACGACGACCCGTGCGCCGCGCGCCGTGATGCGCGGCACCAGCGGCGCGAAGAAGCCGATCATGCCGATCGACTCGCCCGGCAGCGGATCGAGGCTGCCGATCGAGTCCGCGCTGGTGCCGGGCGCGAAGCCGGCGCGCTGGAACAGGCAACGCGTCAGCGCATTGACGGCGGCGAAACCGACCGTGCGCTCGAGCGCATCTGCACTGCCGTAGCCGCTCGCGACCTCCAGTGCATCGCAGCCTGCAAGATGGAAACGCTGGCGCTGACGGGTCAGCTCGGCCCAGGTGTCGTCGAGCAGCACGTAGCTCAGGCCGAGCGAGTCGTCCTCGAGTTCGACTGCGCAGAACTCGCCGCGCAGATCGCCTGGCGTGGGCCGCGGCGGCAGATGCAGCGCGCGCACGCGGGGCCAGGCCCGCCGCTCGCCGGCGCGCTGCAGCAGGGCGATCATCTCGGCTGCAACGCTCATGGGGCATCCTGCGTGCTGCGCACGCCGGAATTCGCCTTGGGAGCGGCCCTGCGGCTCATGCGTCATCGCGCGGCACGGCGCGGCCGGCCAGCGCGTTCGGGAAGTACAGCGCCGTCAGGCTCTTGCTGTGCACCGGCGAGAAGCCCCGCCCGTCACCGCCCTCGGCGGCGTCGGCATAACGGCGCCAGTCGCGCACCCAGTGGATCGCGTCGCACACTTCGAGCAGGCCCATCGTCTCGCGGTCGCCGGTCAGCACGCCCTGCACGCGCAGGCCGAAGCGCTGGCGTGCGTCGGCGAGCTGCGCCAGCGTCCGGGGCACGCAGCCGAATTCGCCGTCGCTGACGAGCAGGATGTCGGCGGCTGCCCAGCGCTCGTCGTGCACGGTCGCGATCGCACGCTCGATCGGGGTCTGGATGTCGGTACCGCCGTCGAAGGCCTGCGCCATCAAGTCCATCAACGCCTGCAAGCCGTCGGCACCGCGCCCGAGGTCACGCTCGATCAGTTCGTCGGGCCCGCCAAAGGCGATCAGCCGGCAGGCGCGCCCGGTGTCGTGCGCAGCGCGCAGGGCCGCGATCACGATCGCCTTGGCGATGTGCTCCGGCGCGCCCCGCATCGAGCCCGACGTGTCCAGGCAGACGATGATGGGCCCGCGCTCCAGCGCCTGCGGCTCGGGCGGCCGACCGGCCTGCCGTGCAGCCGCCTGCGGATCGACGCGCCAGTCGGTCAGCACGGCTTCGGTGTCCCACGACAGCAGACGCGCCTCGGCATGGCGCGCGCGCCACAACTTCTTGAGCACGGGATGGCGCAGCATCACCGCCTCGCTGGCCAGCATGCGCTCGGGCCGCGCCGAGAAGCGCACGCCGGTGATCTCGCCGGGCGCACCGGGCAGGCGCGTCTGCACCGCGCGCAGTGCGACCGGCGGCGCGGCGGTATCACTCGCGCGGGCCTGCGGCGCCGGCGGGAGCGCGACGCTGCGCTCGGCCCGGCCGAGGCGGCGGATCAGGTCGTTCAGTTCGGGCAGCAGCTTCAGCCATTGGGCAGCGCGGCGCGCCAGCGCGAGCGGACGCGTGTTCAGGTGGCCGCGCAGTTCGTCCCACCGCAGCCGCGCCAGGTCGCCCAAACCCTGCAGCAGCGCCAGCTCCTCGTCGAGGCCTTGCGTCTGTGGCTGCCACTCGGCACGAAACTCTTCCGCCATCTCCGCGACCGCCTGCGCCCGCGTCAGCCGGGGCTGCTTGTCCGCGAGGCGGTCCAGGTGCCACAGCAGGGTGCGCAGCACCTGCTCGGCCAGTGCCGGGACGCCGCGCGCGAGCGCCGGCAGTTGCAGCTCGCCGACCACCGCACGCAGCGGCCGCGTTGCCAGCGCATCGCCGAAGTCGGCCTCGATGCCCGGCAACGCCCCGGCGTTCAGCGCGGCCAGCCAATGCCGCGTGTCGCGCAGCCGCGCGGCGCGCTCGCCAGCGCCCGTCACCAGGGCGGGCAGCCACAGCGCCCGCGGCAGCCCCTGCAGCAGGTGATACGGCGCGTCCACCGGATGCGGCGCGGAGCTCATCGCTGGATCAAGCCGCGCCCGCGGGCTCCAGCGACACGGGCGGCGGCGCCACGTCGTCGTGATGGGGCGGCCGCAGCGGCAGTTCGCCGAGGCCGCGCCGCACGCTCTGCAGCCGGGCCAGCCGATCGGCCAGCATGGCCAGCGTGGCGCGATGCGCGCCGAGCAGGCGCTGCGCCAGCTCGGGCGGCAGCCACACACGCGCGGCCAGCCGCTCAGCCAGCCGCGCGCACTGCGCCTCGAGGTCGGCCTGTTGCGCCAGCACCTGGGCGATCGGTTCGTCGATCTGCGCCACCCGCGCATCGATGTGCACACGGCTGTAACGGCGGCGCAGCTGTTCCTCGAGCGGGCGCGCCACGATGCGCGGCATGCCGGCGTCCGGGTCGCCGCCGCCGCGGTCGCCGCGGCCGATCGAGCGGGCGAGCGCCAGCTTGCCGGCGGCCTGCGCACCCTGGGCATCGTCGGGCGTCGCCGACTGCTCGATCTGCAGTTGCCGCTCGAAGGCCTCGACCGCGTGCGTGAGCCAGGGTGCGTCATGGGCGACGGCACCGACCAGCTCGGCGGCAAACCACTGGGCCAGCGCCGGCACGTCCTGCGGCGCAGCGGCGGCCACGAACGGCGCCGACCACAGGTCGAGTTCGTCGACTTCGTCGCGACCCTCGCTGGCCGCGGCGACGCGCATGAGCCCGATCCACTGCCGCCAGCGCCGGTCGGACAGCGGCTGGCCCCGGGCGGCCAGCCAGGCCCGCAACGACGCGCAAGCGGCCAGGGCGCGCTCGCCCGGCCTCACCGACGCCGCCGCACGCAGCACGGCCTTGCGCTCGACGGACGACAGCGGGACGACGCCGGCCGCCGACGTGGCCTTGTCGAGCGTCAGCAGCGCGGCGAACGAGGCGTCGGCCACCGGCGCCACCGGCACGCGCAGCAGGAAGCGGTCGAAGAACGCCAGCAGCGCCTCGTCGGCCGGCACTTCGTTGCTGGCGCCGACCACGCTGAGCAGCGGCGTGCGCTGGCGGCCGCTGCCGTTGTCGAACTCGCGTTCGTTGAGCAGCGTGAGCAGCGCGTTGAGGATCGCCGAGTTGGCCTTGAACACCTCGTCGAGAAAGGCGACGCCGGCAGTGGGCAGGAAGCCGGCGGTCAGCCGTTCGTAGCGATCGTCCTCCAGCGCCTTGAGCGAGAGCGGGCCGAACAGCTCCTCCGGCGTCGAGAAGCGCGTCAGCAGCCGCTCGAAGTAACCCGCCGCCTCGACCGCGCCGTGCAGCCGCCGCGCCAGCTCGCTCTTGGCGGTGCCGGGCGGGCCGATCAGCAACACGTGCTCGCCGGCGAGCACCGCCAGCAGCAGCGCGCGCACGGCCGTCTGCCGCTCGAGCAGGCCGTGCTCCAGTGCGCCAAGCAGCGCCGTCCAGCGGGCCGTGTCGGGTCGGTCCATGCGGCATTGTCCCGGCTGCCAAGGAGCGCGGGCAAGCGCGCCGGTCAAGGATTCCCGCCGTGACGGACCACGACGGTGCTTCTGCGGTATCGTCGTCGTCCGCGTGACCGTCCCTACCGCTGCGAGCGGCGCGGCAACCTGCCCAGACCGATGAAGAACCGAGGCGTTCACCTGCAGTACAGCTTCCAGCACGGCGGCCAGCAAGGCGCCGAGGTGCAGAACCCCTTGTTCGACCTGCTGTCGGCGCTGCGCGAGCGCGGCTCGATCCAGCACGCGGCGCGCGCGCTCGGCGCCTCGTACCGCCATGTCTGGGGTGCCCTGAAGCACTGGCAGGAGGTGCTGGGCGAGCCGCTGGTCACCTGGTCGCAGGGCCAGCCGGCACGGCTGACGCCGTTTGCCGAGCGGCTGCTGTGGGCCGAAACGCGGGCCCGCGCGCGGTTGACGCCGCACATCGAGGCGCTGCGTGCCGAACTCGAACGCGTACTGGACGAGGCGCTCGATGGCTCGCAACAGCTGCTCACGCTGTACGCCAGCCATGACATGGCGCTGCCCTTGCTGCGCGAGCGGGCCAGTGCCGAGCGCCGCCTGCACATCGAGCTCAAGTTCGCCGGCAGCCTGGACGCGCTGCGGGCGCTGGCCGAGGGCCACTGCACCGTCGCCGGCTTCCACGTCCCGCCGTTGACGCAAGGCGCGCACGTCTTCGCGCGCGGGCTCAAGCCGCTGCTCAAGCCGGGCCGCCACAAGCTGATCGGCTGCACGCGGCGCATGCAGGGCCTGATGGTCGCGCGCGGCAATCCGCTGCAGTTGCGCGACATCACCGGCCTGGCGGACGGCCGCGCCCGCTTCGTGCAACGCCAGCCCGGCTCCGGCACCCGGCTGCTGACCGACCATCTGTTTGCGCTGCACGGCGTCGACCCGCAACGGCCGAGCGACGGTTGCGCGCTGATCGAGGACAGCCACGTGGCCGTCGCCGCCGCGATCGCCAGCGGCGTGGCCGATGCCGGCGTCGGCATCGAAGCGGCGGCGAGTGCATTCGGCCTGGACTTCGTGCCGTTGATCGAGGAGGACTACTTCCTCGTCTGCCTGGCCGACCGGCTCGAGCACCCCGCCGTGCAACAACTGCTGCACGTGCTGCGCGAGCCCTCGCTCGCGAGCGCGCTCGGCGAACTGCCCGGCTACACCGCCGCACACTGCGGGGAAATCCTGTCCTTGACACGAGCGCTGCCGTGGTGGAACTTCCGTCGTCGCAAGCCGGCGGCCGAGCCGGCGCGCCCGCCGGCCCGGGCCGAAGCCTCGATATCGGAGGAACGCTGACATGGACAACGTCGATCTCCAGGTGCTCAGGCAGGTCGCCACCTGGGCGGCCGAGGGCCATCGCGTCGTGCTGGCGACGACCACGCGCACCTGGGGCTCCGCGCCACGCCCGCCGGGCTCGGTGGTGGCGATCGCCGACGACGGCCGGGTCGTCGGCTCGGTGTCGGGCGGCTGCGTCGAAGACGATCTGATCGAACGCGTGCGCCATGGTGAACGCGTAGGCAAACCGTCGCTCGTCACCTACGGCGTCAGCAAGGAAGAGGCGGCGCGTTTCGGTTTGCCGTGCGGCGGAAATTTGCGCCTGGTGCAGGAGCCGCTGGGTGACACGACATGGATCACCGAGGTGCTGCAGCGCACCGCGCGTCACGAGCTGGTGGCGCGTGTGCTCGATCTGGACAGCGGCAGCGTGCACATCGAATCGGCGTCGCGAGGCGAGTCTTTCGCGTTCGACGGCAAGACCTTGCGTGCGTTGTTCGGGCCGCGCTGGCGGCTGCTGATCATCGGCGCAGGGCAATTATCAACCTACCTCGCGCAGATGGCGCAGGGCGCGCCGCAGATGGACGACCGGTCGATCGGCCGCATCGAGGGCATCATCAATTCGATGACGGCACAGGAGCGCGCGCGTCCCGAAATACTCAAGGCGTCACGCAAGCGCCGCATCGCGGCCGGAGCCGGCGTCCCGGTCCAGGAAGTGAAT
>CALMQI010000036.1 GCA_937871935.1 uncultured Burkholderiales bacterium
ACATCATCTACACCTCCGGCTCCACCGGCACCCCAAAGGGCGTCGCCGTCGAACAGCTCGCAGTGTCACGTCTCGTGCTCGGCACCGACTATGTACAGCTCGGCCCGGCCGACGTGGTGGCGCAGGCGTCGAATCACTCGTTCGACGCGGCGACCTTCGAGATCTGGGGCGCCCTGCTCGCCGGCGCACAGCTGGCGTTCGTGCCGCACGACGAACTGCTCTGTCCCACGGCGCTCGAGCGGCGGATCACCGAGGCGGGCATCAACACGATGTTCCTGACGACGGCGCTGTTCAACGAGCACGCGGCGCGCTCGCCGGCGATGTTCCGCCATCTCGATCAGCTGCTGTTCGGCGGCGAAGCGGCGGACGTGGCAGCCGTCGGCCGCGTGCTCGCTGCGGGCGCGCCGCGCCGGCTGCTGAATGTCTACGGACCCACCGAGACGACCACCTTCGCCACCTGGCACGAGATCGCTGCATCCGACACAACTATTCCGATCGGGCGACCCATCGCGAACACCATCTGCCACGTGCTCGATGCACAACGCCGGCCGGTGCCGCCCGGCGCGGTGGGCGAGCTGTATGTCGGTGGCGCGGGCGTCGCACGGGGTTACCTGAACCGCCCTGAGCTGACCGCCGATCGGTTTGTCGCAGATCCCTTCCGATCCGGGCACCGGCTGTATCGCAGCGGAGACCTGGTGCGCTATCGGCGCGACGGCGCCCTGGAGTACATCGGACGCACCGACCGTCAAGTGAAACTTCGCGGCTTCCGCATCGAACTCGGCGAGATCGAGACTGCGCTGCGTCGGCTGCCCGCCGTCGCCCAGGCGATCGTCGAACTTCAGCCCGCGCCTTCCGGTGACAAGCGTCTGGTCGCCTACGTCGTGCCGGCCGCGGATGGGCCGACGCCGCAGGCGGCGCAACTGCAGCAGCAGCTCGCCGGAGCGTTGCCGCCGTACATGGTGCCTGCGTTCATCGTCACATTGGCGGCGATGCCGCTGACGCCCAACGGCAAGGTCGATCGCGCGGCGCTGCCGCCGCCCGAGCACCGACCTGCCGCGGGCCCGGCCGACGACGAGGACGAGCTGCTGCGAGAGTTGAAGTCGGTGTGGATGCAGGTGCTCGGCGTCGCGTCGTTGAGCGTCGACGACAGCTTCTTCGACCTCGGCGGCCACTCCCTGCTGGCGATCCGGCTGCTCGACGCGGTCGAGCGACGCTTCGAGCGCACCCTTGGCCTGGCTTCGCTGTTCGAGGGCCCGACGGTGCGCCGTCAGGCCGCCTTGCTACGTGCCGCCGATGCACCGCCGTCGGGCTGTGTTGTCAGCGTACAGCCCCATGGCCGGCGAGCGCCGTTGTTTTTCGTCTCCGGCTTCGGTGGCGCGATCCTGCCCTTCCACGCCCTGTCGCGCCATCTCGGCACCGATCAGCCGCTGCACGTGCTGGACATCAACTCGCTGCGCAGTCTCGAGGACGGCGACCTTGCGCTGGAGGCGATGGCGCACCAGATGGTTGCCGACATGCGGCGCCTGCAACCGCGAGGTCCGTACCATCTGGCTGGCTTCTCGCTCGGCGGCAAGATCGTGTACGCGATGGCGCAGCAGCTGCGCGCCGAAGGTGAATCGGTCGGTTTGCTGGCGCTGCTCGACTGTGCAGCGCCCGGTTATCCCCGACTTCGGCCATTCGTCGCGCGCGTCGGCGCACATCTGCAGCACGCCTTGACCCAGGAGCCCGGCGACGCCGCCGCCTACGTCGTCGAGCGCATCAAGCGTTTGCGCAAGTACTTGGGAATGAGTGCCAACACGGTGGAACTCTCCGTGTTCAAGTCGCATGTGGCAGTCGACCGTTCGGCCACACTGGTGCGCGACATCGAGGCCCGCGCACGGCCGGTCTACGACGCCTGGGCGGCCTACCAACCTGCGCCGTACACCGGCCGCGTCACGCTCATTCGGGCCCTGCGGCGCGCGGTCGACCCCGGCGTCGACGACAGCGATCCGCAGATGGGCTGGGGTCCGCTGGCTGGCGGCGGTGTCGAAATGGCCAGCATGGATTGCCAGCACGAGGCGATGCTCGATGCCGAGCACGCACCCGCTCTGGCACAAGTGCTCGGCAGCCTGCTCGAAACCGCGGGGAGGGCCGAGACTTGACGGCACCTGTCTTGATGGAGACGGCGCTGCACGAATCGGAGCGCGCAGGGTTGACCCTCTTGCGACTGCACATGGTGGAAGAAGAGTCCCATGTGGACGACCTGTGGGACCTGCTCAGCGTGGCAGAACGCGACCGAGCCAGGCGATTCGCACGCCGCGACGATGCCGCACGCTACATCGTCGGCCATGCCAGGCTGAGACAGTGGTTGGGCCGTCGCCTTCGGATCGCGCCACGCGCCTTGCGTTTCACCCAGAACGCGTACGGCAAGCCGATGCTCGACGGTCTGCCGTCACCCCCGCACTTCAACCTGAGTCATTCCGGCGACTGGGTGCTGCTGGCCATCGACGAACACGGTCCGATCGGCGTTGACGTGGAGACCATCCGGCCGAACATGTCGCAGATCGACGACTTCCGCAGCGTACTCGCGCCGGAGGAACAGCACTGGCTGGATCGCCTGCCGCCCGGGCCACGAGCGCAGGCGTTCGCGCGGACCTGGGTTCGCAAGGAGGCCTACATCAAGGCCATCGGTGAGGGCATGAGCCGCGACCTGAAGTCCATCGCGATCGTCGACGGCGCCGATGGGCACGCCTCGCTGCTGTACGACGAAAACCCGGCGCCCGCCGGCTGCGCCTGGCATCTTGCCGATGTGAAGATCGACGCCGCGCACACCGCCTGTCTGGCCAGTCGCGGCGATGTCTGACCCCGCCGGCTCCATCGCGCTGCGCTTCTTCGAAGGTGCGTTGTGGACCACGGCGCGCAACCTGCTGCAGGTCGCGCTCAGCCTGGTGGCGCTGACCATCGTCGCGCGCGAACTGGGCCCAACCACCTATGGCCTGTTCGGGGTGGCGATGCTGGTCTACGGCATTGCCGAGATGATCTGCGGCGGTGCCTTCACCGACTCGATCGTCCAGCGCAGGCAAATCGAACCCGGGCACGTGGATGCCACCTTCTGGCTGACCACGGCGCTCGCGTTGATCGCAGCCTGCTTGATGGCTGCCCTCGCGTTGCCGCTCGCGGCGCTGGCGGGCCAGGCGGACGCTGCCGACATCGTGCTGGCGCTGGCCGCCGTGCTGCCGCTGGCGGTGGCCTCGCGCGTGCCGATGGCGCTGCTGGCGCGCGACCTCAGATTCAAGGCCGCCGCCCAGATCGGCGCCGCGGCCACGATTGCCTCGTGCACCGTCGGCATCATCCTCGCCCTGCGCGGTGGCGGCATCTGGACGCTGGTGGCGATGGAAGCGCTGCGCGCGCTGGTCACGGTGGTCGGCGCCTTCCTCGCCGTGGCATGGCGGCCGCTGGCGCGCGGCCGGTTGCGGCACTTGCGCGATCTGTGGCGCTTCAATGCGGGCGTGCTGCTCACCTACCTGGTCGGCTATGCCGATCTGCATCTGCCTCGGCTGCTGGTCTCGCATCTGCTCGGCACGCAGGCGCTGGGCATCTTCATGCTGGCGATTCGCGTCTATGGCGAGCTTTCGCGGCTGCTGACCGAGCCCCTGCATGGCGTCGCCATGAGCACGTGCGCACGTCTGCAGGACGCTGCGGCGCAGATGCGCCGCAGCATCGTCGGGCTGTACGGCGCGTCGCGCCTCGTGGTGTTTCCCCTCTACCTGGGCATGGCCGCGGTGACGCCGTGGTGGTTGCCGCCGTTGTTCGGTGAGCACTGGCTGGCCGCCGTGCCGGCAACGCAGCTGCTGATGCTCGGCGGTGTGCGACTGGCCACCGGCGCCTACAACTCGGCGATCCTGCTCGGCACCGGGCATGTGCGCGCCACGGCGCTGCTGTTTGCCGCTGGTTGCGCCGCGAGTCTGCTGGCGTTTCCCTTGCTCGCATCGTGGGGTATCGCCGGCGCCGCCCTCGCGATGCTGGTCCGGCAGTTCGCCACCTGGCCGTTGGCCGCGTTGTGCATTCGACGCGCGACCGGTCTCGGCGTGGCCGACCAGTTGTCCGGCACGCTCGCGCCGCTGACTGCCGCCATTGCCGCCGCAGGGTCGATCTGGACGCTGACCCGCATGCTCGAGGCACTCGTGCCGGCGATTCCCGCCACGCTGATCGCCGCCGTGGCCGGCACGGCTGTGTACCTCGGCCTGCTGCACCTGCTGGCGCCCCGAACGCTCCGGCAGGTCAGGGCGTTGCTGCTG
Organism: uncultured Burkholderiales bacterium; assembly: GCA_937871935.1. Lineage (GTDB taxonomy): Bacteria > Pseudomonadota > Gammaproteobacteria > Burkholderiales > Burkholderiaceae_C > JAEUPI01. Next base: position 4,278 of record CALMQI010000036.1, read on the forward strand.
GCGTTCCTGCGCCGGGACCGCACACAGCTGGAGTCGCTGCTGGCCAGCCCCGCCTGATCCCGCCGCGCTGGAGGACCTGTCGGGCGCTCGCCGATAATCGGTGCATGAATCCGCTGCTTCGCCGGCTGCACCCCTACCCTTTCGAGCGCTGGCGCGAACTGACGCAAGGTGTGCAGCACACAGGGGGTCTGACGCCGATCAGCCTGGGCATCGGCGAGCCCAGGCACGCAACGCCGGCGCTGATCGAAGACGCATTCAAGGGCGCGATGAGGGGGCTGGCGGTCTACCCGCCGACGATCGGCGAGCCCCGATTGCGCGAGGCGATCGCCGGCTGGCTGCAACGCCGCTACGGCGTGACGGTGAATCCGGCGACGCAGGTACTGCCGGTCAACGGATCACGCGAGGCGCTGTTCGCGCTGGCCCAGGTGGTGATCGATCCGACCAGGGACGGCGCCACCGTTGTCTGCCCGAATCCGTTCTATCAGATCTACGAGGGCGCCACGCTGCTCGCCGGCGCGCGCACCGCGCTGGCCAACAGCGACGCCACGCGCAACTTCGCCATCGACTGGACACAGATCGACCCGGCCGCCTGGGCGCGCACACAGCTGGTCTACGTGTGCTCGCCCGGCAACCCCACCGGCGCCGTGATGCCGCTGCCCGAGTGGCAGGCGCTGTTCGAACTGTCCGACCGCTACGGCTTCGTGATCGCCAGCGACGAGTGTTACTCGGAGATCTACTTCGGCACCGAGCCGCCGCTCGGCGGCCTGCAGGCGGCCAAGGCGCTCGGCCGCGGTGACTTCCGCCGGTTGATCACCTTCACCTCGTTGTCCAAGCGCTCCAACGTACCGGGCATGCGCTCGGGCTTCGTCGCCGGCGACGCCGAGATCATGAAGGCCTTCCTGCTGTACCGCACCTACCATGGCAGCGCGATGAGCCCGGTCGTGCAGGCCGCCAGCGTGGCCGCCTGGAGCGACGAGGCCCATGTGCAGGCCAACCGCGCGCTCTACCAGACCAAGTTCGCGCACGTCACGCCGCTGCTGGCCGGCGTGCTCGACGTGCGCCTGCCCGACGCCGGCTTCTACCTGTGGGCACAAGTACCGGGCGACGACGATGTCGCCTACGCTCGCGGTCTGCTCGCTCAATACAATGTGACGGTGTTACCAGGCAGCCTGCTCGCGCGTGATGCGCACGGTGTCAACCCCGGGGCAGGACGAGTGCGCATGGCGCTGGTGGCCGAGACGGCCGAGTGCCTGGAAGCCGCCCAGCGCATCGTGCATTACACCCAGTCACTGCAGGGACCGAGATGAGCCACCCGTCGCAATCCGTGATCGACCTGGCCTGGGAAGGCCGCACCGCGCTGAACCCGACCAATGCCGACCCGAAGATCCGCGAGGCGGTCGAGCAGACCATCGCCGACCTGAACGGCGGGCGCATCCGCGTCGCCGAGCGCAGGGGCGTGGGCGACTGGCAGGTCAACCAGTGGATCAAGAAGGCAGTGCTCTTGAGCTTCCGCCTCAACGAAAACCGGGCCATGCATGCCGGCGAGTTCGGCTACTTCGACAAGGTCGCGCCGAAGTTCTCCCACCTCGACGAAGCCGAGATGCGCGCCACCGGCGTGCGCGTGGTGCCGCCGGCCGTCGCCCGGCGCGGCAGCTTCATCGCCAGGAACGTGGTGCTGATGCCGAGCTACGTGAACATCGGCGCCTACGTCGACGAAGGCACCATGGTCGACACCTGGGCTACCGTGGGCTCGTGTGCGCAGATCGGCAGGAACGTGCACCTGTCGGGCGGCGTCGGCATCGGCGGCGTGCTCGAGCCGGTGCAGGCCAACCCGACGATCATCGAGGACAACTGCTTCATCGGCGCCCGCTCCGAGGTGGTCGAAGGCGTCATCGTCGAGGAGAACTCGGTGCTTGGCATGGGCGTCTACATCGGCCAGAGCACACCGATCTACAACCGCGACAGCGACGAGGTCTCCTACGGCCGCGTGCCGAGCGGTTCGGTGGTGGTGAGCGGCAGCCTGCCCAAGGCGGGTGGCAAGTACAACCTGTACTGTGCGGTGATCGTCAAGCGGGTCGACGCGCAGACGCGCTCGAAAACCAGCATCAACGAACTGCTGCGTGCCTGACCTCAGGCCATGACAGCAGCCAGCATCCCCAAGCGAAAGGACCGAACATGAGCGGCGGCAACATGGAGAAGGTGTTGCGCATGATGGCCGACAAGAACGCGTCCGATGTGTTCCTGTCGGCCAACATGCCGATCCTGATCAAGATCCACGGCCAGATGCTGCAGCTGTCGGACCAGTCGCTCACACCGGGGCAGCCGCGCCAGTTGCTGGCCGAGCTGCTGTCGCCGCAACAACTCGAGGAGCTCGACGACACCGGCGAGCTGAACCTCGGCCTGGCCATGGAAGGACTCGGCAGTTTCCGACTGTCGGCATTTCGCCAGCGCGGCTCCACCGCGGCGGTGATCCGGCATATCCCGCACCTGATCCCGTCGCTCGACAGCCTGAACCTGCCGCCGCTGCTGTCGCAGTTGGTGCTCGAGAAACGCGGGCTGATCCTGATGGTGGGCGCCACCGGCACCGGCAAGAGCACCACGCTCGCGGCGATGCTGGAAGAGCGCAACCAGCAGGTCGCCGGGCACATCCTCACGATCGAGGATCCGATCGAGTTCATGTTCAGCAACAAGCGTTCGCTGATCAACCAGCGCGAGGTTGGCCGCGACACCGAGACGCTGCAGACCGCGCTGCGCAACGCGCTGCGCCAGGCACCCGACTGCATCCTGATCGGCGAGATCCGCGACCGTGAGACCATGACCTCGGCGATCTCGTATGCGCTGTCAGGCCACCTGGTGCTGGCCACGCTGCACGCCAACAACAGCTACCACGCGCTCGGCCGTATCCTGTCGTTCTACACACCCGAGTCGCGCCCTGCGCTGCTGAGCGACCTGTCGTCGGGCTTGCGCTCCATCGTGTCGCAGCGGCTGCTGCGTGCCGCCGCCGGCGGTCGCATCCCGTCGGTGGAGATCTTGCTCAACACCAAGCTGATCGCCGAACTGATCGAGAAAGGCGAATTCGGCGGGATCAAGGAATCGATGGAGAAGTCGCTGGCCGAGGGCTCGCAGACCTTCGAGGCCGACCTGGCACGCCTGATCAACGAAGGCCTGATCACCCGCGACGAAGGCCTCGCGCACGCCGACTCGCCGACCAATCTGCTGTGGCGGCTGCAGAACGACCAGACACCGATTGCGCGGGCGCCGCAGAAGGGCGAAGACCCCGACACCGCGTTCTTCACCGAGATCGCGCTCGACGTCGTGCCCGACGCGCCGGCCTCGCGCGCTGCGCCGCTGACCCGGCGCTGAAACGCTCGTGGCCGAGACGCTGCGCCTGCTCGAGGCGCTGATCGCCCGCCCGTCGGTGACACCGCGCGACGAGGGCTGCCAGGCCCTGGTGGCCGAGCGGCTGCGTCCGCTCGGCTTCAGCTGCGAGACGCTGCTGTTCGGTCCCGACGACGGCCCCGTGACCAACCTGTGGGCGGTGCACCGCGGCCCGCGGCCCGGCCCGACCGTCGTGCTCGCCGGTCACACCGACGTGGTGCCCACCGGGCCGCTCGAACAGTGGCGCAGCGACCCTTTCGTGCCGTCGCACCGCGACGGCAAGCTGTACGGCCGCGGCGCCGCCGACATGAAGACCTCGATCGCCGCGATGGTGGTGGCCGCCGAGGAACTGGTGCGCGCACGGCCCGACCATGCCGGCGCGCTGGCGCTGCTGTTCACCAGCGACGAGGAAGGCCCGTCGGTCGACGGCACGGTGCGCGTGGTGCAGGCTTTGCAGGCGCGCGGCGAACGGCTCGACTGCACGATCGTCGGCGAGCCGACCTCGGTGGAACGGCTCGGCGACATGGTCAAGAACGGGCGCCGCGGCACGCTGTCGGGCAAGCTCACCGTCAAGGGCATCCAGGGCCACGTGGCCTACCCGCAACTCGCGCGCAACCCGATCCATCAGCTCGCGCCTGCGTTGGCCGAACTCGTCTCGGCCACCTGGGATGCCGGCAACGCGTACTTCCCTGCCACCACGTTCCAGGTGTCCAACATCCACGGCGGCACCGGCGCCGGCAACGTGATCCCGGGCCATGTGGTGGTCGACTTCAACTTCCGTTTCAGCACCGAGAGCACACCCGCTTCGTTGCAGCGCCGCGTCGTCGAGGCGCTGTACAAGCACGACCTCGAATACGATCTGGCCTGGGTGTTGGGCGGCGAGCCCTTCCTCACCACGCCGGGCAGCCTGAGCGAGGCGCTGGCCGAAGCCATCCGCGTCGAGACCGGCGTGACGCCGACGCTGTCGACCACCGGCGGCACGTCCGACGGCCGCTTCATCGCCAAGGTCTGCCCGCAGGTGGTCGAGTTCGGCCCGGTGAACGCCAGCATCCACAAGATCGACGAACATGTCGCCGTGGTCGACATCGAACCGCTGAAGAACATCTACCGGCGCACATTGGAGACCTTGTTGGCATGACCGTCCTCGAGCTCATCGAGCGCAGCAGCGCCCGCCTCGACCAGGCGGGCGTTTCGTTTGGCCAGGGCACGACCAACGCCTTCGACGAAGCGGCGTGGCTCGTGCTGTGGCGGCTCGGCCTTCCCCTGGACGATCTGGCTGGCGTCGCCGAGCGGCCGGTGCCTGCCGCCGACCGGCTCAGCGTTGAGGCGCTGATCGGTGAGCGCATCACCACGCGCAAGCCGGCGGCCTATCTGACCGGCGAAGCCTGGCTGCAGGGCGTGCCGTTTCAGGTCGACGAGCGCACGATCGTGCCGCGCTCGCTGATCGCCGAGGTGCTGGCCAACGGCGTGCTCGACGCGTGGCTGCCGCGCGAACCGCGTCGCGTGCTCGACCTGTGCACCGGCAACGGCAGCCTGGCGGTGCTGGCGGCGATGACCTGGCCGCGGTGCCGCGTCGACGCCGCAGACGTGTCGACCGACGCGCTGGCCGTGGCGCAGCGCAATGTGAATCGCCATCGGCTCGCCGAGCGCATCACGCTCGTATCCAGCGACGGCTTTGCCGCGCTCGAGCTGTCGATCCGGCCCGAGCAGGTCACCCCCATCCTGCGTCGGCTCACTCAGCATACGCAGGTGCGCGCCCGCATCTACGGCCGCGACGGCTCGCCGATCGTCGATTCGGCCAGCTTCCTGTTGCCGGGGCAGATCAAGAAGGGTGAGCTCAAGAGCGATCCCGACAGCAAGCCGAAGGATTTCTGGACCCGGCTGACGCAGTGGCTGATCGACAAGGACCTGCCGGAGATGCCGTGCCGCGAGCTCGTCGAGGTGGTGACCGACTACCTCGAGGGTCGGCTCTCGCCGCTCGATCGCGCCCGGTTCGGGGAACACCTCGTGGCGTGCGACGCGTGCCGCACGTACCTGGAACAATTTCGTGAGACCGTCCGCGCGCTCGGCCGCCTGCCTGAAGAGTCGCTCTCGCCCGAAGCCCGGAACGCGCTGCTGGCGGCGTTTCGCGGCTGGTCCCACCGCTAACCCGTCCCCGTGTAACGCCCGGCGGGTCTGCG
>CALMQI010000037.1 GCA_937871935.1 uncultured Burkholderiales bacterium
AGCCGATGGGAATGACGCGGATTTCTATGATAAGCTTCGCTCCAACTTCCCCCGAAGGTTCTTCCGGTGTCGGCGGAGGTTCGGGTAACCGGCGCAGCGCTCCAGGCATCCTGAAAGACGGTGCAACTGTCGACTGGGCGTGCGTGACTGCGGGATCGACAAACACACCCGGTAACAGGAAAGCGAGCAGCAGTGCGACGCGGCGGGCATAGCCGTAGCCGGTACGCGCGCCGTGCATCAGCAGGATGAGCGCGGCTCTCCGCGACCGGCCCACGACCCTCCTATTGCAGGAGGTTGATGAGGCCTGTCGTCGACACCGGGTCTCGACAATTGAGGTCATATTTCTCCTTGGAGAAATCGTCTATGGGTGATGCACCCTGCATCATCAGCGCTCGGTTGGATTGTTGCAGCTGGGTGATGTCCGCTTGCTGCTGCGCCAGCTGCTTCAATGTAGCTTGCTTGAACTGCTGATCGGTGAAGGCCGCCTGCCAAAGGCCGCTCGGCGTGCTCAGGACGGCATTGACGACGTTGAGCGGCAGCAGGGTTACCTCCTCGACCTCGCTGGGCTTCCTGATGATCGCCGCCAGCAGCGCCCCGTCGTCGAAGCGAAGCTTGGTGATCTTCTGGACGAGAAATGCGCGCTGCACGCTGATCGAACCGATGTCCCGCGCGTTGACGACATCGGCATACTTTACGTCGATCGGTACGCCATCCAGCTCGAGGTCGATCGGCAGTTCCTCGACCTTCAGCAGCAGCTCGACCTCGCCGCGTCCGGCGGCGCCGGTCACGCCAGCGGCCGGCGTGCCCGAAGGCGCGGCCTCGAGCCGCAGTTGTGCGCGCGCGGGCAGCGCGACGCCGAAGATCATGACGATGCTCGACTTCAACCTGTGGAGCTGGAACAGCCGCATCTTCCCCGGCATCGACCCGCTGGTGGTGCGGCGCATGGACAAGGTGCGCCTGCGCATCGGCAACCTCACGATGACCAACCACCCGATCCACCTGCACGGCCACGAGTTCCTGATCACCGGCACCGACGGCGGCCCGACGCCGAAGAGCACGCGCCAGTACGAAGTCACCGCCGACATCGCGGTCGGCCAGATGCGCCAGCTCGAGTTCCTGGCCGACGAGGAAGGCGACTGGGCCTTCCACTGCCACAAGAGCCACCACACGATGAACGCGATGGGCCACAACGTGCCGACGATGATCGGCGTCGACCATTCCGGCCTCGCGGGCCGGATCACGCAACTGATTCCCGACTACATGGTGATGGGCGAGCGCGGCATGAAGGACATGACCGAAATGGAGATGCCGCTGCCCGACAACACGGCCGCGATGATGACCGGCACCGGTCCGTTCGGCGCGGTGGGCATGGGCGGCATGTTCTCGGTGGTCAAGGTCCGCAGCGGGCAGAAGCGCGGCGACTACAGCGACCCGGGCTGGTACGAGCACCGGCCCGGCAGCGTGGCCTACGAGTTCACCGGCGCGCTGCCCGACCCGGCGCGCTTCAGGGCCGAAGGGGGCGTGTCGATGCCGCCGCAGCAGCGGCCGGCCAAGGACGTCGAGGTCCGTGCGCGCAAGCCCGCGGGCGGCGGGCACTCGGGCCATTGACGCGAGTGCCGGCGGCGCTCGACCACTCACCGAAGAGGCAGCTCATGAACACGACGATCCGCCTGTTCGCCGCACTGCTGGCGCTGCTGTGCGCCAGCGCCGTCGCGCACCAGGGGCAGACGCATGCCGACAAGGCCGGCGCGGTGCGCAAGGAGCAGAAGGACTGGGGCATCGCCGGTGATGCGAAGGCGGCCCGCAAGACCATCGAGGTCAAGATGACCGACGCCATGCGCTTCACGCCCGAGCACATCGAGGTCCGCCAGGGCGAGACGATCCGCTTCGTGCTGCGCAATGACGGCAAGCTGATGCACGAGTTCGTCATCGGCACACAGCAGGAACTGGACGCTCACGCCGCGCTGATGGTCAAGTTTCCGAACATGGAGCACGACGAGCCGTACATGGCGCATGTGGCGCCGGGCCGGGTCGGCCGGATCGTCTGGACATTCAACCGCGCCGGCGACTTCGGCTTCGCATGCTTGATCGCCGGCCACTACCAGGCCGGCATGGTGGGCCGGATCAAGGTGGTGGCAGCGAACAGGAGTGACGGAAATCGATCGAAACCCTGAATCACCCGCGCCGGGCCGAAGCGCCCGTCCGGTACCAGTCCTATATCGTTGAAGGAGCCTCGCTATGACAGACAAGACCCTCCTCCTGCTGGCGCTAATGCTGGCCGGCAGCACGTTGCCCGCGCTCGCGCAGCAGAAGCCCGACGACCCTGCCAAGCCTCGTCCGGCGGTGGCGGTCGCCGGCGCCGCCGAGCCGACCGCCGGCGAGGTGCGCAAGATCGACAAGCAGGCGCGCAAGATCACCATCAAACACGGCGAGATCAAGAGCCTGGACATGCCGCCGATGACGATGGTCTTCCAGGTCAAGGACGCCGCGCTGCTCGAGACCGTCAAGGTCGGCGACAAGGTACGGTTCGTGGTCGAGAAGACGGACGCCGGTGCCTTCGTGATCACCGACATCAAGCCGTCCCAGTGAGTCCATGATGGCCGGCGCGCGAATCCATGTCCGTGGCGGCTTGCCCTAGGTCAAGCAGCACGCAGGCGCCGAACCTACACTGCCCGTCATGGTCACGGTCGTGCCCCGATCGCTGCTGCGCCGGCTCTCCACCGCGCTGGTGATGGCCTTGTTGTGCGCCCAGTGGGCGACCGCCGCCTACCTGTGCCCGCAGGGCAACGCGGCGGCGTTGCCGGCCGCCGCCGAAGCGGCCGCGATGCCCGACTGCGCCGGGATGCCGGCGACCGCGATGGATCCCGAGCAACCGCAGCTGTGCAAGGCGCATTGCGAGAAGGGCACGCAGAGCGTCAACGCGACGCCGAGTCCCGAGCCGACGCCGACATTCAGCGTCTGGGCGGTGCTCGACTGGCGGGCCGCGACGACGTTGCCGGGCTCGGCCGGCGCAACCGCCGCCGTGGCCGACGCATCGGCGCAGCCGCCGCCGGGCGCACCACCGATCTACATCGCGCTGCGAGTGCTGCGGCAATAGGGTCCGCCACGCGCGCGCGCCGTGCCCGGCGCGAGCGTGCGTTTCGCGCCGTCTCTGTTCGCCTCGAGGACTCGCCATGCCTGACACTGCCTTCCGTCTGCCCGTTGCTGCCGCCATTGCCGCGCTGGCCGCGCTGTCCAGCGCCCATGCGGCCTTGAGCCTGACCGAAACCGCGCGCCTGGCGCGCGAGCAGGCCCCAGCGCTGCTCGCGCAACAACACGCGCTCGACGGCGCGCAGTCGGCGCAACGCGCTGCCGGCACGCTGCCCGATCCCAGGCTCGCCGTCGGGGTCGAGAACTATCCCGTCGGCGGCCCGGATCGCTACAGCCTGACGCGCGACTTCATGACGATGCAGCGCATCGCGCTGATGCAGGACGTGCCCAACCGCGCCAAGCGCGCGGCGCGCGAATCGCTGGCGCAAGCGCGCATCGGGCGCGAGCGCGCGATGCTGAGCGCGGCGCAGCTTGCGGTGCAACGCGACGCCACGCTGGCCTGGCTGGCGGTGCACTATGCCGAGCGCCGCGTCGCGCAGCTGGCCGAGCTGGATCGCGAGAACAAGCTGCTGCAGGACACGCTCGATGCGCGCATCACCGCCGGCGGCGCGATGCCGGCCGAGCGCACGATGGCACGGCAGGAGGCGCTGGCGCTGGCCGACCGCCGCGACGACGCCGAGCGCGACATCGCCAAGGCGCGCGCCGCGCTGCGGCGCTGGGTCGGCGCGCGTGCGGACGAGCCGCTCGAGGGCGAACCGGCCGTGCCGAGCGTGTCGCCTGAACAGGTACGCGCCGACATCCACCGCCACGCCGAGGTAGCGCCCTACGCGGCGATGCGTGGCATGGCCGAAGCCGAGGCGCGCGAGGTCGATGCCGAACAACAGGGCGACTGGGGTTGGGAGTTGGCCTACG
>CALMQI010000038.1 GCA_937871935.1 uncultured Burkholderiales bacterium
GGCGACCACCGAGATCTACACTCTTTCCCTACACGACGCTCTTCCGATCTGTTCGACGCCAGCAGCATGCGCCATTGCGCCAGGTACTGCATCGGCGCCGGTCCGACGAGCTGCGGGAAGCGCTCGGCCAGCACCGACCTCGACGTACCGGCGACGCGCGCGAGTTCTTCCAGCGTCCAGGGCCGCGCCGGCTCGGCATGCAGCGCGCGCAGCGCAGCGCCGACGATGCGGTCGTTGACGCCGGCCAGCCATCCGGTGCGGCCCTCGGCCTGCTCGTTCATGTGGATGCGCAGCACCTCGATGAACAGCACCTCGGCCAGCTTGGCCAGCACGCCCTGGCCACCCGGGCGCGGTGAGCGCGCCTCGGCGAGCGCATAACGCAGCGAGGCCTCGAGCCAAACGCCGGCGTTGGAGCCGCGCACGCTGACCCTGACGATCGGCGGCAGCCCGGCCAGCAGCATGCGGGCCAGGCGCGCGTCGCAGGCCAGGTAGCCGCAGACCAGCTTCGTCGTGGCGCCGCCACCGCCATAGGCCAGCATCCGCGGTCGGCGCGCCAGCACCTCGTGCAGCCGTGCTCCCGTCGCCGGCTGCAGGCCCGGCTGCGAGCCCATGCGGTGCGCATCGCCCTGCGGGAAGAGCACTGCGTCGCCGGCCGCCAGGCGCATTGGCGGCTCGTCACCCAGCTCGACCCAGCACTCGCCCTCGGTGATCAGGTGAAAGATCACGACCCGCTCCGCCGTCGGCTCCAGGAAGGGCGCCGCGGCATCGGCGTGCGGCGACTGGTAGCACCAAGGCGCCGTGAAACGACCGTGCAGGAAGATCGCACCGACCAGGCGCACCACGCCCAGCGTCTGCGACAGCGCGTCCATCACGGCGCCAGCTCGACGTGCAGCGTCACCGGCAGCGGCTGCGCAACCGCGCAGGTCACCGGCGAGCAGGCCGCGGTCGATGCGACCAGTGCGCGCAGGCGGTCGGCCGAAATGCCGGGTGCGCCAATGCGCACGTACAGGTCCATCGCCAGCGGACCGGCGGACACCGGACGACCGTCGGGCTCGGGAATCTCGAGCAGTCCGCGCGCGTCGGACCGGCTCGTCGCGCGCGCCTCGAGCGTCGCCAGGGTAATGCCCTCGGCGGCAGCAGCCATGGCGATGCGTGTCACGGCACACGATGCCAGCCCGGCGCGCAGCAGCCAACCCGGCGTCACCGCGCTGGCCTCGCCGCCGATCTCGACCGGCATGTCGGTAGCCACCGAATATCCCGCGTCGCTGCGCACGCTCGCGCGCAGGCCGCCGTCCCAACGTGCGGTGGCCGCCGAGTCCTCGCTCACCCCCGCATGCGGCTTGCGGCGCAACACCGAAGCCACCCGTTCCATCGACGCCGCGATCTGTTCCATGCCCATGGCCTTGCTCCCGTCGAAGGCGAGCGCCGATTCTGACGCGAAGCGGCCGCATCACCCGCGGTCCGGCTCCGACCCGAGCACATCGCGGACGCTCGGACTGCAGGCGCGGACGCACGGACAGCCCATGCCGGCACGGCGGACTGGCGGGCAGGGGGCGGCGACGCACGGGCAGGACGGCCCACCCTGCCCACGGCGACAGTGGGTCACCGCGCCGCAGCGCCGGCACCCACCACTGGAGATCCACATGAACGCACCCGTCGACTTCGCCGCCATTAAGGCCCGCCAGCAGGCCGCCTGGGGCACCGGCGACTACGCTGTGATCGGCACCACGCTGCAGATCGTCGGCGAGTCGCTCGCCGAGGCCTGTGACCTGAAGACCGACGAGCGCGTGCTCGACGTCGCCGCCGGCAACGGCAATGCGACGCTGGCCGCGGCGCGCCGCGGCTGCCTCGTCACGTCGACCGACTATGTGGGCAGCCTGCTCGAGCGCGGCGCCGAACGTGCGCGGGCCGAACGCCTCGAGGTCACGTTTCAGACTGCCGATGCCGAGGCGCTGCCGTTTGCTGACGAGAGCTTCGACGCCGCCGTCTCGACCTTCGGCGTGATGTTCGCGCCCGACCATGCCAGGGCGGCCGCGGAACTGGCCCGCGTGGTGCGCCCGGGTGGCCGCATCGGCCTCGCGAACTGGACGCCCGACAGCCTGATCGGCCGCATGTTCAAGGTGCTCGGTCGCTACGTGCCGCCGCCGGCGGGCGTGCAGCCACCGTCGCTGTGGGGCACCGAGGCGCACCTGCGCACGCTGTTCGGCGACGCCGCCGCGGCGGTGCAGGCCACGCCGCGCCACTTCGTGTTTCGCTACCGCTCGGCGGCGAACTTCGTCGACGTCTTCCGCACCTGGTACGGCCCGGTGAACAAGGCGTTCTCGGCGCAGACCCCTGACAAGGCCGAGGCACTGGCCGGTGAGCTGGCCGAATTGCTTGAAGACCTGAACCGCGCCGGCCCTGCATCACTGGTCGTGCCGAGCGAGTACCTCGAGGTCGTCGTCACGCGGGCATGATCCACGCCATGGATGCCCGCCTGCAACGCCGCGTCCAGCGCTACGGCTGGGAGCGGGCCGCCGACGCCTACGCGCGCCACTGGCACGGCCCGCTCGCCGGCGTGCACGGCGAGATGCTGGCGCTGGCCGCACCGGCCCCCGGTGAGGCCGTGCTCGACGTGGCCTGCGGTGCGGGTGTCGTGTCGGTCGCAGCGGCAAGCGCCGTCGGGTCGGCCGGGCGAGTGCTCGGCGTCGATCTTGCGGATGCGATGGTGCAGGCCGCCCGACAGCGTGCGCAGTCGCTCGGCCTGGGGCACGCCGGTTTCGAGCGCATGGACGCCGAGCAGCTCGCGCTGCCTGACGCCAGCTTCGACCTGGCGCTGTGCGCGCTCGGCCTGATGTATGTGCCCGACCCCGATGTCGCGCTGCGCGAACTGCACCGCGTGCTGCGCCCGGGCGGCCGCGCGGTGCTCGCGGTGTGGGGCGAACGCGCGCGCTGCGGCTGGGCGCCGTTGTTCGGCATCGTCGACGCAGAGGTGCGCAGCGAGGTGTGCCCGCTGTTCTTCGGCCTCGGCCAGGGCGACGCGCTCGCTCGCCGCTGCGCAGCGGCCGGCCTGCAGGTCAGCGCGCAGCGGCGGCGCAGCGATTCGCTGGCCTATGCCGATGCCGACGAAGCCTGCGCCGCGGCATTCGTCGGCGGGCCTGTCGCGCTGGCCTGGTCGCGCTTCGACGCGACGGTGCGCGAGCGAGTGCAGGCTCGATACCTCGAGGCGATCGAGCCGTCGCGCGAGGGCCGAGGCTACCGCGTCGCGGCCGAATACCTGATCGTCGCCGCGCAGCGTCGCTACTCGTGCTGGAAGGCGACCTCGTTGTTTTCCAGCAAGACGTGATCACAGCGGCGCTTGAATCGCGTGCAGCAGCGCGGCGACGACCGTCGTGCCCATGCCTTCGCACTGGGTCTGGGTCTTGGAAGTCTGGTGGATGATCTTGTTGGCGCGGGCAATGGCGTCGCGGAGGATGATGCTGGGCCGGTGCAGCCCGGTCGACTTGTCGCTGCCTTCGAGTTCCTGTGCCAGGTAGGCCTCGCGCACCAGGTTCGTGATCGTCTTGACCGCGATTCCGCTCGCGACCTCGCCCGCGTTGTAGCCGCCCATGCCGTCGGCGAGCACCACCAGCGCGATGACCTGGTCAGGGGCCGCCGCCTCCAGCGCGGCGGTGAGCAGCAGCCCCAGCAGGACCACCGGCCGGGGCGCGTCCGCGGCGACGAACACGAACGGCGTGACCTCGATCCCGCGCACCACGCGGATCAGGCGCTCGAGCCGCAGCTGCTGCACGATCGGCTGGAGGTCCGCGATGT